>NZ_JBFUFI010000006.1:0-287711 GCF_056403495.1 Devosia sp. P2_G7
AGCGGCTTGACCGGCGAACCGGTCCTTGCCGTGATGGTTTCCGCCTGAACTGCAGCGACCCGCAGCCCACCCGGTCTCCCCCGCACCAACCACTCGTCATGATCTCGCTTCGGTGCAGCGGATGGGGGGAGAATCGCATGGGTGGGGAGCGGGGGGATAGATCGGCGCAAGATTCTCGCAACGCCTTGCCCGGCCTCGTGATTGTGGCTCCGCTCACCCCCTCCCATCCTCCCCCGTCAGAGGGGGAGGTGCCGGGCGGTGGTTGTGGCAAGATCGAGCTCCGACCACTGCAGGGCGGATGTGTGTTCAGATGGTGCGTCACCAACCTGCGCGCTGCCTACAGGCTACCATCCACCCCCGCCGCCACCGCCTCCGCCACCACCGGAACCGCCGCCTCCGCCGCCGCCGCTGGAGAAGCCAGAGCCCGATGACGAACTCGGCTGCGCAGCGACCATCGCGGCGCTCATGCCGCTGGCGACCGAGGAAACGGTGTTCGCGAAGCTGCCCGAGCCGCTCGACCAGTCGCGGCCGGAATAGAAGCCGGGCGAGTAGCTGCCGCTGCGCGCGTCCGCCACCGCGTTGCGCGCTAGTTCGCCCTCGAAGTGCTCCGACCATGGCTTTTCGACGCCCAGCGCGATGGCGTAGGGCAGGATGCGCTCGAACCGCTCCACCGTCATCGGTGGCTCGTTGGTCATGTTGAGGCGATTCTTCTCAGCGGTGTTCATGTACATCTTGAAGCCGTCGAGTTGATCCATGACCTTGCGGCCCTGCACCGTCGGCGCCCGCATCAGCACGGCGAACACCACGTTGATGAAGATGATCGAGGCGGCGCCGATCAGCGCCATGTCGGGGCGGAACTCGCCGATGCGGAAGTCGCCGAAGAAGCTGCCGGCCGCGCCGAGGACATTCCCGCCGAAGATCACTGCCCACACTGCGAAGATGATTTTCGACAGGATCGGGCTGCGCCACAGGCCCCTCAGGATGCCGGCGAGGATGCCCAGAAACAGCGCGCCGGCGCCCGCGAACACCAGGGTGATCGGGTCCAGCATGTCGAACAGCACCATGGCGAGAAGGATCGCCACCGACAGCGCCACGCCCAGCACCACGTAGCCGGTGTTGTTCTTGTAGTAGACCTGCCGGTTCTCGGTCTCGATGGCCGAGACGAACTGGCCGCGGGTCTCGTTGAGCTTCGGCCCTGTCGTGGTGTTGACCGTTACCTTGCCCTGCGAGTTGAAGTAGTTGAAGAGCAGCCGCTCGGCCGCCCCGAGATCGTCCGGCGGCTCCTTCCCGGTAGTGGTGACGGTCAGCGTCTTGCCCGGGTTGTCGATCTTTACCAGGCCCCTGACCCCGAGGTCGAAGATCGAGGCGGTGAAGGCAGTCCAGCCACCCTTCGCCCAGCCCATGCCGTCGACATATTCGGCGAGCCCCGGTGAGAAGTCCTTGGGCGGGTGGAACAGCGGGATGATGGTGCCCTTCTTGGGGTCGCGGCCGACGGCGCTCCAGGCGAGGAGGTTGTAGAGCAGCACCAGGCCGACAGCGATCACGGGCACCACGATGTCGCGGTGGTCGCTCAGCCAGAACAGCAGCGCGTCTAGTCCCTCCGGCTCGGTGAGGATGCCCTTTTGAAACGACGCCGCCACGCTGACGCCTTCGCCCGAGGCCAACGGTCGGTTTACCCGGAAGATCGCAGTGTTGTCCGAGGTGCGAGTGATGGTGACGGCTTGCTCCATCGATCCGGGCGGGCCGGTGTAGCCGACCAGCCGGTCGATCACCGCGCCCTTGGGCAGGGTGATCGAGGCGACAGCCTCCTCGATCGGGAAGTTCCAGTAATTGCCGGTGGCGTTCCAGAACAGCTCGTCATGATCGGCGAAGATGCGGCCCATCCGGGTCATGGTGTAGCGGATGGTGTATTTGTGCCGGCCGTTGCTGAGGAACACATCGGCATCACCGATACGGATGCGCTTGAAGCCGGCCCCGATGCTTTCGAGCGAGTAGGGCTCGGTCCGGCCGTCGCGAGTGACCGATTGCACGGCGAGGTTGGAGCGGAGGCGCGAGTTGTCCGGGTTGATCAGGATCAACGGGATGTCGCGATAGATGCCGCGCTTGATCTCATAGCCTTCGGCGTTCACCTCGATGGTCTCGATGACGTCGACCGAGCCATCGGCGAGGAGGGTGACGGCGGAGGCGAATGAGGTGATGGCTTCGCGGGCGGTGGCCGGAAGGGCGAGGAGGAGGGCGAAAAACAGCGCCAATAGAGCGGCCGCGAACCCGGTGGCTGTGGACCGCCACCCCTGTTTCCTCCCCCTACTGGGGAGGGAAACCCTCCGAATTGGCGGCGGCTGCCGCAACGTCGGAGCAAGCGGCTCCTTCGTCTCCCTCCCCGGCAGGGGGAGGGGACAGGGGTGGGGGTCCACAGCCACCAGCTTCTCCATTTTGAACAACCGGCGCTTAGAACTTCACCGACGGCACGGCCCGGTCGGCCTCGTTCTCCAGCTCGAAATACTCCGCCTTCTCGAACTTGAAGGCATTGGCGACGACGTTGGAGGGGAAGCTCTCGACGGCGGTGTTCAGGTTGCGCACCGAGCCGTTGTAGTAGCGGCGGGCCAGCTGGATTTCGTCTTCGACGTTCTGCAGCGCGCTCTGGAATTCGAGGAAGGTGGTGTTGGCCTTGAGGTCTGGATAGGCCTCGGCGATGGCGAGCAGCTTGCCGAGAGCACCTGACAGCGCCCCCTCGAGCTGGCTGCGCTCTGCCGGGCCGGCATTGGCGCCGGCGGTGGCCGCGGCGCGGGCGTTGGTGACGGCCTCGAGCGTCTCGCGCTCATGGCCCATATAGCCCTTCACCGTCTCCATCAGGTTGGGGATCATGTCGGTGCGGCGCTTCAGCTGCACATCGATGCCCGACCAGCCCTCTTCCTTGAGCTGCCGCTTCGACACCAGGTCGTTGTAGATGAAGATCGCGTAGCCAACTGCGGCGACGACGATCGCCAGAATGATCAGCCCAGTCATGGAGCCCTCCCGATGTGACGCCCTGAGTGCCGCAAAGTGGCACCGGACGGTAGGGCATCGCAATTGAATTGCGCCGGCTGAATGGGAAATGAACGTGTTTTTGGAAGGAGTTCGCGGCGCGAGCTAAACTTGGGGATAAACTGGAATTCAGCAAATCAACTGAATTAACTGCAATGAAGTTATTCGTCTGGCTCTTCGGTTTCGAGCAGCGGGTCCTGATTGTGCTTCTTCTTGCGCTTGTAGCCCTTCGGACCGGGCTCCACTTTGGGCTGGAACTGCCCTTCACGCAGTGCCTTGGCGGCGACGTTGCGCGGCGCCGTCTGCTTGCGCGTCAGGGCGACGGTGATTTTCTGGTCCTTGCTGGGCATGCCGGAAGATAGCGCGCTGAGGGTCGGTTGTCAGTGGCGCTTGAAGTACTGCACTTCGCGCTGGTGCTTTTCGGCGCCTTCGCGCGTGTCGAAGGTGCCCAGGTTCCGACGCTTGCCGGTCTTGGGGTCGGTCTTCTTGGAATAGAGCCGGTATTCGCCGGACTTGAGCTTGCGGATCATCGGAGTTCTCCTTCGAAGGACAACGCCGGGGCCGAAGCGCCGTTCCTAGCGCTCGGCCAGCCGCGGCATCAGCTCGACGAAGTTGCAGGGCTTGTGCCGGTTGTCGAGCTGGGCCCGCAGGATCCCCTCCCACGCATCGCGACAGGCGCCGCGCGAGCCGGGAAGGACGAAGACGAACGTCTCGCCGATCAGGCCGCCGGTGGCGCGAGACTGGAGGCTCGAGGTGCCGACGGTGGTCGAAGAGTACTGGTGGAACAGCACCGAGAACCCCTCCATCCGCTTCTGGAACAGCGGCTCCAGCGCCTCGGGCGTCACATCGCGGCCGGAGAACCCAGTGCCACCGGTGGTGATGATCGCATCGATGGCCGGGTTCACCACCCACTCCATCACCTTGGCGCGGATCTGATGGATGTCGTCGCGCACCACGGCGCGCTCGAAGCACTTGTGCCCGTCGGCTTCCATCAGCGATTTCAGCAGCGCTCCACCGGTATCGGTTTCGAGCGTGCGCGTATCCGATACGGCGAGCACCGCGATCGACAGCGGGGTGAACGGCTTGCTCTGGTCGAGCTCGCTCTTGAACATTTCTCTACTCCGGCTTCGGCTTGTCCGACTTCGTCGTGTCACCTGGAGCATCGGGCTTGGGATGCTCGGGCGCAAGCACCACCGGCTCGATCGGATCAGGCACGATGATCTCGGCTTCGCCCGCAGGTGCCGCAGGAGCTGCAGTCGGGCGCGGCGCCTGGCTTTCGTCACCGCGGGGATCGAGCGTCACTGTCCCGGGCGACACGCCCTTCTCGGCGCTCATGGCGCGGAACCGGACCCGTCCCGTCGCGTCGCGCACTGGCCGCACCTTCATCCTGAGGAACGCTGTAACGGCCAGCGCTCCGTGGAACGTAGCGGTGACGATGAACAGTCCCACCGGCGCGATCGTGTTCATCACCCAGCTGGCGATGATCGGACCGATGGCGAGGCCGATGCCGAGGATCAGCAGCATGCCGCCGGCGACGCGGCCGAACTCGCCTTCCTTGGCGAAGTCGTTCGCGTGCGCCACGGCGATGGCATAGAGCGGGTAGGCGCCGAAGCCGTACATCCCGAACAGGATGAACATCAGCACGCCGCTGCTGGGGTTGATCAGCACGGTGAGCAGCCCGACGACGGCCGAGAAGCCGCTGAGACCGACGATCACCAGCCGGCGGTCGATCTTGTCCGACAGCCGGCCGAACGGCGTCTGCGCCACGGCGCCGACGACGGCGGTGACGGCGAACAGGTAGGCGATGGTCGAGGCATCGAGCTTCTGCTCGAAGCCATAGACCGGGGCGAGCGTGCCGAACGTGCCGTTGGCCATGCCGCAGGCGAAGGCAGCGATCACCGCCAGGGGCGAGGTCTTGTAGAGCAGCACCACGTCAAGCCGGGCCGACGAGATCGGCCGCGGCTGCGGCGTCGAGGTGAGCGCGGACGGCAGAAGCGCGCAGATGAAGGCGATGGCGCCGACCACGAACGGGATGTGCCCGAACGTGCCGGTGACCGCCATGGCGAGCTGGCCGACCGTCGAAGCTGCCATGTTGATCGTGGTGTAGACCGAGAAAATGGTGCCGCGGCTGCGGTTGTCGGCGACTTCGTTGAGCCAGCTCTCGACGATCATCGCGGCGCCCGCGAAGCAGAAGCCGGAGAAAGCGCGCAGCACGATCCAGCCGATGTCCTGAACCCAGAGCAGGTTAAGGAGAATCGTGACCGTGCCGATCGCCGCCATGATCGAGTAGGCACGAATGTGCCCGACCCGTTTCACCAGCAGCGGCACGGTGATCGAGCCGGCGACGAACCCCACCGACCAGCCGGTGCCGATGAGGCCCAGCGCGGTCAGCGAAAAGCCCTCCTCGGCGCCGCGCACCGAGAGCAGAAGGCCCTGTAGGCCGCCTCCGAACATCAGGAGTGCCGAGCCGATGAACAGGGCATAGATCTTGAGGGCGGAGGACATGGCGCTTTCTGCGGTTCTTGGTCCTGAGGCGCTTGCCCGTGGAGTCGGACCAAATTCGGGCAGGATACTCAAGCGCCGCGATTATTCTCTGCGCGAGAGCGTTAAGTCGCCGTCAAAATAGCGATGTGGGTTGGTGCTTTGGTCGCAGGAGATAACGGCTCGTGGCCACGGCAGCCGCACGGACTAGCCGGCAGAGGCCCGTGTCTCATCCATCGCCTGCTTCAAACTCAGCATGTCCCGCCAAGCCAGCGCCTTGCTCGCCGGAGTGCGCAGCAGATAGGCCGGGTGCAAGGTGGCCAGCGCACGGGTCTGGTGGCTGTTGATCGTCAGGTCGCGCCACTGGCCGCGCATGCGGGTGATGCCGTTCTGGGTCTGGAACAGCGACTTGGTCGGGACGTTGCCGAGGGTCACGAGGAACTTCGGCGCCACCAACTCGACCTGGCGCAGCAGGAACGGCGTGCAGAGCGCCATCTCTTCGGGCGAGGGGTCACGATTGCCGGGCGGGCGCCAGGGCACCATGTTGGCGATGTAGACCTTAGTGCGGTCTAGCCCGATGGCTGCCAGCATGCGGTCGAGCAGTTGCCCGGCGCGGCCGACGAAGGGCTTGCCTTGCAGGTCCTCCTGTTCGCCGGGGCCTTCGCCCACCAGCATGATCTCGGCTTCGGGATTGCCGTCGGCGAACACCAGTTGGGTGGCGCGCTTCTTAAGGAGGCACCCGTCATAGGCGTTCATCACCGCGCGGAGCTCGTCGAGCGTCGTGGCGCCGGCCGCGAGAGCAGTCGTTTCGGTCGGATCCGACGTCAGCGAGATCGCTATCGGAGCCTGTGCGGGCACCGGCGTCGCGGTCTGAGCAACGTCGGCAACTGGTGCCGGACGCGCGCGCGACGGCGCTGCCGAGGCGGCGAAACGATCGACCGGCTCCTCGCCCACGGCGAAATCGACGCCGACGGCGCGATACCAGTCGAGCGCCGCGCGGGCTTCGGCGTCATTTAGCGGTCGATTTTCGGACATTTGTTCTGTTATGTCACAGCCCGCTTTCCCCCGCCATATTCGAATGGGATGTGACCTTGGCCGACGCCGGCAACCGCGAGATCCTCGAGACCGATGTGGTCATCGTCGGCGCTGGTCCCGCGGGGCTGAGCGCGGCCATCCGGCTGAAGCAGGTGGCGCCGCACCTGTCGGTCACAGTAGTGGAAAAGTCAGCTGAACTGGGCGGACACATAATTTCCGGCGCAGTGATGAACCCGGTAGGGCTCGATGCGCTGCTGCCCGGCTGGCGCGACATGGGGGCGCCGGTTGGTCCCGATGTCACGCGCGATACCTTCCACTTCCTCACCGGCACCGCCGATGTCCCGCTGCCGGGCCTGATGATCCCGCCGCAGATGAAGGTCCCCGATGCGGTGATCGTCAGCCTCGGCGATCTGGTGAAATGGCTCGGCGAGCAGGCACAGGGCCTCGGCGTCGACATCTTCCCGATGACCGCGGCAGTGGATGTGCTGACTGGCGAGGGCGGCCGGGTCGAAGGCATCATCACCGGTGATCTCGGCGTCGATCACGCCGGCAATCCCAAGGGGACCTATGCCGC
This sequence comes from Devosia sp. P2_G7, assembly GCF_056403495.1. Lineage (NCBI taxonomy): Bacteria > Pseudomonadati > Pseudomonadota > Alphaproteobacteria > Hyphomicrobiales > Devosiaceae > Devosia > Devosia sp. P2_G7. The sequence goes on from NZ_JBFUFI010000006.1 coordinate 7,115, forward strand.
GGGCATTGGGCTCAGGGCCAAATACACGCTGATCGGCGAAGGGGCCCGCGGCTCGCTGGCCAAGCATTTGATTGGCCATTTCGGCCTTGCCGACGGGCACGATCCGCAGCTCTACGGGCTCGGCATCAAGGAAGTCTGGGAGATCGCCCCCGAGCATCACGAGGCGGGGCGCGTCGATCACTATCTCGGTTTCCCGCTCGACAATGCCACTTCCGGTGGCGGGTTCGCCTACCATACAGCGGGCAACAAGCTCTATCTCGGCTTTGTTGTCCACCTCGGCTACGAGGACCCGACGCTGTCGCCATTCGGCGAGTTCCAGCGCTTCAAGAGCCATCCCGCGATTGCCCGAGTACTGCAGGGCGCGCGACGGCTGAGCTATGGCGCACGCGCATTGACCTCGGGCGGGCTGCAGTCGGTGCCGGACCTCGCTTTTCCGGGCGGTGCGCTGATCGGTTGCGCCGCGGGCTTCATGAACGTGCCGGCGCTGAAGGCCATCCACAACGCCATCCGCTCGGGCATGGCCACCGCCGACCGGGTCGCCGCGGCGATCGGCGCGGGCAGGGCGCACGATACGCTCGAGGAGCTGAACGACAGCGTGTTGGCAACCGGTATCGGCGCTGAACTGAAACCGGTGCGTAATGTGAAGCCGTTCTGGGGCCGCTTCGGCACGTATCTCGGCGTATTACTGGGCGGCTTCGACATGTGGTGCGAGGCGCTGTTCCGCTTCTCGCTCTTTGGCACACTGAAGCACGGTAAGGCTGACTACCAGGGGCTGAAGCCGATCTCGGCAGTGACGCCGCGGACCTATGCGCGCCCGGACGGCGTGACGACCTTTGATCGCGCCGCCTCGGTCTATCTCGCCAACCTCAGCCACGACGAAGACCAGCCGGTGCACCTCAAGCTCGCTGACCCCGATCTGCCGGTGCGGGAGAACCTGCCGCGCTATGGTGAGCCGGCGCCGCTCTACTGCCCTGCGGGGGTCTATGAAGTGACCGAGGAAGGCGGGGCGCCAGTGTTCCGCATCCACGCGGCGAACTGCGTGCACTGCAAGACTTGTGATATTAAAGACCCGGCACAGAACATTACTTGGGTGCCGCCCGAAGGCGGGTCGGGACCCAACTATTCCGGAATGTAGGCGGCCGGACGCCGTCACGTCATCGTGCCTGCCCCTTGCGGCGCAGTCGCAAAATCGCCCATGTTTCTTGGGCTAGTCAGCGCTTTCCTGCCCTCCTCGGAGTTTTCGAGCCTCGTGACCCAAAAAGCCCGTCTCGCTTCCGGCGTTCTGCTCGCCGCCATGCTCACCATCGGCGGTGCCATGGCGCTCGAATCGACCGCGTTCCCGCTGCGGGATAACAGCGTCACCGGCAGCTACCTCGCCGGCCGGCAGGCGCTTTCGGATCTGCGCACAGATGACGCAGCGCGCTATTTCCGCGCCGCCGCAGAGGGCGACTGGGACAATCCGATCATCATCGAGCGCAGCTTCATCGCCTATGCCGCGAACGGGCAGGTGTCCGACGCGGCGCGCGTTGCCAAGCACATGCTCGAGCTGAGCGCGCCGAACGACCTGGCGAGCCTCGTCCTCGGCACCGAGGCGGTCAAGCAGCGCCGCTATGGCGCCGCGGCCAAGGAACTCGAGAATGTCGGCGGCGATACCTTTGCCGGGATCACCGGCGGGCTGCTGCGCGCCTGGGCGCTGCTCGGCGACGGCAAGCCGGATGAGGCCAACAAGGTGCTCGACGAGATCGGGCAGGGCGGGCTCGAGGATTTCCTCGTCTTCCACCGCGCGCTGATGGCCGACGTCGAGGGCAAGAGCAAGGAAGCGCTGGAATACGCCGCCAAGGCATACGAGACCGACCCGTTCGTCGCCCGTATCGTCGAGGCCTATGCGCGCATGCTGGGCAATGCCGGCCGCTTTGACGAGGCCGAGGAAGTGATCGCCAAGTTCGAGGCCCAGGGGCTCGACCATCCGCTCGTCGCTGCCGTGAAGGCCAAGCTCGACCTGAAGCAGCGCCCCGGCGTGTTTGCGGCCGACGTGCAGTCGGGCGCAGCCGAGATGTTCCATTCGGTCGGCGTGGCGCTGGCCCGCGAGGGCAGCCCCGATGTCTCGGCAGTGTTCCTGCAGCTCGGGATGTATCTCGATCCCAAGTCCGACGTGATCGACCTGGTCTATGGCCAGCTGCTCGATGGCGCGGGCCAGCATGACGCTGCCAACGCCATCTACGACAAGTTGCCGGCCGACTCGCCGATGAAGCCGATGGCCGTGGTGCGGGTGGCGGAAAACCTCAACGCCATGGGCAATCGCGACGAAGCGATCCGCAAGCTCGGCAACATCGTCGCCACCAACCCCAAGGATCTCGAGGCGCTTTCGGTGCTCGGCGACATGCAGCGCGCCGCCGAGAAATATGCCGAGGCGGCCGACACCTACACCAAGGCGCTTGCGGTTGCCGGTGGCGACGCTCCGGGCGACTGGCGCTTCTACTATGTGCGCGGCATTGCCTACGAGCGCGACAAGCGGTGGGAGAAGGCCGAGGGTGATTTCAAGCGCGCGCTCGAGCTCAACCCCGACCAGCCCCAGGTGCTGAACTATCTCGGCTACAGCTGGGTCGACCAGGGCATCAACCTGATGCCGGCGCTCGACATGATCCAGAAGGCAGTCGCGGCGGCGCCGAATGACGGCTACATCATCGACAGCCTTGGCTGGGCCTATTTCCGGCTTGGCCGCTTCGAGGACGCGGTGCAGCAGCTCGAACTCGCCGTGCAGCTCCGTTCCACCGATCCCGAGATCAACGACCACCTCGGCGATGCCTACTGGCGGGCCGGGCGCCAGCTCGAGGCTCGGTTCCAGTGGAACATCGCCGCGGCCGTCGACACCACCGGCGCGGTGAAGGAGCGGGTGGCCAAGAAGCTCGCGGGCGGTCTCGATGCCGTTAGCCCCGCGCCCGATGCAAGCCCTGTAGCGGAAGGCCAGGCCGCGCCCGCCCAGTAACATGGCGCAAGGCACCGCCGTGGCCGCCGTTTCCGAGGCGGCCCCCGCAAAGGTCAATCTCGCCCTGCATGTCACCGGCCGGCGCGCCGATGGCTACCACGAGCTCGAGAGCCTCGTGGTGTTCGTCGATGTCGCCGACGAGGTCTCGGCGCACCCCGCCAAGGCCGATCGCCTGCGCGTCACCGGTCCCTTCGCCGCAGCGGCGGGCGGAGGCGACTCCAACCTCGTGACGCGGGCAGTGAACGCGTTCCGGGCCCGCTGGCCGGAGAGCCTGCCCAACGGGCTGGATATCTCGTTGACCAAGAACCTGCCGGTCGCCGCAGGCATTGGCGGCGGTTCGGCCGACGCCGCAGCGATGCTGCGCCTGCTTGCGGGCATCGCGGAGGGCGAGTTCTCGCTTGCCGACCTGCGGGCGGTTGCACTGACGCTCGGCGCCGATGTGCCAGCCTGCCTGCTGTCGCGGCCCTGCGAAGTGCGTGGCGTCGGCGAAATTCTCCACCCGCTGCGCGGTTTTCCCCCCACTCACCTGGTGCTGGTCAATCCGCTGATCCCGGTGGTCACCGCCGACGTGTTCCGCCGGCTGGAGCAGCGCACCAACCCGCCAATGCCGGCCCTGCCGCAACCGCTCACCCGGCCGGCGCAGCTCGGCCTGTGGCTGGCCGAGACTCGCAACGACCTCGAGGCTCCGGCCGTCGCGCTGGTGCCGGCGATCGGTGACCTGCTACGGCAGATGCGGGTGCTGGATGGCTGCGCGCTGGCCCGCATGTCCGGCTCCGGCGGCACGGTGTTCGGCCTCTTCGGCTCCGCCGCGCAGGCCCATCAGGCCGCCCACGACATGCGCGCGAAATACCCGCAATACTGGGTCGCAGCGGCTCCGGTGATCAGCTGAAAACGACAACGGCCCCCGAAGGGGCCGCTGCGAAATGATGCTGATCGGTACGATCAGAAGTGGAAGTTCACGCCCGCGGTGATGCTGTGGGCGACAATGTTGCTGTCGGACTCGATATTGAAGCCCGGGCCAAACGGAATAAAGTAGTCGTAGGTCTGGCTGCCGTAGTCGCTGTAGCGGTACTCAAGCTTGGCCGACACGTTCTCAGCAACCATGGCTTCCGCGCCAACACCGACGGTCCAACCCACATGGGTGTTGGTGTCATCGGCAAAGCCGAAAATCTCCGTAGTGCTGTTGGCCACTGCGAGGCCGGCGGTACCATACAAGAGGACGGCGTCGAACGACACGCCGGCGCGAGCACGCAGCGAAGCTGTCCAGTTGATCTGGCGATCGATGAAGCCGGAGAGATCCGGGTCGCTCACGATGTTGCCGAGAGAAATGTCGCCTTCGACGCCGAGCACAAATGTATCGACCTGCCAGTTGTAGCCGCCCTGGACACCGAGCAACCAGCCATCGATGTCGTAGGTACCGAACGGGCCTGGCGGGGGCACGAGCTCCCAGTCGACCGTACCACTGACCCAGCCAACGTGACCGCCGACATACGCACCGGTCCAGTCAGCGACGGGTGCCGCCGCTTCGACGGCGACTTCGTCAACGATCAGATCAGCAGCGTTGGCGGCGCCGGCCGCGCTCAACAGCAGCACGCTGGCGAATGCAATTTTAGTCTTCGTCCACATAGAAAATCTCCCAAATCAATGGACCACTCGATAGGGGGTCGATTGTTGGGAGTCTATTAATTGTGGCGGGATGCGGAAAGAACTGTGGCCAAATGTTGCGCGCTTGCCACAAAGCCGCCGCGGCAGAGGAAAACGCCGCGGCCGTATAAGTGTTAATACGCCCGCGCAACAGTAAATTCGGCGATCTCGCCGAGAAGCGATTTCATCTCGCTGGGGGGCAACTGCTTCAACGACTCACGAGCCCGGCGGGCGTGAGTGCCGGCTTGCTCGATGGTGCGGCCAAGGGTGTCGTAACGATTGAAGATCGCGACGACTTGCCTGAGCTGGGTTTCCCCGGCGTCCACGACGCCCAGTGCCGCGACCAGCACGTCGCGCTCAGCCGGTGTCGCCGTTTGCAGCGCCAGAATAACCGGCAGGGTCATCTTGCCTTCGCGCAAATCGTCGCCGGTGTTCTTGCCCAGGGTGCCGCTTTCGCCGCGATAGTCGAGCACGTCGTCGACCAGCTGGAACGCGAAGCCCAGTTCGCGGCCGTAGTTGCGGAGCGCCTCGCGACCGGCCGCGTCGGCGCCGCCGGCCATCGCACCCACTTCCGTCGCCGCCTCGAACAGCGTGGCCGTCTTCGCGCCGATCACCTCGTCATAGTCGGCGGCGCTGGTGCTGAGATCGCGCGTCTTGGCCAACTGCAGCACTTCACCCTCGGCGATGATCGTCGCGGCCTGCGAGATCACCCTCAGCGCTTCGACATTGCCGGTGTCGACCATCATCATGAAGGCTTGGCCGAGCAGGAAATCGCCCACCAGGACGCTCGCCTGGTTACCCCATTTCATCCGCGCTGCCGCCCGGCCGCGCCGCATCTCGCTCTCGTCGACCACATCGTCGTGCAGCAGGGTGGCATTGTGCATGAACTCGACGGCGGCGGCGAAATTCACTTCGCTGCCATTGGCACGGCCGAACAGCATCGAGGCCGCGACGGTCAGCATTGGCCTGAGCCGCTTGCCGCCCGCATCGATGAGATAGCGCGCCACTTCCGGCACCAGCTGGACATGCGAGCTGGCCTTTTCGAGGATCATCGCATTGACGAGATCCATGCCGGTCCGGGTGGCGTCGACCAGCCGGTCAAGCGCGCCGGCGTTCGTCGTCGCCTCGTTTGCCGCTGCCGCCGATAGAGCCATGAAATCCCCGGTTTGAGCTACGCATCCGGCACCCTATAGTCGGGCGCATGCGAACTGTCGCGATGGTGCGATGTCCCTAGACGAAGCTACCGATCTTGTAAAACAACAAACGCTGACGCGCGACGCCTTTTTGGGTGGCCGCCTCACCGTGTCGCAGCCTGAGCGGGGCTTTCGCGCTGGGCTGGACTCCGTGCTGCTCGGTGCGTCGGTGGGCGCCGGCTCGCGCAGCCTGCTTGATCTCGGCGCCGGCGCCGGCACCGCGGCGCTGGTCGCCATGGCCGAGCTCGTGGACCTCACGGGGACGCTAGTCGAGGCTGATCCGGCAATGGCGGCGCTTGCGGTGCTGAACCTCGGCACCAACGGCATGGCCCAGCGCAGCAAGGTGCTGCAGCTCGATTTGACGGCGCCGGGCCGGGTTCGTGCCGCTGCGGGGCTGGCCAGTGATCATTTCACCACCGTCATCGCCAACCCGCCCTTCTTCGATCCAGGCCGGGGCTCGGCGCCGTCCACTCAGCGCGCCGACGCACGGCACATGGACGACGACGTTCTCGATCGCTGGGTGAAGACCGCTGCCACCCATGCCGCGCCGGGCGGTGAGGTGATCTTCATTCATGTCGCAGAGGCATTGCCGCTGCTGTTGACCGCCTTCACCCGGCGCTTCGGCGCCGTCAGCGTGCTGCCGCTGCTGCCACGCGAGGGCGAGCCGGCCAGCCGGGTGCTGGTGCGCGGCATCAAGGGCTCCCGTGCGCCGTTCACGCTGATGGCGGCTCGCGCCTTGCACGAACCCAGAGGCCGAGCCTTCCGCCCAGAGTTCGACGCGATCTTCCGCGGCACGGCGCGGCTCATCTGGTAATCCCGCGCCGAGGCACATACATCTGCCCGGTCGAAAACGAGGGTATCGCATGGGTCTCCGGTCCTGGATGAAGCGCAAGATGGGGCAGGGCGGTCCGGTGGTGCCGGTGGTTCGCCTGCATGGCGTCATCGCTGCCGACCAGCGGCCCGGCCGGCTGAACATCGAGACTGTGGCGCCGCTGCTGAAGCGCGCCTTCGCGGTAAAATCCGCGCCGGCGGTTGCCATCATCATCAATTCTCCGGGCGGCTCGGCGGTGCAATCGCGGCTGATCTCGAAGCGCATCCGTGATCTTGCCGATCAGCACGAAAAGCCTGTGCTGGTATTCGTCGAGGACGCCGCGGCTTCGGGCGGGTACTTCATTGCTACTGCCGGTGACGAGATCATCGCCGATCCCTCGTCCATCGTGGGCTCTGTCGGCGTGATCTTCGCCGGCTTCGGCTTTGTCGAGACGCTGAAGAAGGTTGGTGTTGATCGCCGGGTGCATACCTCGGGCCGCAACAAGTCGACGCTCGATCCTTTCCTTCCCGAGAAGCCGGAGGACGTGGAGCGCATCAGGCAGATGGAGACCGACATCCATCAGGTGTTCATCGACTGGGTGAAGATGCGTCGTGGCGACCGGCTGAAGGCATCGGATGACCTGCTGTTCACCGGCGAGTTCTGGAGTGGCATCCGTGGATTGGAACTGGGCCTGGTCGATGGCCTCGGCGACCTGCATGAAGTGCTGCAGACGCGCTACGGCGACAAGGTCGAGTTGCTGCCGATCGGGCCCAAGCGCAGGCTCTTCAGTCTCCCGGGCTTCGGCTTGGCGGCGCTGGCCGGCGACGTTGCCGCCAACATCGAGGACCGCTCCGTGTGGGCGCGGCTGGGGCTCTAGCCATGACCGGCACCCTTCTCCGCGTCTTGATCTTCGTGGCGATTATCCTCGCCATCCTGTGGGGTGTGCGGAAAATCTGGCGCGACTGGACCGGACAGTTCAAGGAAATCGACAAGGCGAAACACGAGCGTGACCTGCAGGAGCGCAAGCGCCCCGACGTCATCACGCTGAAGCGCGACAAGGACGGCAAGTTCCGACCGCCCGAGGGTGACGGGCGCTAGATTCCCGAAGACAGGACGATGGCCCCCGGCTAGCCTTCCGGCAAACTGGAGTCGGGAAATGGTCGACAGTTTGCTGCGCAGCCGGCGGGCGGGACACCACGCCGAGGTGACATCGGTCGAGTTGTTCTTCGACCTCGTTTTCGTCATCGCGGTCACCCAGATATCGCACGCGCTGCTCGAAGACCTCACCTGGAGCGGCGCCCTCAGGGCAGGAATGCTGCTTCTCACCATCTGGTGGGCCTGGATCGACACTGCGTGGATCACCAACTGGCTCGACCCGCAAAAGCCGCTTGTGCGGCTGCTACTGTTCATCCTCATGGGTGTGGGGCTCGTGATCTCGAGCGCGCTGCCCGAGGCCTTTGGCGAGCGCGGGCTTGCCTTCGCGTTGGCCTTCGTGGTGTTCCAGCTCGGCCGCACGGCCTTCATGCTCTGGGCGGTCCGACGGGATGCGTCGCTGAGGCAGAACTTCGTGCGCATTGCCATTTGGTATGGCGCTTCGGCGGTATTCTGGCTCGCCGGCGGTTTCGCCGAGGGCGATCTGCGCCTCTACCTGTGGCTCATCGCCGTGCTGCTCGACGCGATGTCGCCTATCGTGAACTTCTGGGTGCCGGGGCTGGGTCACTCCGACACGCATGAGTGGACGATCGATGGCGGCCTGATGGCCGAGCGCAGCGGGCTGTTCGTGATGATCGCGCTGGGCGAGTCGGTGCTGGTGACCGGTACGGCTTTCACCGAACTCGAGTGGACGCCGGCGCTGATCTTGGCGATGACCGTGTCGCTGCTGCAGTCGATCGCCATGTGGTGGATTTACTTCGGCCAGCATGCCGGAGCCGCAGCGGCGGCCATAGGGCGCTCGGACGATCCCGGTGGCATCGCCCGCTTTGCTTACACCTACGTCCCCATTCTGCTGATCGCCGGCATCGTCGTTTCGGCAGTCGGGGACGAAATGGTGCTGGCCCATCCGGATGGGCACCTCGATACATCCGCGATACTGGTGCTGATCGGTGGACCGGCACTGTTCCTCGTCGGCGCCGTCTTGTTCAAGCTGGCCGTGTTCAAGTACTGGTCGATCCCGCGCCTCATCGGTCTGGGCCTGATGCTCGCGCTCTATCCGCTGGCCAGCGGGTTGTCGCCGCTGCTGCTGTCTACCGCCGCCACCTGCATCATGATTGCGCTTGCGGCCTGGGAAGTCGTCGATATCGCGAGGCACCCGGAGCGGTTTCCAGCCATGCAGCACCATGGCGAATGAACAGCGGAATTGACCCGGTGCCTTGGCCCCACTAGGTTCCGCGCGCAATTCCAGAGCCGGACCGCCCGCCGATGACCTCCCTACCCGCCCACATGGACCCCAGGAACTCGTTCCAGGGGCTGATCCTGACGCTGCAGCGCTTCTGGGCGGAGCAGGGTTGCGTGATCCTGCAGCCTTACGACATGCAGATGGGCGCCGGTACTTTCCACACCGCGACGACGCTGCGCGCGCTTGGCCCCAAGCCCTGGAAGGCGGCCTATGTGCAGCCCTCGCGCCGCCCCAAGGACGGCCGCTACGGCGAGAACCCGAACCGGCTGCAGCATTACTACCAGTTCCAGGTGATCCTGAAGCCATCGCCCGACAACATCCAGGAACTCTACCTGCAGTCGCTGGCCGAGATCGGCCTCGATTCGAGCCTGCATGACATTCGCTTCGTCGAGGATGACTGGGAGAGCCCGACGCTGGGCGCCTGGGGGCTCGGCTGGGAATGCTGGTGCGACGGCATGGAAGTGAGCCAGTTCACCTATTTCCAGCAGGTCGCCGGCTTTGAGACGAAGCCCGTGCCGGGCGAGATCACCTATGGGCTCGAGCGCCTGGCCTGTTATCTGCAGAACGTCGATTCCATCATGGAACTCAACTTCAACGGCGGCAGCGGCGAGGACAAGGTCACCTATGCCGACGTGTTCCTGCAGAACGAGCAGGAGTTCTCGAAGTACAATTTCGAGGCCGCCGACGTCGACATGCTGTTCCGCCACTTCAAGGATGCCGAGGACGAGTGCAAGGCGTTGCTGAAGAAGGGTGCCGTTGGCAATCGCCAGACGCTTGCCGTGCCGGCCTATGAGCAGGTCATCAAGGCCAGCCATAACTTCAACCTGCTCGACGCCCGCGGCGCCATTTCGGTCACCGAGCGCCAGAGCTACATCCTCAGGATCCGCGATCTCGCCAAGGCCTGCGGTGAGGCTTGGCTGCAGACAGCGGGCGGCGGGGCCGCCGACTGACGGCCTGCGGCAGCCTTAGCTGCACGTCACCTCGAGGCCATCCGATCCGGTGAACCGGAACTTCGTCTTGCCGGTGTCGTCGGTGCCGAACACGCCGACGAGCTGCATATCCTTGAGCGGTCCCGAGAGCGGGTTCACGTCGTTGCCGGCCGATGCCACCTGCCCACTCGCGCTGTTGCCGTCGACGTTCTTGAACGAATAGTCGCCCGCCACGAACAGCGTGAGTTCGCCAAGATTGGCGCCATTCTCGCTGACACAGGAGTAGACGCCGGGCGGTGGGAATTGCGCCAGCGCGGGGGTGGCGAGCAGTGCTAGGGCGGCGGCGAGGTGGAGCGGGCGCATTATGGGAGTATGCGACCGCGAGGCAGCGGAGGCAACGCGCAGGTCATAAGCAGCTCTCCGATTGCTCATGACGCCCAGCTTCGCCGGCAGTTATACCAGTTTCACGAAAATGGTATAACCGGACCGGAACCTGTGTTATACCATTTTCGCGAAAATGGTATAACACGATGAAACAGCTCGATCTGCCCTACCAGACCCTCTACTCGGAACTCGCTCAACGCAGCCTCGATGCCGCCTTCACGTCCGAGTTCGAACTCGATGGACGCTTCGTAGCTGTTGAGGTCAAGGGCAGGAAATTCTGGTACTACGACGCGCCCAAGCAACCCGGCGACGTCCAGGCCAAGCGTCGTACCTACGTCGGCCCCTCCGACGATGAGGAGATCACCCGGCGCGTCGAGCAGTTCAAGGACCTCAAGGAAGACTACCGCGTCCGCTCGCGCCTTGTTTCCACGCTTGTGCGCGAAGCCTACCTGCCTCGCCCCCAGCCGCTCGCCGGCAACATCGTCGAAGCGCTCTCTCGCGCTGGTTTCTTCCGGCTTCGCGGTGTGCTGATCGGTACGGTGGCGTTTCAGTGCTACTCGGCGCTGCTGGGTGTCCGCATGCCCGGCGCGATCATGCAGACCGGCGATGCCGACTTCGCCCAGTTCCATTCGATCGCCAATGCGGTCGACGACAGCATGCCGTTCATCCTCGACGTGTTGCGCGAGGTGGATCCCACCTTCCGGGAGATTCCGCATCGCAATGATGGACGCTACACCACGCAGTACAGCACCCGCTCGGGTTACAAGGTCGAGTTCCTCACTCCCAACACCGGCTCGGACGATCACACCGATCGGCCTGCCGCCATGCCGGCATTGGGAGCAACCGCCGCGCAACCGCTCCGCTTCCTCGACTTTCTGATTCATGAGCCAGTTCGCGCCGTGCTTCTACATGGTGCCGGCGTGCCTGTGCTGGTGCCTGCTCCCGAGCGCTATGCCATCCACAAGCTGATCGTCGCCACGCGCCGGCTCACGGACAACGATGGTCTCGGAAAGAGTCGCAAGGATGTGCAACAGGCAACGGAGATCATGCAGGCCATGGTCCAGACCCGCCAGACCGACGCCCTCGCCGACGCCTACATGACGGCGTGGGATCGTGGCCCGGCCTGGCGCGACGCCATCCGACAAAGCCTGCTGACTATCGATCCGGAAGTGTTGGAAGACATTCGGCGGGCGCTACTGGTCTCACTTGAACGCATGCTCGGCGACCCGGTCCACTACGAACTGGCCGCCCGGCCGGCTTAAACCGGCGGCATCAGCCCTTCCGACTTCCGCTTCTTGCCCTTGAACGGCTCCATACCCTCGTTGGCGAGCTGGTCGGCGCGTTCGTTCATTTCGTCGCCATTGTGGCCCTTGACCCAGTGCCAGTTGATCTTGTGGCGCTGGGTGGCGGCGTCGAGGGACTGCCAGAGTTCGACGTTCTTGACCGGCTTCTTGTCAGCTGTGCGCCAGCCGTTCTTCTTCCAGCCGTGAATCCACTTGGTCAGCCCGTCCTTGACGTAATTGCTGTCGGTGTGGAGCTCGATCTCGCACGGCCGCTTCAGCGCGGTCAGTGCTTCGATGGCGGCGGTGAGTTCCATCTGGTTGTTGGTGGTGAGCGGCGCGCCGCCCTTCAGCTCTTTCACCGTGTCGCCATACTGCAGCACGGCGCCCCAACCGCCGGGACCGGGGTTGCCTGAGCAGGCGCCATCGGTGTGGATGATAACAGAGTTCATGCGGGCGGCCGATCGTAGCGGTAGAACTCGACATCGGGATGGCCGTAGCTGTCTCCCGTATGGGTGTAGACGCCGCCGAGCTTGCGCAGCACCTTCAGCGAGGGCTCGTTGCGCGCGTCCGCCATGCCGAGGAAATGGTCGCGGTCGGTGTCGCGCCAATACCAGTCCCTGAGAGCGCTCGCCGCCTCGTACACGTAGCCCTGGCCCCAGAACTCCGGATAGAGCGAGTAGCCGATCTCCGGGATCTCGTCGGCGCCGTAGATACCGAAGCCACAGCGCCCCACGAGCACGCCATCGGCCTTCCGCGTCACCCGGAGCTTGCCCATCTTCTGGCGCTCGAACAGCGCGATCCAGTGGGCGAGCGCCTTGTCCATGTCCGCCTTGCTCCACGGCTGTCCGTGCCCGGTGAGATAGCGCGCCACCGTCGGATCGCCATGCAGGCGGTAGAGGTCGTCGATCTGGTCGGCACGCCAGCCGGAGAGGACCAGCCGCTCCGTTTCCAAGAGGGTCAGGTCAGTCATGCGGCGGGCTGGGCTCTGAGTTCGCGGGGCAGGTTGAAGACGATGCTCTCGCGCTGCTCGCCGCTGGCGCTGACCGCGATGTCGAAGCGCTGCGCGAAGGCCTCGATGACCTCGTCGACCAGCGTCTCGGGGGCAGAGGCGCCGGCGGTGATGCCCAGCGTTTTGATGCCCTCGAACTTGCTCCAGTCGATCTTGTCGGCGCGCTCGACCAGCGAGGCATTGGGGCAGCCATTGCGTTGCGCAACTTCGACCAGGCGGACCGAGTTCGACGATTCCGGAGCGCCGACCACGATCATCGCGTCGACATTCGGCGCCACCCGCTTCACCGCTTCCTGGCGGTTGGTGGTGGCGTAGCAGATGTCTTCCTTGTGCGGCAGCGCGATGGTCGGAAAGCGCCGGCGCAGCACCTCGACGATAGCGGAGGTGTCGTCGACGCTGAGCGTCGTCTGCGTCACGTAGGCGAGCTTGGCCGGGTCCCGGGGCACGAAGCTCTCAGCTTCCTCGACCGTCTGGATCAGCGTGATGGCTTCATCGGGCAACTGGCCCATGGTGCCGATCACCTCGACATGGCCTGCATGCCCGATGAGGACGATCTCGCGGCCCTCATTGTGGTGCCGGTTGGCCTCGATATGGACCTTCGACACCAGCGGGCAGGTCGCATCGAGAAAGAACATGTTGCGCGCCTTGGCGCCGGCCGGCACGGACTTGGGCACCCCGTGGGCGGAAAACACGACGGGAGCGCCGGTATCGGGGATCTCGTCGAGCTCCTCGACGAACACCGCGCCCTTCTGCTTGAGCCCGTCGACCACGTATTTGTTGTGGACGATGGCGTGGCGCACATAGACCGGCGCGCCGTAGCGCTCGAGCGCCAGTTCGACGATCTGGATGGCGCGATCGACGCCGGCGCAGAAACCGCGCGGCGCACACAGCGTAATGTCCAAGTGCGGCCTTGTTTGCATAGGAGAGCAGATGCGTTCAATGCCCGGGCAAGTCAAGGTAGCAATGCCGCGACCCAAGGGCACGGGCAACGGTGCGTCAAGCCGATCACAAGTGATCAGTTGCGGTGCAACGGCCTGAACGGCAATATGTTTCGCAACTTGGCGGAAGGTGTCCCCGGTGACCCTGGCAATGGAGATGTTCGCGATCGCGCCCGCCACGGGCAAGGCGAACCTTTCCTCGATCCAGGACGGGTTGCTGGTCGGCAAGGCTTTGTGGCTGAGCCGCGCTGCCGAAGCCGGGTTGCCCGTTGCCCCGACCATTGTCATCAGCCGCGCCGCCTGGAACGCCCTGCAGGAAGAGCGCAAGGCGAAGGACGACCGGCTGCGCATCCATTGGGTGGCGACGCTGTTCCGGCTGGTTGGCCGCGATGGCCGGCCGCCTGCGCTGGTGGTGCGCACGTCGAGCGCGGCGCACAGTTCGGGCCTGATGCCGGCACGGCCGGGGCTGAGCCCGCCTGCCAACGAGGCCGAGTCCGTCGACCCGGCACGGCCGTTGGCAAAGGCCATCTCGGATGCCTTTGCGTCCTACGCCACATTCGATCCGCGCCCGGAGCGGCAGATCGTCATTGTCCAGGCAATGGCCGACGGGGACGTTCGGCAGTTCCTCACTCGCGACGCGCAGACGGGAGTGCTTGGCCCGGCGCCAGTCAATGGCACGCCGTTCGGTCCCTTGCCGCCTTCTGCAACGGCGTTCGTCGATCTCCTGGATGCGGCGGCTGGGCAGCATCTGAGCTGCCTAGTGTCAGTGGAGGGCGACACGGTCCGCCTGCTTTCGGCTCGTGCCGCCCCGGCTTCGGCGGCGGCCGAACTCGAAGCCGCCGTTGATCGTGTGGCGCGTGGACGCTGGACGCAGCGCGAGGCAGTGACCCATATCGACCCGGCGCGCCTGCAGCAGATGCTGCATCCCCGGCTCCGCTCGCCTGAAAGCGCCGCGGTGCTCGCCACCGGACTTGGTGTCTCCCCGGGCGCCGCCAGTGGCGTCATCGTCTTCAACTCCGAGGATGCGGCGCGGATGAAGGCGCGCGGCCGGCATTGCATCCTCGTCGTCACCGAGACCGGCCCGACCGACATCGAAGGGATGAAGGCGGCGACCGGCATCCTGACCGCCCGGGGCGGCATGACCAGTCACGCGGGCGTGGTGGCGCGTATCACGGGCAAGCCCTGTGTTGCCGGCGTGCGGACACTGAGCGTCAACCAGGCGGAGATGACCTGCCGCATCGGCAACAAGGAATTCCGTCAGGGTGACCGCATCACGGTCGACGGCACCGACGGCTCGGTCTATCTGGGCGCCTTGCCACTGGCGCAGCCGCATATTGGCGGCGCGATGGGGAAGCTCCTGGGCTGGTCCGACGCCTCACGCCGGGTGAAGGTGCGGGCCAATGCCGAGACGGTGGAGGCGGTGAATACGGCGCTGAGCTTTGGCGCCGAGGGGATCGGCCTGGCGCGCTCGGAGCACATGTTCTTTTCGCGCGAGCGCATGGTGGCGTTGCGGCGGCTGATCCTGTCGGAAGATGCCGACGATCGCGCCAAGGCCCTGACCGGGTTGGTCGATTTCCAGACCGCGGACTATTCCTCGATCTTCCTTGCCATGAAGGGGCGGCCGGTAACCGTAAGGCTGTTCGATCCGCCGCTGCACGAGTTCCTGCCGCGTACCGACGAGGATATCGAGGAGACGGCGCAGTCGCTCGGCCTCGAGGTGCGTGCGCTTCGTATGCGGCTCGACCGTATTGCCGAGACCAACCCCATGTTGGGGCACCGCGGCGTGCGGCTCGCCATCACCTATCCCGAGATCCTGAAGATGCAGATCGAGGCGCTGTGCGCCGGCGTGCGTGCCGCTTCGGCCAAGCAGTCGGAGCCGGTGACGCTCGAGGTGATGGTGCCGTTCGTTTCCACTGTCAGCGAGGTGGTGGAGGTTAAGCGCCAGACCTACGCCATCGTCGAGCAGGCCGGGCTACCGCCGGCGGCCCGGGAGCGCTTCGCCTTCGGCACCATGATCGAACTGCCGCGCGCGGCGCTGCGGGCAGGGGACATCGCCGAACATGTCGACTTCTTCTCGTTCGGCACCAATGACCTGACGCAAACCACCTACGGCATCAGCCGCGACGATGCGCCGGCGTTCCTTTCGGCTTATCAGCGGAAGGGCCTCTACGACCTTGATCCGTTCGTCACGCTCGACCAGAAGGGCGTCGGCGAGATGATCACCATCGCGATCGAGCGCGGTAAGCGGGCGAACCCGAACTTGAAGATCGGCATCTGCGGCGAGCATGCAGGCGACCCGGCCTCGCTGTGGTTTTTCGCCCGGCTGGATGTGGATTACGTGAGCTGCTCGCCATATCGGGTGCCGGTGGCGAGGCTGACGCTGGCGCAATAGCCGGCAGCATTTACGTCAGCCCAGCTGCCCCATTTCGCCCGGATATAGCCCCTTCGTGGCCATCTCCGGCCCGTCCTGACGCCAAATTTCCCCTGTTTACGGTCGGCTAACCCTAAACCCGCATTATCGCGAAGGCCGGCATTTGCGTCACAGTTTATCTGAAATGCCGGCGCGTCGTTTGTTGCGTTCGCGTGGATAGTAAAGCGTTCTGATGGCCCCATACCGGACCACCCCGATGCGCCGTGCTCGCAATGAGCTCGCCGCACTCAAGGCATGCGCAGGTTTCGCGCTCGCAATTTTCGCCGTCGCCGGCTTGACCGGCGCCGCTCACGCCCCCGACATGGGGTCGAGTTCGGCATATGAGGCAAGCCTAACGCGGCCGAGCCTCAGTCGTTCCGGCACGGATGTGGTCATCACCGGCTCGATCGACAACATTTTCCTTTCGCAGAGCTTCGTCGGCGCCAATCGTGCGCTGAAGCAGGATCGGGCCCGCCCGGTGGTCCAACTGGCGGAACTGACCGCCAGCTTCGCCGATATCCGCGCCAAGATCGCGGCCGCACGCAACCCCAAGGGCACGGCTCCGGCGACCGTCGAGACGGCCAAGGCCGACCTTGCCACCTGGACCAAGAGCCAGGTGGAGGCCAAGGCCCCAGCCGAGATACCGGTAGCCGTTGCGGCCATTGACCCCGCGCTGACGACCCCCGCGCTCGATGCCATCGAAGGCCTTGCCGGCACCGGCAGCGATGTGCCGGTGCCCCACACGATGTCGGAGAAGCTCGCCTATGCGCGGGCCGACCTACCGGCGACGGTGTTCGACGGCTCGGTGATGAGCAAGCAGGGCAAGAAGGCTTCCGACAAGGAAGTCTGGTGCATGGCCACTGCGATCTATTTCGAGTCACGCGGCGAGAGCTATCGCGGCCAGGTGGCGGTGGGCCAGGTGGTGATGAACCGCGTTTACCACAAGCTCTATCCCGACACGATCTGCGGCGTGGTGTTCCAGAACCAGAGTAAGCGCAACGCCTGCCAGTTCTCCTTTGCCTGCGACGGCATCCCCGAGAAGGTGACCGACCAGAAATCCTGGAAGCAGGCCATGGCAATCGCCAAGGACGTGATCTCGGGCAAGGAATACCTGGCCGAAGTCGGCTACTCGACCCACTACCACGCCACCTACGTCTACCCGCATTGGGCGCCGCGCATGAAGAAGAACACCAAGATCGGCATGCACGTGTTCTACCAGTTCAAGCGCGGATGGAAGTTCGGCTGATAACTGGCTGTTTCTGAAGCGCGGCTGACTCGATGCCCCTCTCCCCCTTGGCGGGGGAGAAAGCGAAAACTTGGGCTTAGCGCAGCTAAGTCCTTAGTTTTCGCAAAGGGGGGTGCGGAGCCATCGTGCCCTCCACGATCCCCTCTCTTGCGATTTCTAAGGCTTAGCAGGCGCTAAGCCCAAGAAATCGCTTTCTCTCCCGCAAGGGGAGAGATGACTGAGGCATCGGTGCAAATTCGCCCAAAGCCCTCAGAACTTCGCCATCTCGCGCTTAACCTTCTCGATGAAGCCCTTCAGGCCCGCTTCGGTCTGGTTGTTCATGTCGTAGAGCGCCAGGTATTTTGGCGGCAGGAGCGTGCCGAAGGTGACCCAGGCCCAGCGCATGGCGAGGCGGCGGGGTGGATCGCCCATGATCATGGTGCGGAAGCGATCGCCGCCATAGGTGGTGATGTAGGCGACCTTCTTGATGTTCTTCATCGCCGGGACGAGCTTGCCCTTGTCATTGGCGTCGCCGCCTTCGAGGACGAACGAGACGCCCGGCAGGAAGATGCGGTCGAAGAAGCCCTTGAGGATCGCCGGATAGCCATAGTTCCACACCGGGTGGACGAAAACGATCTTGTCGCAGGCGCGGAGGCGGTCGACGTAGGGCTTGGTCAGCGGCGTCAGGTTCCCTGGCACGTCGTGGTAGCCGAGCCGTTCGTCGCGGCTCATCGCCGCGATGAAGTTGTCGTCATAGAGGTTCAGCGCATCAACCTCGTCGCCCTTCGCCCGAAGGGTTTCGCAGGTCGCGTTGAACAGCGCGCGGTTGTAGCTGGTCTCGACCGGATGGGCGTGGACGACCAGCACCCTCATTCGGCGGCGCCGCCGAGCGTGTAGAGGCCGGTGAACAGCCAGGTACGGCCGGATTCGAAATCGAAATCCGGATCGTCCCAGGCGATCATCTTGCCGGGGTTGAGGATGCCCTTGGGATCGGCTTCCTTCTTGAACTGCAGCTGCGCTCGGTCGGTCCGCTTCATGCCGCCCTCTTCGAGGGTGTAGCGGTGCGGGTTGAAGACCAGGCAGCCGTTCTCTTCGTGGATCCGGATGATCTCCTCGAGCCGCTCTTCCGAGGTGTAGCGGACGATGGGGAGGCCGGAGAACACGACGCGACCGTCGAAGCGGGTCATCTCGATATGCATCGGCAGCTCTTCGCCGAAGATGTCGATGATCTTCTTCACATGGTCGAGGTCGGGGTACTGGGTCTGCAGGTAGGTGATGGTCGGGTCGATCTTGAGGCCGCGGAGCGTCGTGTGGTTCCAGGCCAGCTCGTAGATCGGGGGCAGCTTGGCCTTTTCCTCGGGCGTCAGGGTGTCGGCGCGATAGAGCAGGTCGCCTTCGTGGAAGGCGACGAAATCGACCAGTGCGGGGACGGCTGCAGGAGCCGCCATCAGCAGCACGACCGATTGCTCGCGGCTGCGGATGTAGGGGCGGTGGCGGTTGAAATAGTCGTGCGCGATGGGCGCGGCGACCGGCGAGATTTCCTTGCACAACAGCCCATCCTGCAGCGCCACCTGCTCGGCGAAGGCGCAGGCTTCCTGGATGGTGTCGAAGCCCACCATCATGTCGACCCAGTCGTAATGCGCGGTCAGCGGCATCTCGGCTTCGACGATGATGCCGTTGGTGCCGTAGGCGTGGGCGACCTTGAGGATGTCGGGGCCGCGCAGGTCGAGCACACGCGGTTCGGCTTCGCAGGTGACGACCTTGAGGCCGAGGATGTTGCCGAAATTGCGCAAGCCGCCCCAGCGGATCGAGCCGACGCCGCCCGAGCCGCCGGCGATGAAGCCGCCCAGCGAGGCCATACGATAGGTCGAGGGGTGGAAGCGGAGCTCGCCGTTGACGGCGTGGATGGTCTGCTCGTCGAGCTGCTCGAGGATGACGCCAGCTTCGGCGCGCACCCGGTCCTGCTCGATCTTGATGACCTTGTTGAGGTTCAT
Source organism: Devosia sp. P2_G7 (assembly GCF_056403495.1). Taxonomy (NCBI): domain Bacteria; kingdom Pseudomonadati; phylum Pseudomonadota; class Alphaproteobacteria; order Hyphomicrobiales; family Devosiaceae; genus Devosia; species Devosia sp. P2_G7. Next base: position 26,316 of record NZ_JBFUFI010000006.1, read on the forward strand.
CAGGTTGAGCATGGCGCCACCCGACAGCGGCATGGCCTGGCCGTAATTGCCGGTGCCGGCGCCGCGCGGGGTGATCGGCACGTCGTACTTGAAGGCTTCGCGCAGCACGGTGACGACCTCGTCGACAGAGCGCGGCGAGACCACGATCTCAGCGGTGACGCCTTCGAGCTGCTGCTTCAGGCGCGGCGAATACCAGTAATGGTCGCGGCTCTTCTGCTGCACGATGCGCGGGTTGTCTTCGACCGGAATGTCGCCGAGAGCGGCGCGAAAGCCAGTGATATCCATGGTTTACTCCATCAGGTCGTCGAGTTCGCGATAGTCGGGAAGGCTCGTGTCGATGGCCTTGCCGGCACGAAGCACGATGCGGTCATGTTGCGGGCGGGCGTTGAGCTCGGTCCAGCTGCGGGCGCGGAACAGCACCAGGTCGGCGGGCGCGCCGGGCGCGATCACTGCCTTGTAGGTGAAGCCGGCATGCGCGGCAGGCGCTGAGCCGACGGCGCGCACCCAGTCCCACGCCTGATCCTGCGGGTGGTCGAACTGCAGGATGCGGGCGCCCTCGCGCAGCACCTCGACGCCGTCGAGATCGCCATAGGCGTAGAACGGGTCGCGGGTGTTGTCCGAGGCGATGGCGACGACGGCGCCAGCAGCCTTGAATTCGTTGAGGAGAGTGGCGCCGCGGCGGATCGGGGTGCGGACGGCGCCGTTCCCGTTGCTGCGGTCCTGCAGGTAGATGTTGCACATCGGCAGCGAGACGATGGCGATGCCGGCTTCGACGGCCTTGTCGATGGTGGTGCGCTGGGTGCGCTCGTCCTGCACGGTGAGGACGCAGCAATGGCCGGCCATCACCTTGCCGGTGTAGCCGGTCTCGAGCACCGCCTCGGCGAGATGCAGCAGGGCGTGCGCCGAGGGATCGCCGGTCTCGTCGGTGTGGAGGTCGAGATCGAGCCCGAGCTCGCCGGCCTTCTCGACCACGCGCAGCATGGCCTCCTTGGAGCGAGCATATTCGGCGACCGAGCCGCCGAGGATACCGCCCGAAGCCTTCACCTGCTGGGCGACAGCGTCGAGTTCGGCCGGGTTCACCAGCGTGTCCGGGCCCGTGATGGAGACGGCCTGCAACTCGATGCGGTCGGCCCAGCGCTCGCGCATCTGCTCGAACAGCGTCCAACTGATCTCGTGCTGGGGCGGGGCGCTATCGAGATGCGTGCGGATGGCGGCGGTGCCGTGCGCATAGGCACAGCGCAGGGCGAAATCCATCCGCCGCTCCATATCGGCGGCGGCCCACTTGCTTTCGCGATCGGCGCCGACGGCGAGCAGGGCGCCGAGCCAGGTGCCGTCGGGGTTTTCCTTGCGCGGCCAGATGTGACCCTTGTCGAGATGGGTGTGGATATCGACGAAGGCGGGGAGGATCAGGCCGGCATCGAGATCATGGCTCGGGCCGGTAACGGGGGCCGAGCCGGTGGGGCGGATGGCGGCGATGCGGCCATCCAGGATCTCGATATCGACGTTCTCGATGGCACCGCTGCCGGCCTTGCCCAACGCAGCGCTCGGGATCCGGGCGTTGCGGAGGGTGACATTGCCGGTTGCGAGGGCAGGGGTGCCGTGCACGCTCAATTCTCCCGCTTGATGGCGCTCTCGTGCCAGCGGTGCAAGGACAGCCAGGCAATGAACGAGGTGAGGCCAAAGATGGCGATGCCGGTGCCGGTGAGGAGGATCAGTGCTGCGAACAGCCGGGGGATGTTCAGCCGGTATTGCGACTCGAGCAGCCGGAACGCGAGGCCCGAGCCCTGGCCAGCGGTACCCGCGGCGAACTCGGCGACAACAGCTGCGATGAGCGCGAGGCCGCCGGCGATCCTGAGGCCCGCCATGAAGTACGGCAGGGACGCCGGCAGCTTGAGATAGATCAGCGTCTGCCAGCGCGAGGCGCCGTAGAGATCGTAGAGGTTGAGCAGGTTGTGATCGACGCTCTTCAGGCCCGTCACCATGTTGGAGAGGATCGGGAAGAACGCCACGAGGAACGCGATGATCAGCAGCACCGTCTGGGTGTCGGGCACATAGATCAGCAGCAGCGGGGCGATGGCGATGACCGGGGTTACCTGCAGGATCACCGCGAACGGAAACAGCGCCAGTTCCACCCACTTGCTCTGGACCAGGATGATCGCCATCGCGACACCGCCGATCAGCGCGAGGATCAGCGCGGTGAAGGTGATCCGCAGCGTCACCAGCAGCGAGGGGGCGAGCGTCGGCCAGTCGTTGTAGAGCGACGTCACCACGTCGCCCGGCGTCGGCAGGATGTATTTCGGGATACCGTTGAGCACCACGATCAGGTGCCAGGCGATCACCGCCAGCACCAGCATGGCCACCGGCACCGCGACTCGCAGCACGCGCTCGGTGTTGGAGGTGCGCGGGCGGAGGATGGCGACGGCGCTGTCGGTGCCGGCTTCGTCGTCGGTGTCGGGGGCGGTTTGCACGACGTTGCTCATCAGTGCGTCCCCCCACCGGCGTGAATGGCTTCGTGCAGTGCGTGCGACACCTCGTGGGTGGTGGCGCGGTACTCTTCCGACGTGCGGTATTCGGCGTTGCGCTCGCCGCTGGTCTTCAGCGGGATATCCGCGAACACCTGGCCGGGGCGGGCCTTCATCACCACGATGCGGTTGGAAAGGTAGGCGCTCTCGAACACCGAGTGGGTGACGAAGATGACGGTGACGCCCGACTGCTTCCAGAGCCGCAGCACGTCATCGTTGAGCTTCTGCCGGGTGATCTCGTCGAGCGCGGCGAACGGCTCGTCCATCAGCAGCAGCTTGGGCTTGGTGACCAGCGCGCGGGCAATCGAGACGCGCATCTTCATGCCGCCCGACAGCTCGCGTGGGTAGGCTTCGGCGAAATCGGCGAGGCCGACCGAGGCCAGCGTTTCCATGATGCGGGGGCGGGCGGCGGATTTGCTCACGCCCTCGAGGCGGAGCGGCAGGTAGACGTTGCCGAACACCGTCTGCCACGGCATCAGCGTCGGCTCCTGGAACACGAAGCCGACATCGCCCTCGGGCAGGCCTCTGGAATTGATCTTCGAGGATGGCCAGTCGATGGTGCCCGAGCTGGCGCCGCCGAGGCCGGCGATGATCCGGAGCGCCGTCGACTTGCCGCAGCCGGACGGGCCGAGCAGGCTCAGGAACTCCCCGCGCTCGACGTCGAGCGACATGTCCTTGAGCGCCAGCGTACCGTTGGAGAAGACTTTCGAGACGTTCCGCATGGAGACGACGGTGTGCGTCGATTTCGGTGCGGTCCTCGGCTCGGCGAGGGAAAGATCAGTCAATGCAGCAGCCCACGTTAGGGACGAACGGCGCGGGCGGAATTGCCCGCGCCGAGTAGGTTCTTCTTACTTCACCAGCTCTTTGCCAAGGCCCTGGCAGACCAGTTCAGTGGTATATGCCTGGGTGACGTCGATGCCTTCGGCGAACAGGCCGACCTTGACCATCTGGTCGTAAAAATCCTTCCAGCGCGCGTCGGTCATGCAGCCGATGCCGCCGGTCTCCGCGTCGCCGGAAACGACGATGCCGTATTCCTTCATCTTGGCGAGGCCGTACGCGAGCTGACCATCGGTCATCTCGGGATTGTCCTTCTTGATCAGCTCGTTGGCAGCGGCGTTGTCGCCGTAGAGGTAGTTGTACCAGCCAATGATCGATGCTTCGACGAAGCGCTTGGCCACGTCCTTGTTGGCGTCGTACCAGGGCTTCATGGTCTCGATCGTCGTCGAATAGGGCTGGAAGCCGTTATCGGCGAGCAGGAACACCTTGGGCGCCCAGCCGGCCTGCTTCTCGATCTCGTAAGGCTCCGAGGTCAGGTAGCCCTGCTGGATCGCCTGCTTGTCGGCGATGAACGGCGCCGGGTTGAAGGTGTAGGGCTCGAACTTCTCGTCAACGAAGCCCTCGTAGGCGGACTTCATCCAGCTGAAGTACGAGATGAAGCCATCCTTGGAGAGGATGTACTTCGACGCCTTGGCGAGATCGGCGAAGGTCTCGAAGCCCGCATCCGGATGGGCCAGCAGCACCTGCGGATCCTTCTGGAAGATCGAGGCGATCGTGATGGTGGGGATGCCTTCCTTGACCGCGTCGATCGCGGTGGTCGGGCCACCCATGTAGAAATTGATCTGCCCGCCGATCAGCAGCGACCGGTTGGCGCCCTGCGGCCCGCCTTGGCGGATGGTGACGTCGAGGTTGTACTTGGCGTAGGTGCCGTCGGCCACGGCCTGGTAGTAGCCACCGTGCTCCGCCTGGGCCAGCCAGTTGGTGCCGAAGCTCACCTTGTCCTGCGCGATGGCGCCGCTCATGCCCAATGCTAGCGTTACCACGCCGGCCGAGATGAGCTTGGTGAAGTCGATCATCGTTAGTCTCCCTGTTAAGGTATCCGCCGGGGCTTGTCCCCCGCCCGGCCGGTCGGCAAACTTCCATGCCCGCGGGCACACCAAACCATTCATTCCGCGCCGAAAAGCAAAAGAAAAGCCCAAAATTGCGCCATTCAGCAAAGTGCCGCCAGAATAGGCAATAAGGATTAGATTGGGGCTTTCATTCGCCCTCGTTTGACGCTTAGCTGAGCATACACACCGGGGGTCCTGTGCATAAGCCGCTTTCGCCTTCATCGATTCATCCGGCGTTTTCGCGCTACAGCCTCGGTGTCGAGGTCAGTTCGCGCTCGCGCTACGTCTTCTGTTCCGGCCAGGTCGGGATCACCGCTGATGGCGCGATTCCCCCCGATTGCGCCGGCCAGACGCGCGTCTGTTTCGACAACATTGCCGCCGTGCTGGCAGAGGCCGGCATGGGCTTTGGCGATGTGGTGAAGCTCAATGCGTTCGTTACCGGCCGCGAGCACCTGGCCGAGTACATGAAGGTGCGCAACGAGCTGTTTCCGGAGCCGTTCCCGGCCTCTACGCTGATGATCGTGACAGGATTCGCGCGGCCCGAATTCGTCGTCGAGATCGAAGCGGTCGCCGCGATCCCCAGCTGACTGAAAGACTTCACATGAGCTATCGCAAGATCTGGTGGAACGACTTCTCCGCCAACCAATTCCATGGCCTCGATCCGAACAAGACCATCGCGGTGTTCCCGGTGGCGGCGGTGGAGCAGCACGGCCCGCATTTGCCGGTGGGCACCGACACGATCATCAACCAGGGCCATCTCGACCTGTTGGTGCAGCGCGCGCCGGCGGATCTCGATATCCGCATCCTGCCGGTGCAGGCGATCGGCAAGTCGAACGAGCACATCTGGCAGAAGGGCACGCTGAGCGGGACCGCGACCAACCTGATCGATGCGTGGACGCAGATCGGGCTGGAGATCGCGCGGACCGGCATCAGGAAGGTGGTGTTCGTCAACAGCCATGGCGGGAACGTGTCGATCCTCGACATCGTGGCGCGTGAGTTGCGGGTGCGGCAGAACATGCTGGCGGTGAAGGCCGGCTGGAGCCATTTCTGGCCCAAGGACATCTATTCCGACATCGAGAACCGCTTCGGCATCCATGGCGGCGACAGCGAGACCTCGCTGGTGATGCACTTCCGGCCCGAACTGGTGAACCGCGAGGCGCTGCAGGATTTCCCGTCGGTCGCGCAGCGTGACGAGCAGGGCTACAAGTACATGCGGCCAACCGGCATGCTGAGCTATGCCTGGATCGCCAGCGACATCCACCCACTCGGCGCCGCCGGCGAGGCCAGCAAGGCGACGGCGGACAAGGGGCGGATCACTGTCGAGACGGCGGTGGACGGTTTCATCGAGCTGCTGCGTGAGGTGGAGCGCTATCCGCTGCCGGGGACGCGCGACTAGGGAAGCCGGCGCCTCCCATTGCGCGCCTGCCTTGCACCCGGTAATCCCTGCTGATGCAGCAGTTTCAGACGCAAACCGACACTCTATCGCTCAACGGCAAGCCACTCAGCTTCGCGAGCCTGGCGCGTATCGGCGCGCGTGCGGTTTCGCTCGAGGCCGATCCCGTCGCCATGGCGCGTGTCGACGTGGCGCGGAAGGTGGTCGACGACAAGCTCGCGCGCGGTGAGTCGGTGTATGGCGCCAATACCGGCGTCGGGGCGATGAAGGACGTCGAGTGGACGCCTGAGCAGCTCGAGACCTTCAATCTCGGGCTGGTGCGCGCCCACCATTTCGGCACCGGCGCGCCGTTTCCCAACTCGGTGGTGCGCAGCGCCATGGCGATCCGCGTCAACACGGCGCTGACCGGGCGGGTGGGGTGCTCTCGCGCGCTCGTTGACGCGTATCTGGCGCTGCTCGACAGGGATGTGGTGCCGGTGGTGCGGCGTACCGGCTCGATCGGCACCGCCGATATTGGGCTGATGGGCCAGATCGGCGCCGTGCTGACCGGCGTCGGCGAGGCGGTGTACCAGAACCGCCGGATGTCAGCCGAAGCCGCGCTCGCTGAGGCCGGATTGGCACCTTGCCGTATGGCGCCGCGCGACAGCCTCGCCTCGATCAGCGTCAATGCCGTTGGCTTTGCGGCCGCGGCCGAGGCGGTGCGTTCGGCAGCGTCGGCGGTGCGCATGCTGCTGGCGACGAGCCTCACCACGGCCGGCGCGTTGGGCGCGTCGCGTGACCCGTGGAAGGCCGTGGCGCATGTTGGGACGGAGCGGGAGGCCGAGATCGGCGCCTGGCTCTACCACAACGCCATGGGCTGGGACTGGCCGAACGCCACGCATGTGCAGGATCCGCTGTCGCTGCGCATGATGGCGCAGGTGTTCGGCTCGGTGTTCGACACGCTGCTGGTGGCGGGACGGACTGTGCTGGCCGCCACCGGCCGCACCGACGACAACCCGGTGGTGGTCGAAGGACAGGTGCTGACCTCGGGCGGATCGCTGCCGCTCGATGTGACGATCTATCTGCAGACCGCGCAACTGGCGCTGGCGCATGCAGCGCGCAACTCGTTCAACCGGTGCGTGCTGCTGAGCAACGGAGCGCGGCGCGACCTGCCGATCAACCTGGTGCCGCGCGGCGCGATTGCCACCGGCTTCGGCCCGATCATCAAGCTGGCGGGCGAACTGTTTGCGCGGGCGCTGTCGATGGCCATGCCGGTCTCGGCGCAATCGCTCGTGGTGGCCGCAGGGCTCGAGGACGAAGTGTCGTTCCTGCCGCTGGTGGTCGAGCGGTTGGAGCGGCAGGTGCGGGCGCTAAGGCGTCTCGCGGCGCTCGAGGGGCTGCTGGCGGCGCAGGCGATGGACATTCACGGCGACCGGCCGAGTGGCGTGCCGGGGATGATCTACGAGAAGGTGCGCAAGCACGCGGCGTTCTACGAAATCGACCGGCCACTTTCCGCCGAGGTGGAAATCATCGAAAGCGATCTCGGTTCCGAACAGGCAATGGCGGAACTGATTTCCCACGCACCCATTCCTGCACTGGACGAGTTTTTCGCGCTCGGCCCCGTCACGTAGCATGCCGGAGTATGACTTTTCCTTGGCGCCCGTATAGGTTTGGCACCAATTCCGGCCCTAGGGATCGTGCACGGCGGCCGGAACAATAAGGAGACCATCATGCTTTCGAAGAAACTGCTCGGCGCCGTTGCGGCGCTGGCCTTCACGGTGACCGCGGCCAACGCCCAGGTCGTCGTGTCGTCGAAGATCGATACCGAAGGTGGCTTGCTCGGCAACATCATCAGCCAGGTGCTGCAGGCCAATGGCGTCGCCGTAACCGAGAAAATCCAGCTCGGCGGTACGCCCGTCGTCCGCCAGGCAATTACCGCCGGCGAGATCGACATCTACCCCGAATACACCGGCAACGCCGCGTTCTTCTTCGAGAAGGCCGACGACCCGCTGTGGAACGACGCCGCGAAGGCCTATGAAGAGGCCAAGAAGCTCGACTACGACGCCAACAAGATCGTCTGGCTGTCGCCCGCTCCGGCCAACAACACCTGGGCCGTGGCGGTTCGCAAGGATGTGGCCGACGCCAACAAGCTCGCGACGTTCTCCGATCTCGGCAAGTACATTGCCGGTGGTGGAAACATCAAGCTGGCGGCCTCGGCCGAGTTCGTTTCGTCCCCCGCCGCCCTCCCGAAGTTCCAGGAAGTCTACGGCTTCACGCTGAAGCCCGACCAGCTGGTGACGCTCTCGGGCGGTGACACCGCGGCGACGATTGCTGCGGCCGCGCAGCAGACCAACGGCGTCAACGCCGCGATGGTCTACGGCACCGACGGTGGCATTGCCCCCTCCGGTCTGGTCGTGATGACCGACGACAAGGGCGTGCAGCCGGTCTACGAGCCGGCGCCGATCATCCGTGAAGCGGTGCTTAAGGCTAACCCGCAGATCGAAGAGCTGCTGAAGCCGGTGTTCGCCAAGCTCGACCTCGCGACGCTGCAGACGCTCAACGGCCGCATCCAGGTCGGCGGCGAAGCTGCCAAGGACGTCGCCATCGACTGGCTGAAGACCAACGGCTTCCTGAAGTAAGCCTTGGCGCAGACAGTGCATTTTGGGGGTGGGCAGGAATACTGCCCACCCCTAATGTTTTCGCGATGAGCGAACGGACACCATGACAGACATCGCGGTTCCCCAAGCTGGCCGGTTGCCGTTCGCCGTCGACAAGCTCGGCGTGCTGATCGCGGGGCTGGCGGCTGTCGCGTCGTTCCTGCCGTTCGCAGCGTTTCGCGCTAATCGCATCGTGCTGGGGGAATCGAAGGGGATATTCGTTGCGCTGCCCGGGTGGGAGGCGGTGTTGCTGGCGTTGGTGCTGGTGGCTGGCATCGGCATCGCGTTGTTCCGGACGCCGACGCTGTGGCGGTTGGCGACGAGCTTGGTGGTGCTGGCGCTGCTGTTCATCGCTATCGGCCATGCCGGCACGTTCCTGACGCCGCCGGGAGACAAGATTGCCCGCGTTTCACCCGGTGGCGGCTTCTGGCTGCTGATCTTTGCCTTCGCGCTGCTGGCGGCTGACGCCATCGCGCGATTGAAGCTGAAGCCGTGGATGCGGATCGGCGTGCTGGCGGCGGTGGCGGTGTTCTTCGCGGTGCTGCTCGTTTCCGGCACGCTCAACGACCTGTCGATCCTGCGCGAGTATTTCAACCGCGGCGACACGTTCTGGCGCGAGGCGCAGACGCATCTGGCGCTGGCGCTCGGCTCGCTGGCGGCGGCGACGGTCGCCGGTATTCCCATCGGCATCCTTTGCCACCGCAGCGATGCGTGGCGGGCGCCGGTGCTGAATGTGCTGAACGCCATCCAGACCATTCCGTCGATCGCGCTGTTCGGGCTGCTGATCGCGCCGCTGGCGTGGGTGGCGGCGAACGTTCCCGGCGCTTCGGCGGTTGGTATTTCCGGAATTGGTGCGGCGCCGGCGATGGTGGCGCTGTTCGCCTATTCGCTACTGCCGGTGGTGGCCAACACCGTGGTGGGGCTCGACAATGTGCCGCCGGCTGCCAACGACGCGGCCAAGGGCATGGGGATGACCGACTGGCAGCGGCTCACGACGGTAGAGTTTCCGCTGGCCTTTCCGGTGATCCTTACCGGCATCCGGATTGTGCTGGTACAGAACATCGGGCTCGCCACCATTGCTGCGCTGATCGGCGGCGGCGGGTTCGGGGTGTTCGTGTTCCAGGGCGTCGGGCAGACGGCGATGGACCTGGTGCTGCTGGGCGCCGTGCCGACCGTGGCCCTGGCCTTTGCAGCGGCCGTAGTGCTTGATTCTGTTGTGGAAATGGTCTCACCCAAGGATATGCACCGTGATTGAGATCGAGGCCCTCACCAAGGACTATCTCGAGCTGACAGTGGTCGACCACGTGAGCCTCACTGTCGCGGACGGCGAGCTGGCGGTGATCGTTGGCACGTCGGGTTCGGGCAAGACGACTTTGTTGAGGATGATCAACAGGTTGATCGAGCCGACCTCGGGCATGGTGAAGATCGACGGCGAGGATACGCGGGCGGTGCCGGCGTTCGAACTGCGGCGGCGGATCGGCTATGCGATCCAGGGGCACGGGCTGTTTCCGCATCGGACGGTGGGGCAGAACATAGCGACGGTGCCGACGCTGCTTGGCTGGGACAAGCAGAAATCCATGCAAAGGGTTGATGAGCTTCTGAGCTTGTTCCAACTCGAGCCCGCGGAATTTCGTGATCGGATGCCGAGCGAGCTTTCGGGCGGCCAGCAGCAGCGTGTCGGCGTGGCGCGGGCGCTCGCCGCGGAGCCGAAACTGCTGCTGATGGACGAGCCGTTCGGTGCGCTCGACCCGATCATCCGTGCCAAGGCGCAGTCGGATTTGCTGGCGATCCAGAAGCGGTTCGGCACCACCATCGTCTTGGTGACGCACGATATGGAGGAGGCGATCCACCTCGGCACGAAGATCGCCGTCATGGACAAGGGCAAGCTGCTGCAATACGCGCCGCCCGACGAGATCATCGCCCGGCCGGCGACGCCGTTCGTCGCGGAATTGATCGGCACCGGCGAGCGGCCGTTCCGGCTGCTGTCGTTGGGCAGGGTCCGCGACCTGGTGGAAGCCGGCCCAGCGCAGGGCGAACCGATTTCGGCCGATGCCTCGCTACGCGACGCCTATGCCGAGTTGCTGTGGACCGGGCGCGAGATGCTGCCCGTGGTCGACGAGACTGGCACCAGCATCGGCCGCATCCGCCGCGACGACATCGCCCACAAGGCTGAGCGCCCGCAATGAGCGTCGGGCTGATCACCCGGCTGATCGTCCTCGCGCTGCTGGTGGCGTTCATCGTCACGCCCGAGAGCTTCGCCTGGGTGTTCCAGCCGCTGACCAAGAACGGGCAGCCGGCGATCTATGTGCAGAACTCGCTGCTCAACCTGACGCTGAGCCATCTGACCATCGTTGCGATCGCGACGATTGCCTCGACCCTGCTGGCGGTGGGGCTGGCCATCCTCGTGACCCGGCCGTTCGGGGCGGAGTTCCTGCCGCTGAGCCGCTCGCTCGCCAATATCGGCCAGACCTTCCCGCCGGTGGCGGTGCTGGCGCTGGCGGTGCCGGTGCTGGGGTTCGGGGCGGCGCCGACGCTGGTGGCGCTATTCCTCTACGGGCTGCTGCCGATCTTCGAGAATGCGCTGACCGGGCTAACGACGTTACCGCCGGCGGTGACCGAGGCGGCGCGCGGGGTGGGGATGACCGACCGGCAGAGGCTGCTCGGTGTCGAACTGCCGCTGGCGACGCCGGTGATCCTCGCGGGCATCAGGCTCTCGGTGGTGATTTCGGTGGCGACGGCGACAATCGGCTCGACTGTGGCCGCGAGTACGCTGGGTGAGGTGATCATCGCCGGGCTGCTCTCGAACAACCTCGCCTTCATCGCGCAGGGCGGTCTGGTGGTCGGCGTGATGGCGGTTCTGATCTATGATGCGCTTTCGGCGCTCGAGCGGATGCTGATGGCTCGCACCGGTCAGCGTCGGCTGCAATCGTAGGAGCGGACATGTCCGATTTCGATCTCGTCCTCGCCGGCACGGTGGTGCTGCCTTCGATGATCATCGAGGGCGGCTATGTCGCGGTGCGCGACGGCAAGGTGGCGCATGTGGGGGAGGGCGTGGCGCCGCACGCACATGAGCGGCATCTGCTCGGCAACGCGCTGATCCTGCCCGGCGCGATCGACGCGCAGACCCATTCGCTGAGCCAGAAGAACCAGGAGGATTTCATCTGGTCGACCCGCTCGGCGGCGGCGGGTGGCGTCACCACTATCGTCGATATGCCGTACGATGAGGGCAACCTTGTGTGCTCGGCCGAGGCGGTGCGGATCAAGGTCGCGCATGCCGAGCCGCAGGCGCGGGTGGATTTCGCGCTTTATGGCACGATCAACCCGGAGGATGGCGCGAGCCGCATTGCTGAGCAGGCGGCGGCCGGGGTCGCGGCGTTCAAGTTTTCGACCTTCGGGACGGACCCGGTGCGCTTTCCGCGGATATCGCCGCCGCTGCTGGCCGAGGCATTTGCCGAGGTGGCGAAGACCGGGCTGACGGCGGGCGTGCACAACGAGGACGACGAGAGCGTCCGCGCCGCGATGGCGCGGGTGAAAGCCTCGGGGATCACCGACTGGCGGGCGCACGGCATGAGCCGGCCGCCGCTGACCGAGCTGCTGGCGACGCTGCAGATCTACGAGACCGGGGCGCAGACGGGGTGCGACGCGCATGTGGTGCATTGCTCGCTGAGCCGCGGCTACGACATCGCGGCGGACTACCGGGCGCGCGGGTTCGGCGCGACCATCGAGTGCTGCATCCACTACCTGACGCTCGACGAGGAGAACGACGTCCGGCGGCTGGGCGGCAAGGCCAAGATCAACCCGCCGATCCGGCCGCGGGCCGAGGTGGAAGCGCTGTGGCGGCAGGTGGCGGCGGGGAATGTGACGCTGGTCTCGACTGATCATGTGAGCTGGTCGGAGGACCGGAAGACCAATCCGGACATGCTGGCCAACGCCTCGGGCGTGCCGGGGTTGGAGGCGATGGTGCCGCTGTTCGTCAAGGGCGCGCTGGAGCGCGGGGTGTCGCTGACCTGGGCGGCGAAGCTGATGGCGGCGAACCCGGCGCGGCACTTCCGGCTCGGGCAGAAGGGGGCGCTGGAGGCTGGGAAGGACGCGGATATCACGGTGCTGGTGGACCGGCCGCAGGTCTATGACGCGGCGAGGTCGGGGCACAATGTGGTGGGGTGGTCGCCGTATAACGGGATTACGCTGCCGTGGACGGTGGCGGGGACTTGGTTGCGGGGGAAACAGGTGTTTGACGGGACGACTGTGGCTGAGCCGGGGGTAGGGCGGTGGGTGCGACCGTGACCCGAAACCTCCCCACGCAGGAAGCCCGCATCGCCGAGGACATCGCCACCCTCGCCGAGATCACCGAGCCCGGACGGCCGTACACGCGGCGCGCCTTTACCCCGATGTTCCTGCGCGGGCGGGAGTGGCTCGTCCGCCGCTTTGAGGCGGCCGGATTGGAGACGCGGATCGATGCTTCCGGCAACCTGATCGGGCGGCGGCGGGGACGCGTTGGCGGCAAGACCATCATGGTTGGCTCGCACTCCGATACCGTGCCGGACGGTGGCCGCTTTGATGGCATCGCCGGGGTGTCGGCGGCGCTGGAGGTGGCGCGGGCGTTGCACGACCAGGGCGTGGTGCTGGAGCATGATCTGGAGATCATCGATTTCCTCGCCGAGGAGGTTTCGATCTTCGGCGTGTCGTGCGTCGGCAGCCGGGGGATGGCCGGGGTGCGGCCGGACAATTGGCTGGACCGGGAGGTCGATCAATTCACGCTGCGCGAGGGGATCGCCGAGGTGGGCGGCAATCCGAACAAGCTCGAAAAGCGCGAGGATATCGCGGCGTTTCTGGAGCTGCACATCGAGCAGGGGCCGGTGCTGGAGGATGGGCATCTCGATATCGGCGTGGTGGCGGCAATTGCCGGAATCACCCGGATCGAGGTGGTGGTGAACGGGCGGGCCGACCATGCCGGGACGACGCCGATGGGTTCGCGGCAGGATGCACTTACCACGGCAGCGCGGCTGGTGGTGGGGATCGAGGAACTGGGGACGCGGCTCAGCAAGGGCCGGTTCCATTTCGCGGCGACGGTGGGTGAATTTTCGATCGAACCGGGTGCGGCGAACGTGGTGCCATCTAGGGCGCGGCTGCTGATCGATGCGCGGGCCGAGCGGCGCGAGGACATGGAGAAGTTCATTGCCGAGCTTGCTGTGCTCGTTAACGCGACGGCAGCCGCCACCGGGGTGGCGATAGAGCCGCCATTGACCATTTCCGACAATTTGCCAACGCCTTGCGACCCGTTCGTGCTTGATACGCTCGACGCGGCAGCTGTGGCCGTGGGGGCGCGCCATCGCCGCATGGCCTCGGGCGCCGGGCACGACACGGCATGGATGGCGCGGGTGACGAAGGCGGCGATGATCTTCATCCCCTGCCTCGGCGGCCGCAGCCATGCGCCGGAGGAATATGCCGAAACGGCCGACGTTGCCTTGGGGGCTGCGGTGCTGCTGGAGGCGGTGAAGAAGCTCGATAAGGACTTGTAGTATGGGTCGCGTACTGACCGAGAAGGATGTGGAGCCGGCGGTGAAGGGCGGGTCCGTCTATGCCGCGGGCGGGGGCGGATGGGCTGACCATGGCCGGATGCTCGGCTATGCGGCGGTGAGTATCGGCAAGCCGGAACTGGTGGACATCGAGGAGCTGGAGCCGCGCGATTGGGTGGCGACATCCGCCGCGATCGGCGCGCCGGCTTCGACCACGCCCTGGGAGATGCAGGGCCGCGACTATGTGAAGGCCGTCGAGCTGCTGCAGGAGGCGCTGGGCGAGCGGCTCGCCGGGCTGATGATCGGGCAGAACGGCAAAAGTTCGACGCTCAATGCCTGGCTGCCGGGGGCGATCCTAGGCACCAAGGTGGTGGACGCAGTGGGCGATATCCGCGCGCACCCCACCGGCGACATGGGCTCGATCGGCATGGCGAGTTCGCCCGAGCAATCGATCCAGACGGCAGTGGGCGGCAACCGGGCCGAGAACCGCTACATCGAGCTGGTGACGCGCGGCGCCACGGCGAAGATCTCGCCGATCCTCCGCACCGCGTCGGATATGTCCGGCGGCTTCATAGCCTCGTGCCGCAATCCGGTGCGCGCCAAGTATGTGCGGCGCAACGCGGCCTTGGGCGGCATCTCGCTGGCGCTGGAACTGGGTGAGGCGATCATCGCAGCGGAAAAGAAGGGCGGCTCGGCGGTGATCGACGCGATCGTCAAGGCTACCGGCGGCTCGATCCTCGCCAAGGGGACGGTGACCAACAAGGACCTCGTCTACACCAAGGAAGCGTTCGACGTCGGCCGGTTCGTCCTCAACGAGGGCGACAAGGCGATCACCATCCACACCATGAACGAGTACATGGCGGTGGACGACGCCGGCGGCAACCGGCTCGCGACGTTCCCGGATGTGATCACGACGCTGGACGCTTCGGGCACGCCGCTTTCGGCTGGGCAGCTGCGGGTGGGGATGTTCGTGTTCATCCTCCATGTCAGCAAGAAGATCATCCCGCTTTCGACCTCGGTGATCGAGCCGGCGGTGTTCCCGCCGGTGGAGAAGGCGCTGGGGATCGATCTTGCGACGTATGCGCTCGACGGGATCAAGCCGCGGAAGAAGGGTGGCGTGAAGGGCTGGGAGTAAGGCCGCCAGTCCTGCGGCCGATAGGCTGGTGCGGGAAACGTACCCCCCACCCTGTCCCTCCCCCTCGAGGGGGAGGAGACCCTGCGGCTATTGCCTTCGTCCCACTGACACCGTTGTCGGCGGCTGGCGTCTCCCTCCCCCTTGAGGAGGGGACAGGGGTGGGGGTTTCTTTCGGGCACGGACGCGGTAGAAAACTCCATGCCAAAACCCAATCCCCGCCATCCGAATTTCCCCATTCCATCCGGTCCGATCCTCCGCGCCAAAGGCTGGCGGCAGGAGGCGTTGTTGCGGCTGCTCGAGAACGTGCTGGCCGTGGGGGAGGACCCTGAGAAGCTCATCGTCTATGCGGCGCTGGGGAAGGCGGCGCGGAATTGGGCGGCGCACAAGAAGATCGTCGAGACGCTGATGACGATGGACGAGGACCAGACGCTCGTCATCCAGTCCGGTAAGCCGATCGGGCTGTTCAAGACCCATGCGCAGGCGCCGCTGGTGATCATGGCGAACTGCAACATCGTGGGGCAGTGGGCCAAGGCCGAGGTGTTCTACGAGCTCGAGAAGAAGGGGCTGATCGCCTGGGGCGGGCTGACCGCCGGGGCGTGGCAGTACATCGGCAGCCAGGGGGTGATCCAGGGCACCTATGAGATCTTCATGCGCATCGCCGAGAAGCGCTTTGGCGGTTCGCTCGCCGGGCGGTTCATCCTGACCGCCGGGATGGGTGGCATGGGCGGGGCGCAGCCGCTGGCCGGGCGCATGGCGGGGGCGGCGATACTCGATGTCGATGTCGACCCCGAGCGGGCGCGGAGGCGGAAGGAGATCGGCTATCTCGAGGAGATCGCGCCCAACCTCGACGCGGCGCTGGCGCTGATCGACGCGGCGGTGCGGGAGAAGCGGGCGGTTTCGGTTGGCCTGGTGGCCAATGCGGCCGAGGTCTATCCGGAGATTTTGCGGCGCGGGATCATTCCCGACATCGTCACCGACCAGACCAGTGCGCATGACCTCGTTTATGGCTACGTGCCCAAGGGGATGAGCCTCGATGAGGTGAAGCGGCTGCGGGTGGACGGGCAGGGGCAGCTGATGGCGGCGAGCCGCGCTTCGATTGCCGACCACGTGCGGGCGATGCTGGGGTTTCTTGAGGCGGGCGCCGAGGTGTTCGACAACGGCAACCTGATCCGCACGCAGGCGAAGCAGGCCGGGGTGGAGAATGCGTTCGATATCCCGATCTTCACTGAGGCGTATCTGCGGCCGCTGTTTGCGCGCGCCATCGGGCCGTTCCGCTGGATGGCGCTATCGGGCGAGGCGTCGGATATCGCGCGGATCGATGATCTGGTGCTGGAGATGTTCCCGGACAACAAGATCGTCACCAACTGGATCCGGCTGGCGCGGCAGTATGTGCCGTTCGAGGGGTTGCCGGCGCGCATTGCGTGGCTGGGGCATGGCGAGCGGACGGCGCTGGCGCTGGCGGTGAATGCGCTGGTGCGGTCGGGTGAGCTTGCGGGGCCGGTGGCGTTCTCGCGCGATCATCTCGATGCCGGGGCGATGGCGCACCCCAACATCATGACCGAGAACATGAAGGACGGCTCGGACGCGATTGCCGACTGGCCGCTGCTCGATGCGATGCTGCTCGCTTCGTCGATGGCGGACCTGGTGGTGATCCACTCGGGCGGCGGCGGGTATGCCGGGTACATGACCTCGGCCGGGGTGACGCTGGTGGCGGATGGGACCGAGGCGGGGGACGCGCGGTTGTCGCATGCGCTGACCAATGACACGGGCCTTGGCGTGATGCGATATGCGGATGCCGGGTATGAGGACGCGGTGGACGAGGCGGCGGCTAAGGGGATTGGGTGGTTTGATTTGAGGGGGTGAGGCAGCTCATCTCATCATCCATAGGACGTCATCCCGGCGAAAGCCGGGACCCAGTGCGCTGACCGCTCCACTTGCACCAACCTCTCCGACCTTGCTGTGATGGACCGGATGGGCCTGCGCCTATCCAACCATCGAGCAGTGGGTCCCGGCTTTCGCCGGGATGACGGCCGGTGGGCGCGCCGCCCTAGTTCTTCGCCACCCCGGTCTTCGCCGCCTTCGCCTCGTCGTACCACCACACTGTCGGGAAGCCGATCGAGAACTCGGGCAGCTCGGCCGGGTGGCTGAAGCGGTCCCAGCGGGCGATGCGGGATTTGCGGAGGGTGTAGGTGGGCGTCACGTAGTGGTGGGCGAGCAGGACGCGGTCCAGCGCGCGGGTGGCGGCGATGAGGGTTTCGCGGTCGTCGGCGAAGACGATCTTGTCGATCAGGGCGTCGACGCCCTTGTCGGAAATGCCGCCATAGTTGCGGCTGTCGTTCTGCGCGGCGGAGGCCGAGCCCCAGAAATCGCGCTGCTCGTTGCCGGGGGAGAGCGACTGCGCCCAGCCGGTGTAGATCATGTCGAAGTCGTGGTTCTGCACGCGCTCGATGTACTGCGGCGAATCCACCGACCGGATGCTCGCGTTGATGCCGAGGCGCTTGAGGTTGGTCTGGAACGCCGTGGCGATGGGCTCGATGGTCGGGCCGTTGAGGAGGATCTCGAACGTCACCGGCTGGCCGTCGGGAGTCATCAGCTGGTTGCCGCTCAGCGTGTAGCCCGCCTTGGTGAGGATCTCGTTGGCCGTGCGGAGGCTGTTGCGGAGCTTGGTCGTGTCGCCGTTGACCGGGTTCTTGTACTCGGTGGTGAACACCGTCGCGGGGACGAGGTCCTTGACCGAGTTGAGGATCTCGAGCTCCTCGCCCTGCGGCAGGCCGGAAGAGGCGAATTCGGTGCCGTAAAAGAAGCTGTTGATGCGGTCGTACTGGCCGAAGAAGCGGAGCTTGTCGAGCTCCTCGAAGTCGAAGGCGTAGAGCATTGCTTCGCGCAGGGCTTCGCTCTGGAACAGGGGTTTCCTGAGGTTCGGCACGAACCCGACGAGGATGCCGGAGCCGCGATAGGCGTTCTCGAACAGCTCCTTGATCACCTTGCCGTCGGTGACGGCGGGGAAGTTGTAGTCGTTCTGCCAGCGCAGGGCGAGGTTCTCGTCCCACCAGTCGAATTCGTCGCCCTTGAAGCCTTCGAACTCGGCTGTGGTGTCGCGGAAATACTCGTACTTGATCTCCTGGAAGTTGTTCTGGCCGAGATTGAACGGCTCCTTGAGGCCCCAGTAGTTGGGATCGCGCTCATAGGTGATCGAGGCGCCGGGGGAGAAGCTGGCGAGCTTGTAAGGGCCCGAGCCCATCGGCGGCTCGAGGGTGGAGTGGGCGATATCGCGCGGCTTGCCGTCGGCGCCGGTGCCCTCCCACCAGTGCTGCGGCAGGACGATCAGCTGGCCCATGATGTGCGGCAGCTCGCGGTTGCCGCCCTGGTCGAACGTGAAGGTAACCTCGCCGGGCGCGGTGACCTCGGCCTTCTTGACGTTGGCGAAGTAGTTGGCCTGGCTGGGATTCAGCTCGATGACCTTGTTGAAGGTCCACACCACGTCCTCGGCGGTGACCGGCTCGCCGTCAGCCCATTTGGCGCGTGGGTTCATCCGGAAGGTGACCGAGGAGAAATCGTCGGGGTAGCTGAAAGCTTCGGCGAGGTTGCCGTACTGGGTCGAGTTCTCGTCGAGCGAGGGCGTGGTCAGCGTCTCGAACACCAGCCCGATGCCGTCGGCGGGTTCGCCCTGCGGCAGGATCGGATTGAAGGTGTCGAAGCCGCCCATTGAGCTCAACCGCACGACGCCGCCGACTGGCGCATCGGTGTTCACGTAGTCGAACTTCTGGAAGCCTTCGGGATATTTGGGTTCGCCGATCAGCGAGCCGGCGTGGTGCCAGACCTTGTCCTGGGCGATCGCCGGGCTGAACGCGAGGAGCGCGGCGAGGGTGAGGGCGGCTAGCTTGTGCATGAAGGCCTCCATTCGGGGGAGAACGTGTTGGCTGAGCTTAGGGGGGATTGTGGCGGGAATCGAGGTGGGTCGCTTCCGAGCCGGTGGGGGTCTGTTTGCGCCGGACCCCAGGGCAATCACTGCGCCACCTCGGGGGTGGGCACGGCTTCGACGGCGAAGGCGGCGGCCATCAGGGCCTTGGTGTAGTCGGATTTCGGGGCGGCGAAGATCTCGGCGGCCGGGCCGTGCTCGACCACCTTGCCGTTGCGCATCACCATCACCTGGTTGGCGAGGGCGCGTACGACGCGGAGGTCATGCGAGATGAACAGGTAGGTGAGGCCGTGCCGATGCTGCAGCTCGCGCAGGAGGTCGACGACCTGCGCCTGGACACTCATGTCGAGCGCGGAAGTGGGCTCGTCGAGGACGACGAATTTCGGTTCGAGCACCATGGCGCGGGCGATGGCGATGCGCTGGCGCTGGCCACCGGAGAACTCGTGCGGGTAGCGAAAGCGGGCTTCCGGATCGAGCCCGACTTCCGTGAGGGCGCGGACGACGCGGGCGTCGCGCTCGGCCGGGCGAAGTTGCGGCGCGTGGACCGCGAGGCCCTCGGCAATGATCTCGGCCACCGACATGCGGGGGCTGAGCGAGCCGAACGGATCCTGGAAGACGATCTGCAGGTCCTTGCGGAGCGGCCGCATGGCGCCCCAGGAGAGCTTCTCGATGTCGCGGCCCAGATAGACGATGCGGCCCTCCGAACCGATGAGGCGGAGCAGGGCGCGGCCGAGCGTGGTCTTGCCTGAACCGGATTCGCCGACGACGCCGAGCGTCTCGCCGCGACGGATGGCGATGTCGACGTCGTCGACCGCCTTGATGTGGCCGACGGTGCGGCGGAAGAAACCGCGCTTGATCGGAAACCAGACGCGCAGCTTTTCGGCGGCGACGATCTGTTCAGCATCGGCGGCCGGCGTCGGGGGATCGCCCTTCGGTTCGGCCGCCAGCAGCTTCCTGGTGTAGGCGTGCTGCGGGTCGGCGAAGATGGTTTCGGTGCGGCCCGACTCGACGATCTTGCCCTCGGTCATCACGTGGGTGATCTCGGCCATGCGGCGGACAATGGCGAGGTCGTGGGTGATGAACAGGATCGCCATTTCGCGCTTCTGCTGCAGCGACATCAGCAGTTCGAGGATCTGCGCCTGCACGGTGACGTCGAGCGCGGTGGTGGGCTCGTCGGCGATCAACAGCTTCGGCTCATTGGCGAGCGCCATGGCGATCATGACGCGCTGACGCTGGCCGCCGGAGAGCTGGTGCGGGAAATCGTCGAGGCGCGAGACCGGGTCGGGGATGCCCACCTCGGTCAGCAACTCGATGGTGCGGGCGCGCGCTGCGGCCTTCCGCATGCCGCGATGGAGGATCAACGCCTCGCTCACCTGCCGCTCGACGGTGTGGAGCGGGTTGAGCGAACTCATTGGCTCCTGGAAGATCATCGAGATGGCGTTGCCGCGCACGCCGCGGATGGCCTTGTCCTCGGCATGCAGCAGGTCCTCGCCGTTGAACAGGACGCGGCCTTTTGGGTGCGACGCGGCCGGATAGGGCAGGAGGCGGAGGATCGATAGCGCCGTGACCGATTTGCCGGAGCCGCTCTCGCCGACCAGCGCCACGGTCTGGCCGACGTGGATGTCGAATGAGACGCCGCGCACGGCGTGCATCTGCCCGTGCTCGGTTTGGAAATCGACGTGCAGGTCATCAACCTGGAGCAGCGGGCCGTGCATCAACGTGTCCCCGCGAAGGTCTTGCGCGGATCGAACGCATCGCGCACCGCCTCGCCGATGAAGACGAGGAGGGTAAGGATGAGCGAGACGGTGAAGAAGCCGGTGATGCCGAGCCACCAGGCCGAAAGGTTGTCCTTTCCCTGGCTCAGCAACTCACCCAGCGACGGCGAGCCAACGGGCAGGCCGAAGCCGAGGAAGTCGAGGGCCGTCAGGGTGGTGACCGAGCCGGCGAGGATGAACGGCATGAAGGTGAGGGTGGCGACCATGGCGTTGGGCAACAGGTGCCCGACCATGATCTTGAGGTTGGAAACCCCGAGCGCGCGGGCGGCGGCGACATATTCGAAGTTGCGGGCGCGCAAGAATTCCGCCCGGACGATGCCGACCAGCGCCGTCCACGAGAACAGCAGCAGGATGCCGAGCAGCACCCAGAAGCTTGGGGCGATGATGCTGGAAATGATCAGCAGCAGATAAAGCGAGGGCACCGAGGTCCAGATCTCGATCAGGCGCTGCGCGATGAGATCGACCCAGCCGCCGAGATAGCCCTGCAGCGCGCCGGCGCCGATGCCGACGACCGAGGAGAGCACGGTCAGGATCAGCCCGAACAGCACCGAGATGCGGAAGCCGTAGATCAGCCGGGCCAGCACGTCGCGGCCCTGGTCGTCGGTGCCGAGCCAGTGGAAGTTGCCGATGTTGCAGGAGGGGTCGTCCACCCCGCCGGGGTAGAACGAGCAGCGCTCCTCGGCGGTCTGCAGCCAGGATGGCTTCGAGGGCACCGCGCCGGTGAGGGATTCGTCGACCGTGCCGTAGGAGTAGCGGATCGGCGGCCAGAACATCCAGCCATTGGCGTTGATCTCGTCGGCGATGAAGGGGTCGCGGTAGATCGTTTCGGCGAGGAAGCCGCCGAACTTGGTCTCGGGGTAGGCGACGACGACCGGGAACAGCAGCTCGCCCTTATAGCTCACCACCAGCGGCCGATCGTTGACGATCAGTTCTGCGAACATGGTGAGGATGAACAGGACGAGGAAGATCCACAGCGACCAGACGCCACGGCGATTGGCGTTGAACACCTTGAGCCGGCGCTCGTTGATCGGCGAGAGCAGTGGCGCCGAACGAGCCTGATCGGCCGGAGCAAAGACGAGGAAGGGGGAGCGGGCGCCCGCTAGGCTGGCGTGCATCAGACTTCCCGGCTTTCGAAATCAATGCGCGGATCGATCCACATGTACATGAGGTCGGAGACCAGCCCGATGACGAGACCCATCAACGAGAAGACGTAGAGCGTCGCGAACACCACCGAATAATCGCGGTTGAGCACCGACTGGAAGCCCAGGAGGCCAAGGCCATCGAGCGAGAAGATCGTCTCGATCAGCAGCGAGCCACCGAAGAAGGCCGAGATGAACGCCGCTGGGAAGCTGGCGATGACCAGCAGCATAGCGTTGCGGAACACGTGCCGGTACAGCACCTGCCTGTCGTTGAGCCCCTTGGCGCGGGCGGTGGTGACGTACTGCTTGCGGATTTCCTCGAGGAAGGAGTTCTTGGTGAGGAGCGTCACCGTAGCGAAGCCACCGACCGCCATGGCGGTGATCGGCAGGGTGATGTGCCACAGGTAATCTAGGATCTGGCGGTACCAGGGGAGGTTGGCGAAGTTCTCGGACACCAGCCCTCGCAGCGGGAAGATGTTCCAGAAACTGCCGCCGGCGAACAGCACGATCAGCAGCACTGCGATGAGGAAGCCGGGTAGCGCGTAGCCGACGATGACTATGGATGAGGTCCAGACGTCGAACCGCGAACCGTCGCGGATGGCCTTGGCGATGCCGAGCGGGATCGAGACGCCGTAGCCGAGCAGCGTCATCCACAAGCCCAGCGTGATCGAGACCGGCAGCTTCTCCTTGATCAGGTCGATGACCGAGATATCGCGGAAGTAGCTGTTGCCGAAATCGAAGCGGGCATAGTTCCAGATCATGGTGACGAAGCGCTCGAGCGGCGGTTTGTCGAAACCGAACTGCTTCTTGATCCGCTCGAGGATTTCCGGCCTGAGGCCCCGGGCGCCGCGATAGGTCGAGTTGACATCGCTCGTGCTCTTCGCCTCGCCAGTCTGCTGGCCGGCGAAATCGCCCTGCTCGCTGCCGGTGATGCGCTCGGTGGCACTGATGTTCTGGCCGGACATCTGGGCAATGACCTGCTCCACCGGTCCGCCGGGAGCAAACTGCACGATGACGAAGGAGACCACCATGATGCCGAACAGCGTCGGGATCATCAGGAGCAAGCGTCTCAGGATATAGGCGCCCAATGGCGGCTCCAGTCGTCGTGGTCGGTTGAGGCTAGCAACGCAGTACTGTGGGCCGGAATGCGGCAAATCACCAAGGAGTGAATGTCACGGCCGCACCGAGAAACTGACGCCGATGGCGTCGCCGACGGCGAAAATACGGTCGCGGGCCACCGCGTAGGCTTCGCCAGTGAGGTGTTCGAGCATCAGCGGCACTTCGCGCGGCAGACGATCGAGCTGGGTGAGATAGGTGCGGTAGTCGAGGACGCCTTCGCCGATCTGGACTTCATCGAGGTGGAGCGCCGCCTGGTGGTGAAGCTTGATGTCCTTGGCGTGGCACGAGACCACCCACTGCCCGAGCTTGTCGAAGCACTCGCGGATCAACGCGCCGTTATCGAAATACACCCGCGGCGTCATGATGAGGTTCACCGGATCGAAATGCGCACCGAACATCGGCCGGTCGATGGCGCGGATCAGCTCGACATAGCTGTCGACGCTGTCGGGCAGGGAATACTGCATCATCTCGAGCGCGAACTTGGCGCGGGTGGGCTTCACCGTATCGAGCAGGTAGCGGACGGTGTCGACTGAGGCGTCGAACGCCTCGTGGCCCATGTTCTCGGCGGCCGGGGCATAATCGGTGCCAGCCTTGAACGAGCCAATATAGCTGACCGCGCAGCCGGCGCCGACCGCATCGGCGATGGCGAGGCGCTCGACTGCGTAGGCGAGGTTGGTCTTCCGTACTGCGTCGTCGGGGGAGACGAGGTTGCGCCAGATGCCGATCTCGGCGAGGACGACATCGGCCTCGGCAAAGGCCTGCTCGATATCGACGAGCCGGGCAGTGTCGTTGATCGACACCTCCGGCACGTAGGCAGCGCCGTAGCCGAACTCGCGGTGGGCGTGGGCGAAGGCGTATGGGTCGTCGCTGCCGACGGGCAGGCCGTGACCCCCCAGCAGGATCATCAGACGTGGTTCCGCCAGCTGTGCTGCGGGTTGTAGTCGAGCAGCCGGCGGGCCTTGTCGATCGAGAGCAGCGTGCCGTTCTGGCTGAGCTCGCGCTTGTGCGGGACGTTGGGGAACACTTCGGCCATCAGGGACATGTTGGAGCGGCTCATCACCGTGTCGTGGTTGGCGATGATGAAGGGCTCGAAGCCCTTGAACTCGGCCTCGATGCCGCGGCGCACGGCCTGGGCCCCATCGCGGGCGTCGATATAGCCCCAGAGGTTCCACTTGCGCAGCTTCGGGTCGGCGTCGAAGCCGGGGAACGCCTTGTAATCCTCGACGTCCATGACGTTGGAAAAGCGCAGGCCGACGATCTTCAGCTCGGGGTCCCAGCGGCAGAACTGCGCCGCCATCGTCTCGTCGAGGAGCTTGCCGAGCGAATAGGCGCTCTCGGGGCGCGGGAAGTACTCCTCGTCGACCGGCACGTAGGGGGGCGGAGTCTCGAAAGGCAGGCCGAGCACGGTTTCGCTCGAGGCGAAAACAACGTTCTTGATGCCGGCGAGGCGGCAGGCCTCGAACACGTTGTAGCTGGTGGGCACGTTGTTCGCGACGGTGCGGCTGTTGGCGAACAGGCCGGGCGCCGGGATGGCGGCGAGGTGGACCACTGCGTCGAACGGGCCCTTGCGCTCGTCGACGCCGCCCATGATCGCCTGTGCCACCTGGCCGAAATCCGTGAGGTCGATGCGGACGGTAGGGCAGATCGGGTCCTTGGGCATCTGCTGGTCGATGTTGAGGACGGAGTAGCCGTTGGTCACCAGGTCCTTGAGCACCGCCCGCCCGAGCTTACCGCTGCCGCCCGTCACCAGAACCTTGGCCATTTCCTCATCCTCCCGAACTGATTTGCGCTGAGCCTAGCACGGGTTGCACCCATTCTGTCACGAGCCTGAACGCACTTGTCACGGCCGGTTCAAGCCGGTTGGCGCAGCCTCGTCTCCAGCGTCAAGGAGGCGGTTCGCTTCATCGCGACCCCTCAACATTGAAAAAGGACTCGACGTGCGGGCCAGCACCCCGCCGCCCCCAATCAGGAGACTGAAATGACCAAGCTCGCCCTCGCCGCGACGTTCGCGGCTGCTATGCTGACTTCGTTCTCTGTAGCCCCTGCCAATGCCCAGCGCGTCCCGCTCGACATTCCATGTACCAGCAACCAGTGCGGCCACGAGGGTTCCTCCAGCCCCGAACGCTGCGGCGATCAACTGGGGCACCTGAAGCGCGTGTACCCGGCCGAGGTTCTCGGCATCGACAATGGCTACCGCGTCTGGATCACCGAACTCTGCCCCACCTCCGACCTGATGCGCTCCGACGGCAACGCTGCCTATCTGCGTACCGCCATCGCCGACAATGACGTTCTGGTCGATGCCCTGAAGGGCAAGGGCTACTTCAGCGACGACGTGTTCGCGGTGAAGATGATGGGTGACGACACCATCAGCCTCTACGTCCACCACTTCGACCGCTAACCTCCCAGAAGTGCTACAATAAACCCTGACGCCGAACCGGCACGCGATGCCGGCCGGCGTTGGGTCCGATGCTATCTGGCATCAGGCTCAAAGCGTCACAGGGCACCCGTGCCCCGAACTGGAAAGGAACTGCCGCGGCGAAGCTGCCGCACCACACAGGAGACTGAAATGAACAAGCTCGCTATGGCCGCGTTCGCGGTTGCTACCTTGACTTCCGTCCTGCCGGCCCTTGCGCAGCCGGGCCCCAACTGTCGGGTACGCTGCGAAGAGCCATCGCCCGCCGAGAACTGCGGCGACCAGCTCGGCCACTTGAAGCGCGTGTTCCCCGCCGAAGTGCTTGGCGTTGATAATCACTATCGCGTTTGGGTCACCGAGTTCTGCCCCACCTCCGATCTTATGCGCTCGGATGGCAACGCGGCCTACCTCCGCACCTCCATCGCCCAGAACGATGTGCTCGTCGACATGCTCGGCGAGAAGGGCTACCACGCGGACGACGTGTTTGCCGTGAAGATGATGGGCGACGACACCATCAGCCTCTATGTCCACCGCTTCGACGATCATCGCTGATCGCTAGCCACGGACGGGCGCCGCCGGCGCCTGTCCCTGTCCCCTGGTCGACCAGTCTGCGCCACCTCCGCCGCGGTCCGATGATGAACGATCTCTGAATACGGCTCTCACCAGCAGTTCAAACGCCCAGCACTAGTTCCGCCGCCAACGACGCGCCGAGAGCGTGGCGAACGGCGGCAGGGGTGCCGCCGGGCAACCAAACCTGTTGAGAGAAATCATGAACCTGAAACTCATTCTGCTGGCCATGGTGACTGCCATCGGCCTTGCCGCCTTTGCGATGCCTGCTTACGCCCAGCCGACTTCGACCATCCCCGGCGGCGGTGGTGGCTGTACCATCGACTGCGACGATGGCGACTCCGAAGTGGGCGAACCCTTCGATCCGTTCTGCCACGTGGTCGAGTGCGACGAACCGGACGTTGCCGAAGAAGGCTGCATGCTGAACTGCGACGGCCCGGACATTCCGGAAGTCGCCGAAGAGGGCTGCATGAAGAACTGCCAGCCGGGCAAGCCCGGCGGCGATCCGGAAATCCCGGGCAATACCGCGGGCCTCGTGCGCTGCGACGCCAAGATCGGCGACCTGGCCAAGGTCACGGCCAAGCAGATCACCAGCGTCAACGGCAGGGACGCCGTGGATGTCGTGCCGGTTTGCGTCGACAAGAACCTGATCGAGCAGCAGCTGGGTGTCGAAAACCTGCGCCATGCCATCGCCCAGAACGACAAGATGGACAAGGCGCTCGGCAAGGGTGGCTACGGTGCCGATGACGTGGTCGGCGTGGTCGTCGGCCGCAAGGCAGCGGTGCTCTACGTCCACGCACTCTGATCCACGACGCATCGAATATTGAGGGCGGGACCCGCGGGGTCCCGCCCTCTTTTTTTTGCGAAGAAGAAGCAAAACCCGACCACTGAACCGCCCTGGCTCTGCTGATTTGGCCCGGGTCATTCCTGTAGCCAACCTGAACGGCGTCGTCAGAGGCGGTTCAAGGCAATGAGCCCAACTGCTGGCCATCGGACCAGCAGTAATGCTTCGCGCCCTAAACGCCGTGCGGCGCGCTCGCCGCACCCAGGAGACAAAAATGCCAAAGCTCGCTCTCGCCGCCACCTTCGCCATCGCCGTGCTGACTTCGTTCTCTGCCGTGCCGGCCGGGGCCATCCAGATTCAGCTGGACACCCCGTGCGGCCAGGCCAGTTGTCCTGATGGCGGCTCATCATCCAACTCCTGCGGCGACCAACTGGGTCATCTGAGCCGCGTGTTCCCGGCCGACGTGACCGGCATCGACAACGGCTACCGCGTCTGGGTCACCGAGCTTTGCCCGGGCGGCGAGCTGATGCGCGCGGATGGTAACGCGGCCTACCTCCGCGCCTCGATCGCCCGGAACGACCTGCTCGTCGAAATGCTCGGTGAGAAGGGCTACCACGCCGACGACGTGTTCGCAGTCAGAATGATGGGCGACGACACTATCAGCCTCTACGTGCACCACTTCGAGCGCTGAACGCATCGATCATCGTTTCGATGGGGCGGCGCCCCAGGGCAGCCGCCCCATCCTTTTTGTGGCCGCGACATTGCCTTGCCGATGAATGCTTTCTGAATAGCGGGCTCAGAGCGGGTTCAAACCGGGTGGGGCATGTTCGGGACAACAGATTGAAACCCCGCTCCGTGAGGACGCCCCAAATGAACAAGAACCATGAGAAGCTGCTGGTCGCGACCCTCGCCGGTCTGATCATCGCCAGCGCTGCCGCTTTCGCCATCCAGCCCGCCATGGCCGCCGGTTATGACGTCGAGAGCCCCGCCCACATCGTGGGTGTCAAGAAGTGGGACACGCTCAACGTCCGCAAGTGGCCCGCTTCGTACTCCCAGAAGGTCGGCGAGTTCGAACCCAAGACCAGTGTCTGGGTCGAGCGCTGCATCATCGCGCCGCAGGGCGGCTCGGACTGGTGCCTCGTCGAGCAGCAGGACACCAAGGGCTGGGTGAACGCCAAGTTCCTGAAGATGGCCTACGACTGGGATATCTGATCCCACCGATTTCCCGCCCGCGTTGCTCCAAACGGCGCGTGGCGGGCTTCTACCGACTGACCTCCCATGCACACGTGCCTTTGACTGACCTCCGAACATTGACTTCACGGCCCGGACGCGTTCCCTAGGGAACCTTCCGGGCCTTTTTTCTGTGAGTGCAGTCGTGGACGCCAACCCCATCCTTGTCGAGCAGACGCGCGGCAATTTTGTCGAGAACCGCCACCGCGGCGCCTTCGTCATCTCCGATGCCGACGGCAACATCATCGCCGAGGCCGGCGACATTTCGCGGCCGGTCTTTCCGCGCTCGGCGATCAAGTCGATGCAGGCGCTGGCCATGGTGACGTCGGGCGCCATCGACCGCTTCGGATTGAGCGAAGAGGAATTGGCGCTGTCCTGCGCCTCGCATCACGGCGAAGACGTTCACGTGTTCGGCGTGACGCATTTCCTCGACCATATCGGGCTTGGCGCCGGAGATCTCGAATGCGGGGCGCACCAGCCGACGAACAGCAAGGCACGCGAGGCCTTGCGCGCAGCCGGGCTGGAGCCGAGCCAGCTGCACAACAATTGTTCCGGCAAGCATTCGGGGATGCTGAGCGTGGCGCGCGCGCTGGGTGTCGACACGCATGACTACGTGACGCGTGGGCATCCGGTGCAGGTGGCGGTGCGCAAGGCGATCGAGACGGTGATTGGCGAGCCGCTGAGCGAGGATCGCTGCGGCACCGACGGCTGCTCGATCCCGACCTGGGCAGCGCCGCTTTCGGGCTTTGCGCGTGGGTTCGCCAAGATGGCGACGGGCGTGGGCCTGCCGGACGACCTGGGGAGCGCTGCTCGGCGCATTTTCGACGCGGCGACCCGGCATCCGCTGCTGGTGGCAGGCACGGGGCATCTCGACACGCTGGTGATGGAAGCGTTCGGCGGCCGCGTCATGCAGAAGGGCGGGGCCGAGGGCGTGCAATGCGGCGCCATCCGCGACAAGGGTTGGGGCTACGCGCTGAAGATCGACGACGGCAACATGCTGGCGAGCCAGACGCTCGTCGCAAACCTGCTGCTGCGCTTCGCCGACCCGGACGCGGCGCAGCGCGCAGTGCTGGAGAAGTTCGCCCGGCAGGTAGTGCGGAACGTGCGCGGATTCGATGTGGGTGAGATGCGGGCGGCTTAGGCGACGTCGCTAGAACCGTTTAGCGATGCCGGCCTGCTTCAGGACGCCGTTGGCGGTGTGGCGTGACAGGGTTCCCCGGTCGACCGTAACAGACTTGCCGATTGCTGGATTGTACCAGATTTCATGGTCGCCCTTGCCCTGCCGCTTGAAGGAATAGCCGGCGGCCTTTAGTGCTTCGACCAACTGGGCGTAAAAGCCGCGGACCATCAAGCGGCGTGAGACGCTTGAAGATCAGAGACTATCTGAACCGAGATCTGTTCGTCGGCGGCGCGGCCGCCGGGCACGAATTGGGCGTTGTCATCGAGGAGTTCCGGCGCGACCGCGTTGACGCGTTCGACTAGGGCATCGAGGGTCGCAGCCTCAGTGGTGAGGCCGGGAATGTCGTCGCTGGTGGCGACCCAAACCTTCGCCACGTCGTCCCAGAACGCGCTGACGATATACTTCTTGGCCATCTCGCTTCCCACTCGTTACACCCAATCATATGTCCACGCAGCTGCCGGCGACAAGACCGCGGGCGAGGGGCGCGAGGGGAAGACCGCTCAGGTCACCGAATTGTCCGCCACCGTTACGTGCGGGTACTTCGCGGCATCCTTGACCAGATCCTCCGTCACCACCTTGTCCCACTCCATGCCGACGATGGCGTGGTCTTGGGGGGCGTGGACGATGTTGCCGGTGATGGTGACCGGGCCGGGAGCGGGGTTCTGGACGACGCTGACGCCGATGCCGGTGTTCGTCGCGTAGAGCACGTTGTCGGCGATGATCACGTCGCGCAGGAACGTGCCGTAGCCGGCCATGATGCCGATGCCGGGGACGTTGTCGATGCTGTTGCCCGAGATGCTGGTTTCCGCTTCGGCGTAGATGCCGAAGGGCTTGGTGTCCGGGTTGACCTCGGAGCGGGCGCGGATGTTGCGCACGATATTGCCCGAGCAGACCGCGAGGCGACCGCCGGAATCGAGGTTGGTGATCGAGATGCCGGCGGCGGCGCCGTCGACGATGTTGTTGGAGATCACCGAGCCGGTGAAGGCGAACTCGGAGAAGATCGCGACCTCGCCGGAGTTGCGGCAGACATTGCCGGTGACGGCGACATTGCCGGTCGAGTTGAGGCGCACCGCGGTGAAGGCGCAATCGGCGATCTGGTTGTTGGAGATGATTACGTCGTTGCAGCGGAAGACGTTGATGCCGTTGCCGTTCTGCCCGTTGCCGCCATTGGTGTTGCCGACGCCGGTAATGGTGTTGCCGGTGATCACCGAGCCATCGTGGCGCGGCTGGCTGCCCCAGATCAGGAAGCCGCCATTGCCGCACTTGTCGACGCGGTTGGATGCGATGTTGAGGCCGCGGCCATCGACCGAGAAGATCGCGGCGAGTGCGTGGCCGGTGAAATCGCAATCCTCGATATCGGCGCCGGCATCGCGTACGGCAAGACCATTAGCCGCGCCGCCAACGAAGCTGCAATTGCTGATGGTGACGTGGTCGCTGGCTTCGATCTCGACAAGGCCGCGGTCGGCTCCCGAGGGGCCGCCATTGCCGCGGGTGAAGGTGACGCCGGAAAAGCTGACATGGGCGCTGCCGGCAATGCGGATCACCGGCGCGCCGTCTGCGGCGGCGAGGATGGTGCCGCCCGGGATGCCATGGACCACCACGTTGCTGGGGACCTGAAGGTTCTGCACGTAGTAGTTGCCGGATTGGAGGAACAGCGGCCGCCCTTCGCCCGCGGCGCGCAGCAGGGCCTCCTGCATCGCGCTGCTCTGATCGTCGAGACTGCCCGGCGTCAGGTTGAGCGACGACGAATCGAGCGATTGCGCGCGCACAGCGCCGACGAGCGGCAGGGCAGCGAGGCCGGCGAGGATGTGACGGCGGTTCATACGCATGGCACGGAGTGTAAGGGCGTAGGGGCGCTTTTGGGAACTGCCGAATGCTGTGGCTTCCCCAGGGGATGCGGGGTTGAAATTGGACACCGGTTCACGGGGCCGGCTCGCGGATAGGCTGGTGGGGGTATCCTTTGCGCACGATGGACGTGGCGCACAGCCTCCGTCGCCCCGCTTTCATTTGGCAGCCCAACCCCTCGCCGCTATAGAGTCCTGAACCGGCCATCGAATCCAGTGAGGCGTCATGCTCCTTCCCGACAAGATCTATCTCGGCCAAAGCACTCGGCCGGAATATCTGGCGCTGAAGTACGGCAACCGCCACGGGCTGGTGACCGGCGCCACGGGCACCGGGAAGACGGTGACGCTGCAGTCGATGGCCGAGGGCTTTTCGGCGGCCGGCGTGCCGGTGTTCGCGGCCGACATCAAGGGCGACCTGTCGGGCATTGCCGCCACGGGCAAGATGCTCGACTGGCAGGTGAAGCGGGCCGAGGAGATCGGCTTCACCGACTATGTCGCCGACAAGTTCCCGGTGATCTTCTGGGACCTGTTCGGGCGGCAGGGCCACCCGGTGCGGACCACGATTTCGGAGATGGGGCCGCTGCTGCTGAGCCGCATTCTCGACCTCAACGACACGCAGGAAGGCGTGCTCAACATCGCCTTCAAGTATGCCGACGATAACGGACTGCTGCTGCTGGATTTGAAGGACCTGCGCGCGCTGCTGGTGGAAATCGCCAACAACTCCAAGGACATCTCGGTTCAGTACGGCAACGTGGCTTCGGCGACCGTGGGTGCGGTGCAGCGCTCGCTCCTGGTGCTGGAACAGCAGGGTGGCGACCAGTTCTTCGGCGAGCGCGCGCTCGATATCCGCGACCTGATGCGCACCACGACCGACGGCAAGGGCTATGTCTCGATCCTCGCCGCGGACGAGCTCATGCGCGCGCCGCGGCTCTATGCGACGTTCCTGCTCTGGCTGATGTCCGAGCTGTTCGAGGTGCTGCCGGAAGTGGGCGATCCGGATAAGCCCAAGCTCGTGTTCTTCTTCGACGAGGCGCACCTATTGTTCGACGACGCGCCCAAGGCGCTGGTCGACAAGGTCGAACAGGTGGTGAAGCTGGTGCGCTCGAAAGGCGTCGGCGTCTATTTCGTGACGCAGAACCCGATCGACGTTCCGGACGCGGTGTTGGCGCAGCTGTCGAACCGGGTGCAGCACGCGCTGCGCGCCTATACGCCGAAAGAGCAGAAGGCAGTGCGGATGGCGGCCGACTCGTTCCGGCCCAACCCCGATTTCTCGACCGAGGAAGTGATCACCCAGCTCGGCACTGGCGAGGCGCTGGTTTCGGTGCTGGAGGAGAAGGGTGTGCCGTCGATCGTCGGGCGGACGCTGATCCGGCCGCCTTCGGGGCAGGTCGGGCCTCTCTTGCCGGAAGAGCGTCGCTCGGTGATCGCCAATTCGCCGGTAGCCGGGGTGTACGACACGCCGGTCGATCGTGAGTCAGCGTTTGAGGTGCTGACCAAGAAGACGCAGGAGCGGCAGGCGATCGAGGCGGGTGCGAAGCAGGCGGAACTCGACGCAAAGACGGCTGCTGCGGAGGCAAAGGCCGCGGCGGCGCAGGAGCGGGCCGAACGCGCGGCGCAGCCGCGGCGCTCGACCCGGCAGACGCCGACCGAGGCAGCGATTACCTCGTTCACTCGCACCATGGCGAATGGGCTCGGCAAGGCGCTGCTGCGCGGCATTCTCGGTGGCCTGACCCGTGGCCGGTAACGTCGCGCAGAACCACCCGGCGCTGGCCGTGTTTGCCTCGGACAAGGGGCCTGGCGATGCCGAACGCAGCTCAATCATGTCGCAGGCGGGAACGCTCCTGGCGCGGCATGGGGCGCGGATCATTTGCCTTGCTGACGAGACGCTGGACAACATCCCGCTGATCACCAGCGCCCGGGCCGCAGGCGGCGAAGTGCTGATCGTCGCCGATGCGGCGTTCCAGGCACCGGCGGCGCTGGCCGAAGTGCCGGTGGAGCGGATCGACGATCCCGAGGCGCGGGTGAAGCGGGTGGGCGAACTGGCGCAGGGCTTTGTCGGGCTGCCGGGCTCGCTGGCCTCGGCGGCGGCGCTCTATCGCACCTGGGTGCGGGCCGGCGCGGGCGGCGGTGGCAAGCCGGTGGTGCTGCTGAACCACCATCGGGCGTTCGAGGCGATGCGCGGCATGGCGACGGACATTCTCAGCCACTCGGTGAGCCATGCGGATCGGGTGGTGGTGTTCACCGATAATGTCGATGATCTGTGGAACAAGGTGGCCTGGGCGCTGAACGTGACCGCCTGAGGGCAGGCACGCTCTCCAAACCACACTCGATGTCATCCCCGCGTCGGAGGGTCGGCCTGTCTAGCAAGTTAGACGGACTGCCGCGAGAGCGCGCTTAGGGGCAAACATGGAGGTGCTCGCGCTCCTCGTCCGAGCTGAAGCCCATCCCCCAATTTCGCATGCTGAGCAGCACCGGCTCGAGCGAACGGCCCAGTTCCGTCAGCTCATATTCGACTCGCGGGGGCACTTCCGGATAAACGATGCGATTGATCACCCCGTCACGCTCCAGTTCGCGCAATTGCAGCGTCACCATGCGCGCCGTCGCATTGGGCACCATCCGGCACAGCGCATTGAAGCGCAATTTGCCGTCGAGCAGGTGAAACAGGATCACCGGTTTCCATAGGCCCCCGATTACCGAAAGGGTCACTTCCACCGCGCAACCGGTGCGGCCAGCCCTGCGGCGCGGGCGAGTCAGGATAGGGGTGCTATCATTCATGATAGTACATGATGCCTTTGTGCGTACTGTTCTCAGATGCATTGAAGACCTAGTTAGGCTGGGAAACAAGAGGAACGTGCGAATGAAAGCTGCCTGGTTTTCCACCAAGGGCCCCGCCCGCGACGTATTGCAGGTCGGCGAGTTGCCGACGCCACAACCCGCGCCCGGCGAAGTGCTGATCCGCGTCCGCGCCTCGGGGGTCAATCCGTCCGACACCAAGGGTCGCAGCGGCAGCGGCGCCCCGGCTTTCCCGCAGGTCGTGCCCAATCAGGATGGCGCGGGCGAGATCGTCGCCGTGGGTTCCCCCGAACTCGACAGCCGGATCGGTGAGCGCGTCTGGTTCTACGAATCCCAGCTTGGCCGCTGGAACGGCTCAGCCGCCGAATACACTACCCTCCCTGCCTGGAAGGCTGTGCACCTGCCCGATGGCGTCAGCTTCGAGGAAGGCGCCTGCCTCGGCATTCCCGCCATGACCGCCTATCGCTGCGTCTTCGTCGATGGTCCGGTCACTGGTAAGACCGTCTTCGTCTCCGGCGGTGCCGGCGCGGTCGGCCGCTACGCCATCCAGTTCGCCAAGCTCGGTGGTGCCCGCGTCATCGCCTCGGTCGGCAATGACGAGGCCGCCGCATCAGCCACTGCGGCCGGTGCCGATCTGGTCCTCAACCGCCATACTGATGATCTGCCCGCCCGGGTTGCTGCCTTCACTGGCGACAGCAAGGGCAGGGGTGTCGACCGCTTCGTCGAAGTCGCCTTTGGCGCCAATCTCGACCTGATCGGCAAGACCCTGGCGCCCAACGGCGTCGTCGCCACCTATGCCAGCGATACCGTGCCGCAGCCCACCCTGCCGTTCTGGCCGATGATCTTTCTCGACGCCACCATCCGCTTCGTGCTGGTCTATGTGATGACTGCTGAGGCCCATCGCGAAGCCGCCGCCGGCATCAACGCCGCGCTTGAGGCCAATCAACTCACCCACCAGATCGGCCGCGTGCTGACCCTCGACGACATCGTCGCCGCCCACGAAGCCGTCGAACGCGGCGAACTCGGCAAGACGATTATTGCGCTGGGCTGAGGCAACAGCTTGATTGGTCCACTGGGGAGGGTCGCCGGATGAGGGGTCGCGAAGCCCGGCTGTCAGTGCGTCGGCAGCGGTCGTTCGCGGGTCCACAGCGGGATGACGTTGCTGTACTGCGAGAAATCCGGGCGGCGCAGCGTTGGCTGGCGGGCCGGGCGGTAGCCCTTGAGGCTGGCGGCGCGGCGGGCGAGGCGTGATTGCACGCGCTCCAGCAGATATTTCGGCGACATCGGTTTGACGATGACTTCGTCGATGCCGGAGGCGATGCAGAGTTCCTTGGTTTCCGGCGACACGGTGCTGGCGAGCGCGATCACCTGGTAGTCGTGGTTCGAGATCGCGGTATCGGCGCGCAGGTCGCGGGTGACGCGGTCGGCGCGGGCCGACGCGCTGTCGAAATCGGTGACGACGACATCGACGGGGGCGAGCCGCATGTAGGTGACGAGCGCCAGTTCGGAGTCGAAGGGGCGGACGCGAAAGCTCGGCACGGACGCGAGCACCATCGAGAGAATCGAACTCAGCGCCGGGTTGGCGACGAGGACAGCGATGGTGCGTTGATCGGCCACGATCTTCCGGCTCCCAATGGTTAATCAATTGTTACCATTGTGCGACGGGACGGGGAAGGTGGTGACAGGCTGCGCGCGCTGTTTTTTGGGGGCCACAGCCTCCATGCCAAAAGCAAAGGGCCCGCCGGAGCGGGCCCTGAACTTGATCTGCGGGAAGCTTATTTGGCTTCGTCGAACAGCAGCTCGACATGTTCCCAGTTCACCAGGTTGTCGAACCAGGCTTCGAGGTACTTCGGGCGCGCGTTGCGGTAGTCGATGTAATAGGAGTGCTCCCACACGTCGACACCGAGCAGCGGCTTGGCATTGCCGTGCACCAGCGGCGACTCGCCATTGGCGGTCTTGGTGACCTGGAGCTTGCCATCCTTCAGCGACAGCCAGGCCCAGCCCGAACCGAACTGGGTGGTGCCGGCCGCGATGAAATCGGCGCGGAACTTGTCGAAGCCGCCGAGATCAGAGTCGATGGCTTTGAGCAGCGCCGCCGGGACCTTGGTGGCACCGCCGCCACCATTGGGCTTCATCCAGTTCCAGAAATGCACGTGGTTGTAGTGCTGGCCAAGGTTGTTGAAGAGCGCCGGATCCTTGCCGAACACTTCCTTCACCGCGTCCTCGAGCTCGAGCACTTCGAGACCCTTGCCCTCGGCGAGCTTGTTGCCGTTGGTGACATAGGCCTGGTGGTGCTTGTCGTGGTGGAACTCAAGCGTTTCCTTGCTCATGTAGGGGCCGAGCGCATCGTAGGCGTAGGGCAGGGGGGGAAGTTCGTATGCCATTCTGGATGCCTCCTTGGGGGACAGTCTCTATGATTGTTGGCCGCTGGGCTGGCTCCGATATAGGCCCTTTGGCATTGCTCAACAATTCCCGCTTTGGGTGGATTTATGCCAATCCTACGCACCAGAGCGCAAAGGCGTAGCTCAGGCCGGTCTCCTTGAGCTGGTCGAAGCGGCCCGAGGCGCCGCCGTGGCCGGCGCCCATGTGAGTCTTGAGATAGAGCGGCGCGTCGCCGAGCTTGGTGGCGCGGAGCTTGGCTACCCACTTGGCCGGCTCCCAGTAAGTGACGCGCGGATCGGTGAGACCGGCGAGCGCGAAGATCGGCGGATAATCGATGGCGCCCGCCTGCTCGTAGGGGGCGTAGCCGGCGATGCGGTCGTAGGCGGCCTTGTCGGTGATCGGGTTACCCCACTCGGGCCACTCGGGCGGGGTGAGGGGCAGGGTCTCGTCGAGCATGGTGTTGAGCACGTCGACGAACGGTACTTCGGCGATGACGCCGGCCCAGAGATCGGGGCGCAGGTTGGCGATGGCGCCCATGAGCAGGCCGCCGGCCGAGCCGCCTTCGGCGACGATGCGGCGCTTCGACGTATAGCCGAGCTCGATCAGCGTTTCGGCGGCGGCGATGAAATCGGTGAAGGTGTTGGTCTTCTGCTCGCGCCGGCCGGTCTTGTACCAGGCATAGCCCTTGTCCATGCCGCCGCGGACATGCGCCGTGGCGTGGACGAATCCGCGATCGACCAGCGACAGCTTTGACACTGAGAAGCCCGCGGGCAGCGCCATGCCGTAGGCGCCGTAGCCGTAGAGCAGGGCGGGCGCCTTGCCGTCGAGCTTCAACCCTTTACGGTAGAGCAGGGTGACCGGCACGCGCTCGCCATCCGTGGCGGTGGCGAAGATGCGCTTGGTCTCATAGTCGGCGGGGTTGTGGCCGGAAGGGACCTCCTGCTCCTTGAGCAGGGTACGCTCGCCGGTGACGAGGTCGAGATCATAGGTACGGGACGGCGTCGTCGGCGAGGAATAGGTGAAGCGGATAGTCTTGGTGTCGAACTCGTAGCCGGCCGACATGCCCAGCGCATAGGCCTCCTCATCGAACTTCACCGTCCACTCGTCGCCATCCTCGAGGTCGCGCACGACGATGCGCGGCAGGCCTTCGGAGCGCTCGAGGCGGATGAGGTGATGCTGCAAGAGGATGATGTCGAGGATCAACACGCCCGGCCGGTGCGGCACGACGTCGATCCAGTTCTCGGCGGCGGGGTTGTCCGCAGCGACGGTGACGATCTTGAAGTCCTCGGCGCCCTCGGCATTGGTGAGGATGTAGAACACCCCGTCGCGGTCCTCGACATCGTATTCGCGATCGGTGAGGCGGGGGGAGACGAGCTTGGGAGCGCCGCCGGTACGGGTGTCGATCAGCCAGAACTCGGAGGTCTGGTGGTCGTGCGCGTCGATGACGATGTAGTTACGCGACAGCGTCTCGTCGACGCCGACGAAGAACCCCGGATCCTTTTCCTCGTAGACGATCTCGTCATCGGCCTGCGGCGTCCCGAGCACGTGCCGGCGCACGCGGTACGGGCGGTGGTTGTCGTCGTACTCCGAATAGTAGATGGCGCTGGAATCGGCGGACCATACGCCGCCGCCGGCGATGTCCTCGATCACTTCGCCGGTGTCCTTGCCGGTCGCGAGGTCGCGGATATTGAGGGTGTAGAACTCCGAGCCCTGCCGGTCGGCGCTCCAGGCGAGCAGGCGGTGCGACGGGTCATGGTCGCCGCCGCCGAAGCCGAAATACTCGTCGCCCGCTTCGACGTTGCAGTCGAGGAGGATCTGCTCGTCGCCGCCGTCGCGCGGGGTGCGGACGAGGATCGGGTACTGCTTTCCCTCCTCCATGCGCGAGTTGTAGGCCCAGGGGCCGTCGGCCGACGGGATGCCGGTCTCGTCCTCTTTGATACGGCCGCGGATCTCGCGGTAGATCTTGTCGACGAGGGCTTCGTGCGGGGTCTCGAAGGCCTCGGCGAAATAGGCGTTCTCGGCTTCGATGTAGCCGCGGATATCGGCGGGCAGGGTCGACGGATCCTGCATCACCTCCTGCCAGTTGTCGGCGCGCAGCCAATGGTAGGGGTCCAGTCGCGTGATGCCGTGATTGGTCGTGGCATGCTGGCGGCGTTCGGCGACGGGTGGGGTGGGCATGGGGGACCTAAGACTGCTTGGTTACGAGGGTGCTGGTTTCCGTGGATGCCATCTTGGTGTCAATGAACCTTATGAACACGTTGGCGACCTCCTTGCCGATGTCGGCAAGGCCCAACTCCATTTGCCAAAACGAGTCCTCCAGAACTCGCCACCGCTCTCGCCACGAGTCGCTGAACTCAAGGCCAGGCCCTTGAAGGAGAGGGATCGTCCTATGGAAGAGCCAGCTGACCTCACAGAATCTGTTCATGAACATTGCATCCATGACCTCTGGGTCGGAGAAGATATGAAGCTTCCTTCTCTTCTTGATCCAATCCGTAGCTATTGCGGACGATGAGATGAATGACCCATGGGTCTCGCGATCGAAGAAACCAGACCAAAGAGTCAGCTCTCGAATATCATCTTCGGAAAGGCCAGAGTACTTGCCAAAACTCTCACCTAACACCGTTCGCTCAGTACGCATCCGGCGTTGCCGTTGATTGTCCTACACCAGCTCCGGTGCGAGGTTGGCGTCTTTGACCGGATCGATGCCCATCAGTTCGGAATAGCTGATCCTTCCCGTGAGTACTGAACTTAGAAGGATTGATCGATCCTTGACCTCCCGCAGCAGCGCCAAGGCGGGGCCAAGATACCCGCTAGTCGATAGTACGTGTGCCGAGCGGATTCGTCTGAAAACGAGACCGACATCGATATAGATGAGTGGATATTCAGGGCAGGGGTATGCTGCGGTTCCGGACAGATGCCTCTCGATGGCGCCGAGTGTCTCGACGAAGAACGACTGCGAAGCGTCACCGAGGTACCTGTGGCCATGATACGTGCTGTAGAGCTTCGCTCCAGCTGCCTCTTCTAGCCGCCCAAGCGGCAACAAGTGCCCTCCCACGACTCCATCGTAGGAGAAGTGTTTGGCGAGACGAGTTTGATACTCTTCCAGTGGAATCTTTTGTCGCGCCACGGCGGCCTCCAGCGGCGCGACAATTGCGCTTCAATCCGCCCGCGTCAAACCTTCGGCTCGAACTGCAAGCTTGTGCCGTTCATGCAGAAGCGGTCGCCCGTTGGGTTGGGGCCGTCGGGGAAGATGTGGCCGAGGTGGGCGCCGCAGTTGGCGCAGTGGGCTTCGACGCGGACCATGCCGTGAGTCTTGTCGATCGTCTGGGCGACAGAGCCCTCGATGGCCTTGAAGAAGCTCGGCCAGCCGGAGCCGGATTCGTACTTGGTGTCGGCCGTGAACAGCGCAGCGCCGCACGAGGCGCAGTGATAGATGCCGTCACGCTTTTCGGTGTTGTAGATGTGGGACCACGGACGCTCGGTGCCGTGCTCGCGTGCGACGCGATAGAGCTCGGGGGTGAGCGTGGCGCGCCACTCTTCATCAGACTTCTGAACCTTGAAGGTCTCGCTCATCGGGAATCTCCGTTACGGCGCAAGATATGGCGATTGTGCCCGTGGATCGCAAATCCCCCAGTGCTCACAAAGCTGTGGTGCATCTGGCCGGGTTGACCGGTTTGCCTTGCCGGGGCGGGGGGAGGGGCTAAGCTGACGCCAGCGAATCCCACAGGGGGCGGACCCGGGTGGAGGCCACACCGGCAATAGCGATTGCACTCGTCGTGCTGCTGCCCTTCGTGGCGGCGGCTTTGGCGCCGCTTGTGCATCGGCTGGTCGGCGACTTCGCCGGCTGGGTGGTGGCGCTGGTGCCGGTGGCCGGATTCATCGCGCTGTGGGGGCTGCTTGGGCGGATCGCCGATGGTGAGGTGATCACTGTCGCCTGGCCGTGGGCGCCGTCCTGGGGGCTCGAGCTGAGCTTCCTTATCGATGGGCTGAGCCTGGTTTTCGCGCTGACCATTGCCGGGATCGGGGCGTTGATCCTGCTGTACTCGGGTGCCTACCTGAAGGGGCACAAGCAGGGGCGGTTCCTCGGGTTCTTGCTGGCCTTCATGGGGGCGATGCAGGGGTTGGTGCTGGCCGACAACCTCGTGGCGCTTTACCTGTTCTGGGAGCTGACTTCGGTCGCCTCATTCCTGCTGATCGGCTTCGACCACACCCGGCAGGCAGCGCGGCGGGCGGCGATCCAGGCGCTGGTGGTGACCGGGTTGGGCGGGTTGGCGCTGCTCGCGGCGGGGGTGGTGATCTACGGCATTTCGGGTGGCTGGGAGCTGAGTGCGGCAGGCGATCTCAAGGGCAACGTCGCCTATCCGCTGCTGGTCGGCCTGGTGTTGCTCGCTGCCTTCACCAAATCGGCGCAGCTGCCGTTCCATTTCTGGCTGCCCAACGCCATGGAGGCGCCGACGCCGGTTTCGGCATACCTGCATTCGGCGACCATGGTGCAGGGTGGCGTGTACCTGGTGGCGCGGATGACGCCGCACTTGGGCGGTGAGGCGATCTGGAACTTGACGCTCATGGCGTTCGGCGGCGCGACGCTGCTGTGGGGGGCGATTGCGGCGCTGCGGCAGACTGACTTGAAGCAGATGCTGGCGCAGACGACGCTGGCGTCGCTTGGGCTGCTGATGCTGCTGCTTGGGGCGGGGACAGAACTCGCGGTGACGGCGGCGGTGCTCTATTTCATCGCCCACGCGCTCTACAAGGCGGGGCTGTTCCTCGTCGCCGGGGCGATCGACCATGGCACCGGGACACGCGATATCACCATGCTTGGGGGCTTGCGCGATCCGATGACGGTAAGCTTCATCGGCACCATCATGGCGAGCGCGGCGATGTTCGGGCTGCCGCCGCTGATCGGGTTCTTCGCCAAGGAAGAGATGTACGCGGCGCTGGCGCTCGGGCAGTTCGAGTCGCTGGTGGCGTTGGCCGCGCTGGTCGCCGGCAACGCACTGCTCGGGGCGATCGGGCTGGCGCTGCTGATCAAGCCGTTCATGGGGCAGCTGCTGCCGACGCCAATCGAGGCGCACGAGGCGCCGGTGGCGATGCTGGCGGGGCCTATCGTGCTCGGGGTGCTCGGCATCTTTTTCGGCTTCGTGCCGGCGCTGGCGGGACAACTGGCGGTGGCTCCGGCGACATCGGCGATCCTCGGGGTCGAGGTGGTGACGCACCTGGCGTTCGGCCTGGACCTGCTCGGGCCGGCGTTCTGGCTGTCGGTGGCGACGTGGCTGCTGGCGATCGGGCTGTTCATGCGGCTCGACTTTGCCCGGACGCTGTTGCGGCGGGCGGCGACGGTGATCGGCTGGAGCTTCGATATCGGCTTCGACTGGGTGTATTTCGGCATCGTGCGGATTGCCGGCGGGGTGACGCGGCTGCTGCATCACGGGCGGCTGGAGCTGTATTTGTTCGTGGTGTTCGTGCTGCTGGCGGCAGCGGCGGTCGGGCCGCTCTGGCTGATGGACGGGCTGCCGCGGGGGCCGCGGGCGATCGACCTCACATTCTACGAGTGGGGGCTGGTCGGGCTGGCGGTGCTCGGCGTCGTGACGGTGGTCTATGCGCGGAGCCGCCTGTTCGCGATCCTGGCGCTCGGGGTGCAGGGGCTGGCGGTGGCGCTGCTCTATTTGCTGGTCGGCGCACCGGATTTGAGCTTCACCCAGTTCATGGTCGAGATCCTCAGTGTGGTGATCCTGGCGCTGGTGATGACCCGGCTCGATCTCGACACCGCCGACCCGCGCCCGCTCGAGGACTGGGCCCGCGACGGCGCCGTGGCGCTGCTCGGGGGCGTGGCGGTGACGATGCTGCTCTGGGCGGTGATCGAGGGGCCGTTCGATGCGCGGCTCTCGACGTTCTTCAACGCGCACAGCGTGCCGTTGGCGCATGGCCACAACGTCGTCAACGTCATTCTCGTCGACTTCCGCGGGCTGGATACTCTGGGCGAGATTTCGGTAGTGATGACGGCGGGCATCGCCATCCTGGCGCTGATCCGCGGGGCGAAGCGGCGGAAGCCGGTAGTGCCTGAGACGGAGCCGACGCCTGCGTCGAAGCCTCGGCGGACGCGAAAGGCGGCGGCATGAACTCGCTGATTTTCCGCACCATCGCGCCGCTGCTGGTCGCCGTGATGCTGGTGTTCTCGGTGTTCGTGCTGCTGCGCGGGCACAACGAGCCTGGCGGCGGGTTCATCGGCGGGCTGATCGCGGCGTCGGCGCTGGCGATCTACGGCATGGCGATGGGGCCCGATGCGGCGCGCGTGGCGCTGAAGGCGCATCCGCTAGCCTATGCCGGGTTCGGCGTGGCGCTGGCGGCGCTGGCCGGGGTGCTGTCGATCCTGTTCGACGTGCCGTTCCTTACCGGGCTCTGGACCATTTTCGAGTTCGACGAGGTGGAGGTCGCGGTGTCGACGCCGATGGTGTTCGACATCGGGGTCTATTTCGTCGTCTTCGGCACCATCTCGGCGGTAGCGCTGGGCCTCGAAGACGAGGGGGGCGAGGGCTGATGGATCACGTCATCGCCGCGCTCTCGGGCGTGTTCCTCACCGCCGCGATCTACCTGCTGCTCTCGCGCTCGCTGATCCGCATGCTGCTCGGGCTGGTGCTGCTGGGGAACGCGGTGAACCTGCTGATCCTCGTCGCCGGACGGCTGGGGCGGATCGTGCCACCGATTGCGCTGGGTGATGCGAAGGCGCCGCTGGAGGGCGCGGCCAACCCGCTGCCGCAGGCGCTGATCCTCACGGCCATCGTCATCGGCTTTGCGATGTTTTCGTTCCTGCTGGTGCTGGCCTATCGGGCCTACCAGTCGCTCGAGGCCGACGATACCGACCGGATGCGCGTCGCCGAGCCGCGCGGTGGCCCCAAACCGCCGATGAGCTACTGATGGCCGGCGCGTTCCAGGATTTCGCGACGCATCCAACCGACTGGCTGGTGATCCTGCCGGTGGTGCTGGCGCTGCTCGGCAGCGCCGTGCTGCTGATGCTGCGCGAGGCGAGGGAAGCGCAGTTCTGGCTGGCGCTGGCGGTGGTGGCGGTGATCTTCCTCTCCGACATCGCGCTGGCGCTGCGGGTGGACGAACTGGGGCCGGTGGCGATGACCATGGGGCGCTGGCTGCCGCCGTTCGGCATCAGCCTTGTCGCCGATATCACCAGTGCAGTGTTCGCGATGGTTGCCGCCGGGGTGACGCTGCTGCTGCTGGTTTACCTCCGGATGGACATGCCTGACCGGGCGCGGCGGGACGGGGTGTATCCGCTGATGCTGCTGCTGCTGGCCGGCGTCAGCGGCTCGTTCCTCACCGGCGACCTGTTCAACCTCTACGTCTGGTTCGAGGTGATGCTGATCGCCAGCTTCGGGCTGATGGTGCTGGGCGGGCGCAACATCCAGCTCGACGGCACGGTGAAGTACGGCTTCCTCAACTTCCTCGCGACTACCTTCTTCCTCGCTGCGCTCGGGCTGCTCTACGGCACGCTGGGGACGCTCAACATGGCCGACATCGTGGCGCGCGCCGGCATGGCGAACCCGGCGATCATGACCTCGATCGCGGCGCTGCTGCTGTTGGCCTTCGGCATGAAGGCGGCGGCGTTTCCGGTGAATTCGTGGCTGCCGGCGAGCTATCACGCTCCGCCTGCGGCGATCTCGGCGCTGCTAGCGGGGCTGCTGACCAAGGTCGGCGTCTATGCGCTGCTGAGGGCGCTGGTGATGCTGCTGCCGGCGAGCCGCGAGGTGCTGGAACCGGTGCTGGCGGTTGTGGCCGTGGCAACGCTGATCCTTGGGCCGCTCGGGGCGATCGCTGAGACCAACCTCAGGCGGGCGCTGGGCTTCCTGGTGATTGGCGGGATCGGGGCAACCATTGCGGGCGCGGCGCTGGGCAACGCGGCGGGGCTGGCGGGCT
This sequence comes from Devosia sp. P2_G7, assembly GCF_056403495.1. Lineage (NCBI taxonomy): Bacteria > Pseudomonadati > Pseudomonadota > Alphaproteobacteria > Hyphomicrobiales > Devosiaceae > Devosia > Devosia sp. P2_G7. The sequence goes on from NZ_JBFUFI010000006.1 coordinate 70,469, forward strand.
CGGCGACCTACGTGCTGCACGCCATGCTGAGCATTACCGGACTCTATCTCGTCGCCGGGTTGATCGAGGCGATGACCGGGGAGACCGATACGCGACGGATGGGCGGGCTCTATGCCGCCGCGTCCTGGCCGTCGTTGTTGTTCTTCGTCTTGATGCTGGCGGTGGCGGGGGTGCCGCCGTTCCTCGGTTTCTGGCCGAAGCTGTTGTTGGTGCAGGGCGGTATCGAGGGCTGGGGTCTCGGGCGCGATGGCTGGGGGCTGGCGGTGTGGGTCGCTGTGCTGGTGAACGCGCTGCTGACGCTGATCGCGGTGAGCCGGCTCTGGGCCCATATATTCTGGCGCGCCGGGCATGAGGGGGCCGCGTCCGAGGCGCCGAACCCGGACCTGAGGCCGCTGACGCGACCGGCAAGCTGGTTGGGGCTCGGCTCGGCCGGGGTGCTGGCGTTGGTGGTGCTGGCGCTCGGGCTGTGGCCGGAGCCGCTGCTCGGCTTCGGCAAACAGGCGGCTGCTGGGTTGCTGCGGCCGGTGGGGTACATTGCCGCCGTCGGGTTGGAGGGAGCCGTGCCATGAGCCTTGTCCTCCTCACTGTTGTCCTCGCGTTGGGCTGGGCGGCGGCGACCGGCAGTTTCACGCTACCCAACCTGCTGCTGGGCGCTCTGGTCGGCGGTGCCGGACTGTTCGTGGTGCGCCGGTATGTGTCGCGCCCGCAACTGCTGCCGCGCGCCTGGCGAATCGTCTCGCTGGCGCTGCTGTTCATCGGCGAGCTGGTGATCAGCGCGCTGCGCGTGGCGCGGCTGGTGATCCGGCCTGATCTCAACGCGCATATCCGGCCGGCGATCATCGCGTTTCCGCTCAGCGTGACGAGCGACGCCGAAATCACGCTGCTGGCCAACCTGATCACCCTGACGCCAGGGACGTTGAGCGTCGATGTTTCCGAAGATCGGCGGTTTCTCTACATCCACGTCATCCACGTCACCGACCGTGCGGCGTTCATCAAGGATATCGCCGACGGCTTCGAGGCGAAGGTGATGGGAGCGTTCCGATGAGCGGCGCGCTGGCACTGCAGTGGGCGAGCCAGGCGGCGCTGGGGCTGCTGCTGGTCGGGATGCTGCTGGCGGTGATTCGGCTGATCCGTGGGCCGAATCTGGGCGACCGCATCCTGGCGCTCGACCTGATTACCGTGCTCGCCACCGGCTTCATCGTCGGGGTGGCGGTGCTTACCGGTTTCTCGCTCTATGTCGATATCGCCATCGCCTTGGCGCTGGTCGGATTTCTCTCCACCGTGGCGCTGGCGCGCTACCTGATGAGCCGTGCCGCGCGGCGTGAAAACCGGGGAACCGAGCAATGATCGTCGAGCTTGCTCAATATCTTGCGGCGTTGCTGATCATCGCCGGAGCGTTGTTCGGCCTGATCGCGGCGATCGGGGTTTTGCGACTGCCGGACCTCTATACTCGGCTCCACGCAGCATCGAAGGCGGGGGCTATAGGTGCCGGGCTGATATTTCTCGCCCTGGCGGTGACCTCGTTCGACGGCGCGGTGGTCCTTCGCGCGATCCTGGGCATTGTGTTCTTGCTGCTGTCGACGCCGGTGTCAGCACACTTGCTGGCCCGTGCGGCATATCGCAGCGGTGAGGCCCCGACGCCTACGACGACTGTCGACGATTTCAGTTGATGTGCTGATGCAACTGCACATTATTGCCGCAAATCAAAGGTTATACACATCGACGACAGTTGCTATTGCATTTGCAGTGCAGCGGTTCTAATGAACAGTCCAGGGCAAGGCTGCCACCCCTTCGCCCTGACATACCGCAGAAAAGGACCCGAAATGACCGACATCATCAGCGGCAATGCCGCGGCTGACAACGATCTCATCGATCTGAGCGCCGACATCGTCTCCGCTTATGTTAGCCACAATGCACTCAGCGTTACCGACCTGCCCAAGCTGATTGCAGACGTACACTCCGCCCTGCGTAACCTGCAGTCCCCCGTTGCCGCCGAACCGGCCGAGGAACTGAAGCCCGCCGTCCCGGTTCGTAAGTCCGTTGCTCCGGACTTCATCATCTGCCTCGAGGACGGCAAGAAGTTCAAGTCACTGAAGCGGCACCTCCGCACGCACTACAATCTCTCGCCCGAAGAATATCGCGAGAAGTGGGGCCTGCCGGCTGATTACCCGATGGTCGCGCCGAACTACTCGGCGACCCGCTCGCGTCTTGCCAAGGACAATGGTCTCGGCCGCAAGGCTGCCTGATCTCGTCCAGTTGATAGCCGATTTCGTCCGTGGCCGCTCCGAAAGGGGCGGCCACGCTGCATTTCCGGACTATCTCGACCGACTTATCCCCGCTCCAGCCATTGCCCGGTATAGGAATATCGTCCTATATCGTCGGAGGTGGCAATGCGGAGCGAATTGGCACAGGCGGGCGAGGCCCTCGCATCGAGACTGCGAACCCGGGGGCGGTTGCTGCGGCTCGACCCGCGCCGCGCCGACCCGCGTGGCTGGCGGCTGGCTGAACTGGTGGCGGCCGAGCGCGGCGTACGCCTCAAGGCGCTGTTCCAGCCAGACCGCGGACAGGCCGATATCGCGCTGGCGCGGCAGCTGGCGATGTACCTGATGCATGTCGAATTTGGCCGGCTGTATGCCGATGTCGGTCGCTTCTTCCATCGCGACCGCACGACGGTGTCGCACGCCTGTGCGCTGATCGAAGACCTGCGCGACGATTGCGAGTTCGACGCGATGCTGGAGCGGCTGCGGCTGGCGCTCCTCGACGAGGCAAAGCGCGAGCGGGAGGCTGCTGATGCAGCGGCCTAGCAAAGCGGCATTGCGGTTCGTGCGCGCGCTGTTGCCGGATGGGGTGGCACGAGTTGGGGATGAGGTGTTCGCCGTTGAACATGACGGGCGTCAGGTGTCGCTGGCCGCCGGGGAGGTGCAGCGTTTGGCGTCGCTCGGTGTGCTCGACGCCGATGCCGGGACCTGTCGGGCCAACCGGAGCACGGCGCAGTGGCTGAAGCGGCAGATGCTCGAGGAAGACGCGTTTGCGGCGCAGCACCGCGTCGAGGCACGCGGTGAGGGCGGCACCGTGCTCAACCTCGCGGAGAGCCCGCTGGCACGGCTGGCAGTGGCGACGGGTGAGGGCGAAGCCTTTCTTGCGCCGCATCAGGTAGAGGCGGGCGAACGGCTGCGCCGGCTGGTCGAGCGGGCGCAACTGCAGCCGCGGCTGACGATGAGCTATTCGGCAGCGCACACCGCCGGCAAGGGAGCCGGGCATGCCGGCGAAATCGGCTACATGGCGGCCGATGCGCGCAAGGCCCTGGCCGATCTGCACCGGCAACTTCCGCATGACTGCGCCGAGGTGGTGCTCGACGTCTGCGGCTTCGGCAAGGGCCTGCAGCAGATCGAGACCGAGCGCGGCTGGCCCCGCCGCAGCGCCAAGCTGGTGCTGCGGATCGGGCTCGACCGGCTGGCGGAGATCTGGGGGATCGGTGCTATGGCGATCGGGGTTGAGACGAGGCGGCGGCGGGCCTGGATGGATGGAGTGCGGGTCGCGATGTTTAGGTGAGGGGCTCTGCGGAGTGGCCGCTAGCCAGCGTAACCGACCCAGCCCCTGAAGCTCAGGCCGGCGTAGAACAGGCTGACCTCAGTAAAGCCGGCTTCGCGGAGCATGGCTTCGTCTTCCTCGGGCGGCAGGATCGTCAGCCTCGTGGCGATGGCTTCGCGGGCGCTGGCCATCTTGCTGGGGTCGCTGCCCTCCGGGGCGCCGTAGGCGACGTGGCGGGCGACCCATTGCGAACGCTCGGGCTCGGTCTGGGGGAAACTGATATGCGCCAGGGCGAAGGGGGCACCCGGCTTCAGGCGGGTGCGAACCTGCCGGAGTGTTTCGAGACGCTGGTCGCGCGGGATGAAGTGGAAGGTGAGGAGGCTGACGGCCGCGTCGAACGGGCCCGAAGGAGCGCCGTCGATGTAGCCTTCGTGCAGCTGCATCCGCGGCAGGTGCTCACCCACCGTGTGTTCAGCCAGCCGGAGCATGTCGGCGGACGGATCGACGCCGACGAAGGACCAGCCGGGATGCGCGTCGGCAAGCGCCTTGAGCTCGAGCCCGCCGCCGGCGCCCAGCACCAGTACGCTGGCCTCTGGCGGCGTGCGTTCAGCCAGCAGCAGCGAGACCATGCGATGGAGGCTCGCAAACCCCGGCACCTGCCGCGGCGGGCCTTCGGCATAGGTATGGGCGGCGCTGGCGCTGAAGGGAGTTTGGGTCATCGGAGGTTTCGGTACGACCGGCTAAGCCGCCGCCAGCGCCTTTGCCTCACCGCGCATGCGGTTGACCATCGCGACGAGCCCGTTCGAGCGCTGCGTCGTGAGGTGTTCGCGCAGGCCCAGTTCGTCGAAGATGGCGATGGCGTCGGTCTCGGCGATTTCGCGAGCCGGGCGGCCGGAATAGAGGGCGATCAGCACGGCAACGAGGCCGCGGACAATCATGGCGTCGGATTCGCCGCGATAGGTGAGACTCGCGCCGTTGTGGTTGGAGACCAGCCAGACCTGCGAGGTGCAGCCGTGCACCTTGTTCTCGGCGTTCTTTTCGCTCTCGGCCAGCGGCGGCAGGGCCTGGCCGAGTTCGATGATGTAGCGGTAGCGGTCCTCCCAATCGTCAAGGAAGGACAGGTTCTCGGCGATCTCGGCGAAGGCTGGCGGATGAGTCATAGGGGATAGATAGGCGATCAAGGGCGGCGATTGAAGCGCTTCCCGACTAATCGCGCGCAAAGAACGTGGCGAGGTCGGCGGCGGTCTCGGCCGGATGCTCCTCGGGAAAGAAGTGCCCGCCCGTTATCGCGTGGCCATGCTCCCTGAACTCGCCGGGCACGTGCAGGGTTCGTCGCCGCAGAAGAAAGAGAGCCGCAGTGCGGGGCAGCGCACTGCGGCTCGGCCAGGGATCGCTGTTGGAGTAGCGTCGGGGAAGCGACGCAACCCCTGGCTTAACCCATCCGATCCGGTCGCGGTCGGGGGAGCGGGACCGGGTTCGACGTCATTTGCATGGGCATGTCGACGGACGGGAACTTGCTGCCGGCGAGCACCGTGAGCGCGGCTTTGCCGCCGGCGCACTCGAGGGTGCTGCATTCGCTGGCGAGAACCTGAGAGACGATGGCTAGCTGGCCGGCCTTGAGGGCCTGCTCGGATGCCTCGCCGGCGGTCTTGCCCAGATCGAAGTCCTTCGGCGCGATGATGAGAAACATCACCGTCAGCCAGAATGCAGACCTCAACAAGAACATCGTCGCCTCTTCCCGTACCGGCAGACCTGCTGCCTTTGTTGGGGGGACATTGGGCGCGGCGGCTTAAGTCGGGTTTCGCCTATTCGATAAAATTAGACACAAATGCGTCGCGTCGAGTCGGATCGCGACTATTGCGAGTGTGGCGGGAGTTGGGTCGACGGGCCGCCGCCTCGGAACCACGCGTCGCTGCAAGGAACTGTTTACGCTAACCCCAGAAAGCCCCCGCGTAACCCCGTGGAACGGGTGCGGAACCCGCTCGGGACGGCTTCCCCTTAAACCCGCATTAGGCGTTCGGGTGGAAGCTCCGGGCAACAAGAAAAAGGGTGGCGGGGCGTTTGGTTCGAGTTATGCGTAGCCTCTGGTCATGGTTGAGCGATGTGTGGCGCACCGAGCCGGTGCGAGGCGCCGGCGGCCGTCCCGAGGCCCTGCGGCGGCAGGCCATTGCAACCAACGCCCGGCTGATCCTGATCCTCAGTCTCATCGGCATGCCGGCGGCGCTCTATGCGCTGACCCAGTCCATTCTGCTGCCCTTCGTCCTCGCCACCACAGGCATCGCCGCGGGCGTGCTGACCATGGCCTGGTGCCAGCGTGGCCAGTATGAGCGCGCGGCGGCCGGGCAGGTCTATGCCACGCTGCTCTGCGGGGCGCTTCTGACCGTCGCCGACCCGTCGATCGCCGATTTCGGCCTCGCCGTGGCGGTGCTCGGGCCGGTGCACGCGTCGCTCCTGACCCGCACCCCGGTGAAGAAGCGCGCGTGGGCGATGCTCGTCGTCGTGGTGGCGCTCGGGGTGTTGGCGAGCCTGGGCATTCTCGCCTGGCCGCAGCCGTTCCACTTCGGCAATACGCTGCTCGGCGGCTTCGTGTTCCTCGCCTCGGCGGCGATCGTTGCGCACTCGGCCAACCGGCTGAACTCGGTATTCGAGGTGTACGAGAAGGCGCAGATCAACGCCTATCGGCACCTGATCGAGCATGTGCAGGACGCGGTGATGCGCTTTGCCAGCGACGGCACGGTGCTGTTCACCTCGCGCTCGGCTGAAAAGCTGTTCGGCTGCCGGCGGTTCGAACTGAGCGGCAACGGCCTCGTCGAGCGCATCCACGTGATGGATCGCCCGACCTATCTCACCGCCTTCGCCGAAGCCAACCAGGACGGCCAGACCCGCCGCGTCGAGATCCGCATGCGCCGCGACGAGCCCGGCCCTTCCGCCGCCGCGCCGCGCTACGTGTGGGTGGAAGCCTCGCTTTCGCCGGTTATCGACGCCGATGCGCCCGGAGCGCGCAACGAGGTCGTGGTGCTCTTGCGCGACGTGACTGAGCGGCACGACTACATGAACGAGCTGCAGCGGGCCCGGAAGATCGCCGAAGAGGCGTCGAACGCCAAGTCGCGCTTCCTCGCCACCATCGGGCACGAGCTGCGCACACCGCTGAACGCCATTGTCGGCTTCTCCGAGATGATGACCTCGGGCGTCGTCGGCGAGCTTTCGCCGCAGCACAAGGAATACGCCACGCTGATCCAGCAGAGCGGCCATCACCTGATCGAGGTGGTGAAGATGCTGCTCGACATGAGCCGGCTGGAAGCGGGCAAGTTCGAACTGACCACCGAGCCGATCGCGCCCGAATCGCTGGTCGAGCCGTGCCTGAAGATGGTCGACGCCATGGCGCGGGCCAAATCGGTGCGGCTGATGACCGATATTCCGCGCAGCCTGCCGATGCTGGTGGCCGACGAGCGCGCCTGCCGGCAGATCCTGATCAACCTGCTGTCGAATGCCGTGAAGTTCTCCAACGAGCACTCGGTGGTGACCCTCGCGATGAAGCGGCAGGGCCGGCATCTTGCCATTTCGGTGGCCGACCACGGCATCGGCATGGGCGAGGAATCGGTGCGCCGAATCGGCGAGCCGTTCTTCCAGGCCCAGGACGGCCTGGCGCGCCGCTACGAAGGCACCGGACTGGGGCTTTCGATCGTCAAGGGACTGGTCGAATTGCATGATGGTGTGCTGCACACCAGCTCGTCGCCGGGCGAGGGCACCGTGATGACGGTTTTGCTGCCGATAAACGGTCCGGAAACCAAGGTGGAGGAAACTGCTGCCGTTACGCCCCTTCATCGGGACCCGGTTCAGCAGCAAATGCCCACCACATGGCACGACGAAAGAAAAAGAGCCCTATGACGGCAGCAACTCTTGCGCACCTGCCCTTGCAGGTCGGCGGCGTCGCATTGGCCCAGGCGGGCCGTGCGGCGCTCTGGGTCATTGCGCGCTACATGCGCTCGCCCCTCACCAATTCCGCGATCGCCGCGCTGGTGGTAACCACCGCCATGGCCGGCTCGAACGCACTTTACGGCCAGCGCCACCAGCATCCTGCGCCGCTGTTCTCGGCCGGGATCGATTCGCAGATCACCGCCGATATCGAGCCGGTGATTCCGAAGACGCGGCCGAAGAGCTTCGTCGTGGCGACGCCGGCCAAGGTGCAGCGCCAGCTCGCAGTGGCGACGCCGGTCGACACCCAGGGCGGGCCGATCGGCAACAAGGACGTGTTCGAGGTGCAGCGCAAGCTCGAGCGGCTGCAGCTGTTTACCGGCACCGTCGATGGCTATTACGGCCCGCAGACGGCGCGGGCGCTGAAGAAGTTCGAAGAGTTGCGCGGGCTGAAGCCGACCGGTGAGCTGACGCGCGATATTATCGAGATGGTGCTGGCAGCGCCGCTGTCGACGCCCGAGGCGAAGCCTGCGGCACCGGTTGCCGCGCCTGCCGCGGCGGTGGAACAGCCGGCCGCGGTGACGCTGCCCAAGCTGCAGGCGCCGCCTGTCGAGGCGGACCTGCCGGCGGCCACGAAGGTGAAGCCGCAGTCGCTGGCGGCGCTGGAAAAGCCGAAGCCGCTGACCGCGGACGTGGAGACGACCGGCTCGATCGAACCGGTGAAGCGCGCCAAATCCAACACCGTACTCGGCCGCGCCGTACCCGAGACGCCGGAAGCGGCGCTGGAGATGGCGGCGGATACCGCCGGCGACGCCATCAACACCATCATCGATGGCGTGCAGTCGATGGCGATGACGACGGCGCCCGAGAAGAAGCCGGTGAAGCAGCAGTTCGCCGCGGAGACGAACGCGCTGACGACGGCGGAAGCCGTCGCGCCGATCCCGCTGGTGCCGAAGTCGCAGCAGCGAACCGAGGTCGCGGCTCTACCCGACAACCCGCAGGTCGGCGTGCCCCTGCAGATCGAGGAAGCGCCGCCCAAGCCGGGCGAGGATATTGCCGTGCTCGACACCGAAGCGACCCCCGACCAGATCATGGCGCCGTTCTCGGTGACCGATCCGGTGATCGTTGCCAAGGTGCAGCGCGGACTGGGGAGCCTCGGCTTCCTACATGGCCCGGCCGATGGCGTGGCCGGCGAAGCGACCGCCAAGGCGATCCGCAACTTCGAGGTCTACTTCAACTACAAGGTGACCGGCCGGATCTCGCCCGAGCTGCTTGACCTCCTGGTTGACAACGGCGCTTCGATCTAGCGCCGTTTGAGGTTGCACCCATCGTCCGGTCGCGGTCCGATGGGGCATGGATTCGGCGGTTCATATTGAGAGTCGGCGACCCTGGCGGCAGGGTGAGATGCTCGTCCTGCTGGGGCCGGGAGGCGTCGGCAAGTCGACGCTTGGTCGATCGCTGGCCAGAACGCTCGGTTGGTCGCTGATCGATCTCGATCTCGAGTTCTGCGAGCGGATCGAGGTGATCGGCAGCTTCATCGGCACGCATGGCTACGAGCTGTATCGGGCCGAGAATCTTGCCTTGGCCGAGCGGCTGGTTGGCGAGGCGGCTCCGTCGAGCATCTTCGTTACGTCCTCCGGTTTCCTTGCGGCAACGCCGACCACCGACGATCGCCGCCGTGCAGACCGGTTGGTTGCCTCCGGCTATGGCGTGACCCTGCTGCCTTCGCTCGACATCGACATTGCTACCTCCATCGTGGTGGAGCGGCAGCTGACGCGTGGTTTTGGGTCTCAGCGCGAGTCGGAGGATCAGAAGTTTCGCGTGCGGTACGAGATCTACCGGGAGACGGGGGATATGCTTGTCTGCTCGGTGGCTGCGCCTGACCAGATCGCGGTAGCCGTGCTCGCCAGCCTTGGCCTGACGGCGCCAGCCTAGCCAGGCGCCGGGTTTTCCGGCACACGTGAACGATGTTTCGCACAGACCTCTGGGTTTCGGCGTTCGTTCGCCGGCATAACGATATCGGCCACATGTGCGTGGTGTCCCGCCGCGGCGATCCGATCGCCGGGCAGATCTTCGTCGAGGTGGATCACCTCAACGGCGAAGTTTCGCTCTACACACCGGCGCCGGCGACGAGCCTCGGCGACAATTCCGAGGCCCGGGTGTTCCAGCTACGCTTCGACCATGTGGAGCCCGAGAAGGTGCGCGAGCGGATTGCGCGCGAGCACGATTTCGACCCGGATTTGTGGGTGGTGTCGCTGGAGATGCGGAGCGGGGATTTAGGGCTGGAGTTGGCGAAGGGCTAGCTCGCCCTGGCCCCGATCCGCGCCAGTGCCTCGATCGCCTGATCCACCACCGGGTTGCGCTCGCGGGTTTGCGGGGGCGGGATGCGGCGGCGTTCGATTTCGAACGGCCGGTATTCCGGTTTGGTCATGTCGAGGAGGTTCACCTCGCCGCGCCAGGCGCTCATCAGGAAGGCCGTGGCGTCGACGCTTACGCTGTCGAACAGCTTGGAGAACTCGGCGAGCGCCTTGGAGCGATCCTCGTCGTGCGACGTGGCGTGGATCAGCACCTTGAGGCCGTCCTGGGCGTTGCAGCCAAAGGCCCGCAGCACCACGAACAGGGCGGCGCCGGAGGTATCGTGGGCGATCTGGCCGCAGCGGACTTCGTCGAGCCCCGTGATCTGATGCAGCAGCTTGGTGACTTCCGGGCGGCGGTTCTCGGAGAACAGCTTCATCAGCGCGCGGGTGAGCTCGCCGGTGGCGACCGATAGCTGTTCGAGCGTGCGCTTGATCGGGGCGTCCGGTGTCTCGCGCCTGGCGAAGGCGTTGATCACCTTGACCCGGTCGTTCTCGCCCAGATCGAAGAAGGCGGGGGCGAGGAGGGCGGCATCGAAATCCTCGCGGGCGGCGAGCGACCAGGCGACCTGGTGATCCATCTGCGCCGAGCGGGCGAGGGCGCTGAGATAGGGGCCACGCGGCGAGATCGCCGTGTTGGTGGCGAGCGCGCGATAGACCTTGCGGCTGTTCATCTGAAACAGGCGGCCGAGCACGTTGTTGGAGAGATCGGCCCGGCGAGCGAGGGCGGCACCAAGCGTCACGTCGTTCGACGAGATCACCTTCAGCATGGTGCCTTCGGAGAGCTTTGGCGCCGAAACGAGGAAATCCGGCAGGTCGTCGCCGAGGTGGCGCACGACGAGTTGCTCGAGCTCGGGGGACAGGTCCTCGGACCGGCCGAGCGTTGCCGCAGCCTTGGCGCGGGCAGCGGGCGCCGCAGCCGGGAACAGGCGCTGGGCGAGCGCCGCAAACTGTTCCATTTCGGCACTGGTCGGCCGTCCGCGACGCGCAAACGCATCGCATGCTGCGCAGAGCAGCGTGTTCGTTCGATCGACGCCGCCCGTCTCGATGAGGAGCTGAAACGTCTCGTAAGGCTGGAAACCGATCATATTTTGCCCTGAAAGGCCCCAGGATTCGGGCCTCAACCACAAGGCTGACTATTTCAGGGAAATCGTTAGCGAACTGTTAACCTTGACGAACTCTTAATGGCTTTCATCGGGTCCCTGCGTCGCTCCCGATCTGCCGATGGAAATGGGTCCCCGGCAGATATCGCCCGCCCGCCCGGAGGCAAGGTTGGGAAAGCTGGTTCAACTACCAAAGCGTGGACGCACGAAAACGCGCTCCCAATCGGCGGGCACGGGCGAGGTCCTGTTGTTCACCGGGATACGCTACGAGCGGGGAGGCAACTCGCCGCTGCCGGACAAGCCGGTCGGAACGGCATCGGGCGGCAAGCGCCGCCGTGGCTGACCGGACGATGCTTCGCGCGCTGGGGCTGGCGCTGCTGCTTTGTGCTGCGCCGGTGGCCGGGCACGAGCTTGGCGACTTCGGTCGGGTGAAGCCGGGCGTACTCAATGACGAGATCATTCCCGAGACCGACCGGCTGATGCGGCGGCTGGGCAACCAGCCTGTCTCGAACTTCAATATCACCGATCAGGAACGCGAGATGCACGGCCGGGTGTACCGGTTCCTCATCGCGCGCCACGCCAGGGACTGGGCCTTCGACTACGAGCAGATCGTTTTCGTGGCCGGCGTGTTCAGCTCTCGCCCGGACAGGGTTGATCTTTATTACCACTGGCTGACCAACGAGCGCTACGCCTCGTCGCGGGTGCGCTACAACACCATCGCCGATGACATCGGGGCGGACCTGCTGACTTTGCCGACCACTTTCGCGGCGATCTGCGCGGTGATCGAGATCGACCGGCAGCGCGCAGTGGCCGCCGCCGAGATCGGCGATATCGAGGCGGGCATGATCGAGCAGATGCACCTGCGCAAGGCCGAGAACGACCTCTATGTCGGTCGCTTCATCGCCGCGCTCGGCTACCGCTATGGCTCCTACAGCTACGCACTGGACCATTTCCTGGTGGAGACGCCACACGGCGAGGCCATCGAGGTGGATGAACGGCTGAGCCGCATGGCCCCGTGGGTCGATCGGGCCGAAGCCTGGGACTTCTGCGGCGGTGGTCCGAACGGCTGGGATGACGACGAAGCGGCCATCCCCGGCCGCGTGCTGCTCGATGCGCCCAGCGAGGGCGAGTTCCGGAAGTAGCTCAGGTAGCGATGGTGCCACATTTGAGGCCGGTCAGCGCCTTCTCGTAGCGGGCGCGCATTTCCGGATGGGACGGGGCCAGGCGGACGACGACGAACAGGTCGTCTTCCTTGGCTTCGACGATCAGCAGGCCTTCGGCGACATCCAGCTTCTGCTCGGCGAGGAGGCGCGTCTGGCCCGGGTTGAAGATCCCCAGGTCGAGCGCCGTGCCGATACCGTCGCGGTTGGTGGTGGAATAGACCACCGTGCCGGCGCGGCTGTAGACCGCGACCGACCAATAGGCCTGGGGCAGGGTGCCGCTGACCGAAGCGGGCCCGTTCCTGAGGTCGATCTTGCAGACGGCGTAGGCGAGTTCGGGGTCGAGCCGCAGCGGGTTGGCCTCGCCGGCCTTGGCCGCAGGCAGCACGGTGGGGCCGGGGCCGGCGCCGACTGCGGCGACACGATCCCAGGCGGCGGTGGCCGACAGCGACGGCAGGCTGAGGATCACCGCGATGTGGATGATGCCGCCGAGCACGACGCCGCCGAACAGCCAGAGCAGGGTGCGGATCATGCGCAGGCCTCGCGGATGATCGAGGGCAGGGCCGCGACATCAGCGCCGACGCCGGAGAGGCTGGATGTGTCGTAGAGCGTCAAGATCAGGTCGAAGGCGCCATTGCCGGTGATTTCCAGCCAGTTCTGCGGGGCAAGGGTCTTGGAGACATAGAGCTCGACCGAGCCGTCACCGGCCCGGCTGAGCCTGGCGCTGTGGAAGTCCATGGGGCCATCTTCGCGGCTGATCGGCGCGCCATTGTCGGGCGCCACGGGGACCAGGGTCCAGAAGCGCGCGGCTGGCGTCGTGCCATCGATGCGGTAGCGGCAGGCTCGATCGAGCCGGCGGTTGTCGCTGTCGGTGGTGGCGACGAACTGGATGCCCTCGCTGGCGCCGAGCTCGAGTGCGCCGGAGCGGGCGATGAAGGCGCGGGTGTAGGGATCGGGCGTGGGGATGCCGACATCGCGCCAGGCGGACCAAGGGCCGATCTCGATGGCGCCGAACAGCCGGCCGTCGCTGAGCGCGTACCAGCTGAGCCCGAAGCCCACGACCAGTGCGACCATCAGCATGGCCCCGAGATGAACGAGAAAGCGCAAGGGTTACAGCGCCTTGGCTGGAGTAGGGGGAGCAGCGACGGTGAGTGCGGCCTGGTTGCCGGCGCCGCCCAAGGCACTGCGCAACCGATCGGCAACCTCCAGTAGCTTGTCGGCGGCGCGGGGCTTCAGCCCCGGCGGGCGCTCGGCGACCGGGGCCAGCGGCTGGCCTTCCTCGGCGTTGGCGATGACGAACGGAGCGGGCTGGAAGTCGACGCCTTCGACCGGTTTGATCTCGATATTGGTATGGGCGTAGGCCATGAACTTCTGCCACGCGATGGTCGGCAGGATACCGCCGGTCAGCTTCTTGGTTGGCCGGTAGTCGTCATTGCCGAACCAGACGGCCGCCACGTAGTTGCCGGTGAAGCCGCAGAACCACGCATCGCGATAGGAAGAGGTGGTGCCGGTCTTGCCGACGGAGGGCACGCCCTCGATCTGCGCACGCCGGCCGGTGCCGCTTTCGACCACGGCGCGCATCATGCGGTTCATGTACTGCACGGTCTGCTCGCTGACCACGCGCACCTGCGGCGGGTTGGCTTCGGCGTCGAAGATCGGATCGCCGGCCAGCGTGGTGATGCGCGTGATGCCGTAGGCCGGCGTCTTGTAGCCGTGGTTCGCAAACACGGCGTAGGACGACGCCATGTCGATGACGCTGACTGAGGCGGCGCCGAGCGCCAGCGAGCGGGTGACCGGGAAATCGTTGGTGAGGCCGATCTTGTGCGCGAAATCGGCGATCGGCTGCCGGCCCATCTTGATCGAGAGGTTGACCGGCACGGTGTTGATCGACTGCTGGAAGGCCGAGATCAGGCTGATGCGGCCGACGGCGTTGCCCGAATAGTTGCGCGGGCACCAATTGCCGATGCATTGCGTCGCGCCGCTGACGACGGTGTCGGGGTCGTACTCGGGGATGTTCTCGAACGCCGCGCCATAGTCGAACAGCTTGAAGGCCGAGCCCGGCTGGCGGTTGGGGACGATCGAGCGGTTGAACTGGCTCTTGCCGTAGTCCATCCCGCCGACCATGGCGCGGATCTGCCCGTTGGGCTCGAGCACGACCATCGCCGCCTGGCTGACATTGTAGGCCTCGCCCTGCTCGCGGACGACGGAGGTGACGGCGTCCTCGGCATAGGACTGCAGCACCGGATCGATGGTGGTGCGCACGACGAAGGTGTTGGAGTTGCTGCTTGAGGTCTCGATGACCTTCTTGGCCTCCTCGAAGGCATAGTCGAGGAAGTAGTTCGGCGAGTTGGCCTCGGCCGAGCGATCGATCGGCACGGCAGGGTTGCGCCGCGCCGCCGTGACCTGCCCCTCGGTGAGAAAGCCCGCGTCGACGAGGTTCGAGAGCACCAGGTTGGCGCGACCGCGGGCTGCGGCGAGGTCGACATGCGGGGCGTACTTGGTCGGCGCCTTGAACAGGCCGGCCAGCATGGCCGCTTCGGCGAGGTTCACCTCGGTGATCTTCTTGCCGAAATAGAACTCCGCTGCGGCAGCAGCGCCGAAATTGCCGCCGCCCATATAGGCGCGATCGAAATAGAGCTTGAGGATCTCGTCCTTGGTGTAGTGCCACTCGAGCCAGACCGACAGGAACGCTTCCTTGATCTTACGCTCGAGCGTGCGCTCGGAGCTGAGGAACAGGTTCTTCGCCAACTGCTGGGTAATCGAGGAGCCGCCCTGGGTGGAGTTCTCGCCCTGGGCGTTCGAGACCAGCGCCCGCATGGTGCCGACGACGTCGATGCCCCAGTGGTCGTAGAAGCGCCGATCTTCAGTGGCGAGGGCCGCCTTGACGAAATAGTCCGGCAGCTTGTCGAGCGGGTAGGAATCGTCCGACCGGATGCCGCGCCGGCCGATCTCGTTGCCGTAGCGATCGAGGAAGGTGACCGCGAAATCCTCGGCCTTGTTGAAGCGGCCGCTGACCGTGGCATCAAATGCCGGCAGCGCCAGCGCGGTGACCAGCACCATGCCGATGGCGAGGAAGCTGAAACCGTCCGACAGAATCTCGACGAAGAAGCGCTTGATGCCCGAAACGCGGAAGCGCGAGAAGAAGTCTTCGACCTGCGTGAAGCCGCGGCCAAGCGACTGGCCGAACTCGTAAAGCGCCGAGTCGAGCCAGGCATCGGCTGCCAGCATGCGGGTTTTCTTGCGCCGCTTCTCTTTGTGGTAGAACGGGTCCTGCAACCGAAAACTCCGCGACGTGCCCCGACGCTGGTCTTGAATCTCCCCAATTTGGGGCGCATTGGCAAGGCAGTCGCTCGAATATGATCAGCGGATAGTTTGCGCAAGCGTGTTGGCGCCACACGGGAATTCTGAATGGCCTTCTGGGAAGAAAAGACGCTCGAGGAAATGACTGACGTGGAGTGGGAAGCGCTCTGCGACGGCTGCGGGCGCTGCTGCCTGATGAAGCTCGAGGATGAGGACACCGGCGACATCTACGTGTCGGACGTGCGCTGCAAGCTGCTCGACGGCGACAGCTGCAAGTGCTCGGACTATCCCAACCGGCTGAAAGTGGTGCCCGACTGCATCAAGCTGACGCCCGAGAATGTCCGCACCATCGAGTGGATCCCCAAGACCTGCGCCTATCGCCGCATCGCCGAAGGCAAGGGCCTCGCCTGGTGGCACCCGCTGGTCTCGGGCGACCCGGAGACAGTGATGGCCGTCGGCGTCTCGGTGCGCGGCCGCACCGTGCCGGAGCAATCGGTGAAGCCGGGCGAGTGGGAAGACCACGTGGCGGATTGGCCCAACTGGGAGCCACCGGAGGAGATTTAGGGGCAGGGGACGCCGCGCATAGCGGGACCGGGGCGGTGCGTCGCCGCGGAACCGACTGCTCTTGCGCCGCCAATATTGGTGCTGATGAGCGTCCGCTTTGCGCCGACCCGGCCGATGCACCGGCTGATGTTGGCTCGGTAATTTCTACAGGATCGCCAGCGCCGACCGTGCCGCCATATAGACGGCGACAATGATGATCAGCCCAGCAAACGCGCCATTGAGCACGCCCTTGCGCGTTGCGAGCCGTCCGGCGAACCAGGTGCCGGCGTACCCTCCCGCAACGCCGCCAACGACGAACACGGCCGCCAGCGCCCAGTCGACGAGACCCGACAGTGCATAGCTCGCCGCCGTGGTGAGGCCGAAGGCGGTTACTGCAACGAGCGAGGAGCCGATGGCGTTCAGGATCGGCATGCCGGTCGAGGCAACAAGGCCGGGCACGATCAGGAATCCGCCACCAATGCCGAAGAAGCCTGATAACGCGCCGGTGACGCCGCCATAACCCACCACCCGCGGCGCCTTTTCGCGGTTGCACACCACGTCCGGTGTGCCAGGGTTCCGGCGGGCCCGGAACATCAGCACGCTCACCACGACCATGAGCGCCGCGAACAGCAGCAGCAACACGTCACCGTTCATCGCCTTTCCAGCGATCGAGCCCAAGGTCGCACCCGCCACGCCAGCTATTGAGTACAGCATAGCGCAGCGCCAGATCACGTTGCCGCGCCGCGCATGTGCGACGAGGTTGGAAGCGGCATTGACCGCCACAGCGACCGCGCTGGTGCCGATAGCAACGTGCGGCAACGGCACACCCACGACGTAGACCATCAGCGGCACGGCAAGGATCGAACCGCCGCCGCCGAACAGTCCGAGCGTGAAGCCGACGAGGCCACCCGACGCGGCGCCAAGAAGATAGTGGAGTGTGTCGAGCATCGCGCCGTCCTGTGGATGAGACAATAGGAGGCCGTCCCCGCAGGGGGTGGGGGCAGCCTGGCATGTGGATGGAGGCGTTGGGCGTAAGGCGGTACTAGAGCAAGGCCTGGTACAGGCTGCCGGCCCGTCCGCCGGACCTGCAGTAGCCAAGAATCGGGCCCTCGATCTCGGCCAGCGCCTGCTCCATGCGTATCAACTGGGCCTCGCCGAGCGGGCCGGAGACCGGGATATGGATGGCCTTGATGCCGGCCTTGCTGGCCGCCGCAGCGATTTCGGCGAAGCTTGGCTGTCCAGCGTCTTCGTTATCGGGGCGGGCGCAGATGATGCCTTTGTAGCCGGCATCGGCCAGAGCGGACACGTCGTCGGGCTGGATCTGCGGGGCAATGGCGAAACGATCGTCGATCTTGCGGAACATGGAACTCACTGTCTGGAAAGTGGTGGGATCAGAGCTTGTTGATTGGGACCCGGAGGTAGGTCTGGCCTTCGTCGTCCTCGGGCGGGAACCTGCCGGCGCGCATGTTGACCTGCAGCGACGGAATGATGAGCCGTGGCATGGCCAACGTGGCGTCGCGTCCCTCGCGCATCTTGACGAAGGCGTCCTCGCTGGTGCCGTGGCCGACATGGATGTTGTGCTCGCGCTCGTCGGCCACCGTGGTCTCCCACTGGATCTCGCGGCCGTTCGGACCGTAGTCGTGGCACATGAAGAGCCGCGTCTCGCCGGGCAGAGTCAGCACGCGCTGGATCGAGCGGTAGAGCGTGCGTGCGTCGCCGCCGGGGAAGTCGGCACGCGCCGAACCGCCGTCGGGCATGAACAGCGTGTCGCCGACGAAGGCCGCATCACCGATGACATGCACCATGTCGGCTGGCGTATGGCCGGGGGTGAACAGGGCGTAGGCGACGAGGTTGCCGATCCGGTAGCTGTCGCCGTCTGCGAACAGGCGATCAAACTGCGAGCCGTCGCGGCGGAACTCGGTGCCCTCGTTGAACACCTTCCCGAACGTGTCCTGCACAACCCGGATCTGATCACCGATCCCGAGCTTGCCGCCAAGCTTGCCCTGGATATAGGGGGCAGCGGACAGGTGATCGGCATGCACGTGGGTTTCGATCAGCCACTCGAGCGTCCAGCCGTTGTCACGGATGTGCTCGACGATCCGGTCGGCACCCTCATAGGAGATGCGCCCGGAGGCGTAGTCGAAATCGAGCACGGAATCGATGACGGCGCAGGCGCTGGAGGTCGGATCCTTGACCACGTAGCTGATGGTGTTGGTCGGTGCATCGAAGAACGGCACCACTACCGGCTGTACGGTCAGGTCAGCGGCGAAGGGAAGAGGTAGGACCTTGGCCATAGCGGTTCCTTTCAGTTGACCAGTGTCTGGGGCGCCGCACGGCGCCAGACATGGCGAAGAAGTTGAGTGACGAGCAGGCCGGCCATCATGGCCGCGACGAAGAGGAGGACGCTCGGCTGACCCAGGCCAAGCGCCGGGATGGCGCCGCCGGGGCAGAAGCCCGAGATACCCCAGCCGACGCCGAACAACGCCGAGCCTCCGACTAGCGGCAGGTCGATGTCGCGCCGGGTCGGCAGGTGAAACCGGGAGCCGAACCGCGGGGCCGGCCGCTTTAGCACCACGCGGTAACCCGCGAAGGTGACGGCGACGGCCGACGCCATGACCAGCAGCAGGCTGGGATCCCAAGTGCCGAACACATCGAAGAAGTTCAGCACTTTGGCAGGGTTGGCCATGCCGGAAATTATGATGCCGGTGCCGAATGCCAGGCCGGCGACGCCGGCCGAGAGAAGGCTACGCATCAGAACCCTCCCAGCAGATGGCGGATGACAAACACCGTGGCCAGCGCGAAAGCCATGAATACGGCCGTTGCCACGATCGAACGCGGCGACAGCCTGGCAATTCCGCACACGCCGTGACCGCTGGTGCAGCCGCCGCCAAAGGTGACTCCGATCCCCACCAACACGCCGCTGAGTACCGTGGCCCAGCCGGGCATATCGGTCGCGAACGGCGCGGGCGCGCCCAGCGCCAGCCACATCAGGGCCGGAGCGAGGACCGACGCCGCAAGGAAAGTGATACGCCACGCGCGGCCATCGCCGTTCGGCGCCAGCGCGCCGGACAGGATGCCAGTCATCCCGGCGATGCGTCCGTGGAACGCCATCAGCGCCACGGCGCCGACACCGATCAAGGTGCCGCCGAGTATGGCTTGGATTGGGGTGAATTCTGTTATCATCGACAAGGGGTCCGGTCATGGAGTGGTAGGCCTGCGGCCGGGCCCGGCTACAAACACGTTGCATTAGCTAATTAGAATGTTCTAATATGTCAAGCATGGACATGACCAAGCTTCAGCCCCGCGCCGAGGAGGCCGCCCAGCTACTCTCCGCCATGGCGAACCCAAAGCGGTTGCTGATCCTGTGCAACCTGCTCGATCGCGAGCGGTCGGTGACTGAACTGAGCTCGATCGTCGAACTCGAGCAGTCGCCACTCTCGCAGCATCTGGCCAAGTTGCGGGCCCTCGGCCTCGTGCGCACGCGCCGGGACGGCCAATCCATCTACTACCGCTTGGCGTCTCAGGAGGTCTGGGAAGTGCTCGAGACGCTGTACCGGATCTATTGCGGTCCAGCCGTAGAGGTCGCGGCCAAGTAGGCCATCCCGACCGTCCGCTTGAGGTCAGAAGTGGTCGCTCGCGGTGTCAGCATCCGGGCGCTGATGCAACCCCGCTTCAGCCCAGCCTAGCCAGCGGCAGACCGAGCGGGCGCACGATGCGCCCGAAGCACCAGGGCCGAGGCCAGAAGGATGCCGATGAGGGTGGCCGCGTAGACCAGCACCTGGATGCCCATCGGCCGCGCCACATAGCCGACGAGGATGTGCAGGAACACCCCGATCGGGTTGTCCTGCGCGAGGAGCGCCGAGGAATCCCAGATATCGTAGCCGAGCGCCGGCAGGTACCCCGCCTGGACGAGATAGGCCGAGGCCTGCGCCGCGAGGCCTGCGGTCAGCAGCAGCATGATGATGCCGGTCACCTTGAAGATGTGCTTGACCGGCACACGCACGAGGCCGGCATAGAGCACCCATCCGAGCGCTGCGGCGGAGAGGACGCCGAGGCCCCCGCCCATAAGCATTGACTTGGTGTCGGCGGTGCCGTCGGCCGCGATGCCGTACATGAACAGCACCGTTTCCGAGCCTTCGCGCAGCACCGCGATCGCCGTCACCAGCGCCAGCGCCGATACCGGGCGTACGCCCTTTTGCACGCTTTGGCCCAGCTGGCGGCTTTCGGCTGCGAGCTCAGCGCCATGCGCCCCCATCCACACCTGATGCCAGGCCAGCATCAGCACCGCGATCAGCAGCACGCCAGCGTTGAACAGCTCGCGGCCCATGCCGTCGAAGAAGCCGGAAATGGCATCGGCGAACACCGCGACGAGGCCAGCGCCGAGCAGCCCGGCAACGAGCCCCCCGGCAACCCAGAGGGTCCGGCCCGGGATGTCGCGGCTTGCGCCCAGAACGATCGAGACGATCAGGGCCGCTTCGAGCGTTTCGCGGAAGGCGATGATGAAGGTCGAACCCACCGTGGGCTCCTACTTTGCGACGAGGGTGCCCTTGGCGGTGTCTTCGTGGAACTCGCCCACGAAATTGTAGGTGCCGGCCTCGAGCGGGCCGACGAAGACGGCGATGGTCTTGCCGCCGGAGACGATCTTTTCGACGTGCAGGTCGTGGCTCTCGAACTCTTCTTCGGAGGCGTCCTGGTTGATGACGATAAGCTTGATCTTCTGGCCGACCGGGACCTCAAGCGTCGCCGGCGTGAACAGATGGTCCTTGATCGTCAGGGTGAATTCGGGCTCGGCGGCGATAGCCGGCGCTGCGGTGACACAGATGGCAGCGGCGATGAGCATCGCCCCAAGGGTCGTCTGGCGGATCATGTTTCCTCGTTCGGGTCTGGCCGGTGATCGGGCGTCTTCGGTCAGGCCGCTCAGTAGGAAAGGTGATCGCGCATGTCAACTTACTTTCCCGGGAATGGTGGATGGAGCCCCGGCTCTGCGTCGAAAGGGGACGCCATAGGCGCCCCCTTCATGCTCAGAAACCGAACTTGCCGTTCTGGTTCTTCCATTCACCCTTGGGCGGAATGGTCTCGAGCGTGTCCCAGTGCTCGGCGATCTTGCCGGCCTCGACACGGAACAGGTCGTAGAACGACGTCGGCTTGCCGCCGAAGCTGCCCTCGCTGACGACCAGGACGAAGTTGCCCTCGCCCAGCACCTTGTGCACGGTGTCGTACTTCATGGTGATGCCGGCCTTGGCCAAACCCTCGAGCGCGGCGCCCAGGCCCGATAGGCCGTTGGCGATCTGCGGGTTGTGCTGGATGTAGTTGTCGCCATCGAAGTAGCCGGCGAGCTTGTCGAGCTCGCCGTTGACGAGGATGTCGTCGACGAACTGCGCAACCAGCGTCTTGTTCGCTTCGGTCTTGTCGAGATCGAGGACGGTGGTCGCGCCGTCGATCATGGTGTTGCCGCTCGGATTGGCCGAGGCCGGCGTCTCCTGCAGGTTGTCCCAATGCTCGACGATCTTGCCGTTCTCGAAGCGGAAGATGTCGAAGCCGATCTTTGGCCCGAAGAAGTCGTACTCGGTGTGGGAGAAGACGTAGTCGTCATCCTGGAAGACGCGGGCGGTGTTCACCTTCGCCGAGTTCGGCGGCAGGGCAGCGAGCAGGGCGCCAAAGCCGGCGAGCCCGTCTGCGGCCCCCAGATTGTGCTGCTTGTACTGATCGGGATTGATGACGGCCACCGGCCCTCCGGCGCCGGTCTCGATGGCTTTGAGGAGGTCGACGACCTGCTGTTCCTGGGCGCTCATGGTTTGCTCCTGTGCGAATGAGGCTGTGATCGGCAGAGCTGCTGCTGAAGCCAGCAAAGCTGCCAGGGCGACTGCGGCGAGGGTTCGGGTTGTCATGTGTGTATCCATGTTGGTCACATATATTGGTATCTAATATGGATACACATGTCTGTAAAGAGGCATCCGTTCTCGGGTCGATCGGTGGGTCAGGCTACCTTGTTTCGCTCGGCAATGTCGGCGGCGAGGTCTGCAATTGTGGTTTTGCCGAGCTGCGCCTGGAGCGCGCGTTCCGCCTCGAGCATGCGGCCCCTCAGGACCACGTCGATGTTGCGGCCGACCGGGCACTTTGGGTTGGGCGCCTCGTGCAGGGCAAAGACCTGCTGCTCCTCGTCAATCGCCCTGTACACGTCCAGCAAGCTGATCTTGCCGGCCTCGTGTGCAAGCAAGGCGCCTCCGCCGGCGCCCAGTTGCGACTTGGTAAGGCCTGCCTTTGCCAGCTGTGTCAGGAGGCGACGGATGAACGTCGGATTGGTGTTCACGCTTGCAGCGATGAGCTCCGACGTGGCGGGTTGCCCGGCCTGGTACGCAAGAAAGGTCAGAATGTGCGTAGCAACCGCGAAGCGGGTGTTCATCGGCAGATCTCCATGTGTGCCTAAGATAGGAACACACCGGGCGCCTGGCAACTGGGTGCCATGGCTTCGAGCGGGTGGCCGGCGCCGACCGGGTCACGGTCGCATTTTGGCCCACTGGGCTAAGTATTTTCCGTGCCTATGGAGATCTTGGATCGGCCTGCTGGCACGTATCTGATGATAAATGGCTTGTCCTACTCGGACTGGGAGGACGAAGCGGACCAGTTGCGGCGGTTGGGTAATGGTCTGGGCGCGGCGCGCAAATACCATGTGACACGGGCGCAGAAGCTGCTTGCCAGCCTTCAGGAGGAACTGGACGCGATCGATAGCGTGAGCCCGGGCCTCACCGGCTTCGATGCCATAAGGGTTGGGTGCGTTCGGGACCTGGTCGTCGCCATGCGGAGCAGCCTCGAGGAGACTCTGCGGCTGCTGCGGGAGCGAGTTCCAAAGCGAGCCAGTCGACCGCGGAAGACTGCGGCTGCCACTTAGGCCCTCGCGGCATCCGCCGGCGAAGCCGAGCATGTCTTGAAGCGAGCATGTCTTATTTAAGTGCGGGGGGCTCCTGATCGGCATAAAGTCTGTATGGACCGGACGAGCCGATGCCCTGCGGGCACCACCAAACTCGCTGCTTCCGGGCGTTTAGCAAGCGCACTGAGTTATGCCAGTCCACCAGCCGGTGGACGGTACTTCTGTGTTTGTGAAAAAGACATGTCAATCCAGCAGTTCCCTCGCACGGCCATAGTCGTGGAAACCAACTTTCTTGTCGCCTCGGTGATTGAATCGCCGCTGGCCAACGCCGGGTATCGGGTGCTGATTGCCACGGATCCGGCTGAGGCATTCACGTTGATGGGTGCCCATCAGGTGCATCTCGCCCTGATCGACTTCCGCCTGCACCATGGCGGGCCCGAAGGGCTCGTCGCCGAGCTGGATCGGCGCGGTATTCCTTTCATCATCTGCACCGCTGCCAGCGCGGAAGAGGTCTGCGAACATTTCCCCGATGCGCGCGTGATGCTGAAGCCATTCAGCGACCACGACCTGGTGGCGGCCGTCACGGCCCTGTTTTCCCCCGAAGGTTTCTACCAGGGGGCGTGAGGGGGAAATCGGCAGACGACGCATAGGGAGCATATCATGCAACGCCTCGACACAGCCCCACATCGACGTGCGCAGATCAGCGTTCTGGAACGGAAGCGTGTCGATGAGACGCTGAAACCCTTTGTCGGGCCGATCAGCGGCTGGAACGCGAAAGCGGCCCATCTTCGGGTGCGCGCCGTCTCCGCCTATAATTCAGAAGAGGAACGCAGCCTGGCCCGTCTTGAAAGCGGGGCGTTGCTCGCCGAGATCCGCCATCTGCACAGCGACTTTCGATCCGCCGTTAAAGGCGAACCCCCGCACAGTCGGTTGGATGATGTTATCGCGGCCTTTGAGCGGCTGATCGACCAGTTGCAGCGGATATCGGACGGCTATCGCGAAGAGTCTTCGCCACGCCGCTAATTGAAGGGCCCGCCTTTGAGAGAGACCGCATGCGGCCCGATCACGAGGGGGCTTTCGAAGTGGCTTGGTCCCGTGCAAGTGCCTCATCGAGCGTTGCCTTTGCGACCTGAAGGGCCTCGATCGTTCCACGCCCATCGGACAGCATGATCGTCGTCGTCACGCGAAATGCCGGGAAAGACACATCCAACGCCTCCCGATCGCTGACGACGGTGAAGGCTCCGGCCGG
This sequence comes from Devosia sp. P2_G7, assembly GCF_056403495.1. Taxonomy (NCBI): domain Bacteria; kingdom Pseudomonadati; phylum Pseudomonadota; class Alphaproteobacteria; order Hyphomicrobiales; family Devosiaceae; genus Devosia; species Devosia sp. P2_G7. Next base: position 94,492 of record NZ_JBFUFI010000006.1, read on the forward strand.
ATGCGGCTGATCCAGCCCCGGAAGCAGGAACGGATGATGGAACGTCACGAGTTCCGAGGTGCTGGTCATTCCGCAGCCAATCGGGTGACGACTTGGCCCCTACCGGTCTCATCGTCCCAGACGATCTTCCACTTGCCGGACCTGCCCATGCGAACCAGTTCCTTGTCCAACCTCGGCGTATCTCCGAGCCGCAACTGCAGCGTACGCATCAAGCCCCCCGGCCCGGCCTCGTCGTAGATGCGGTCGAAATCGCTGCGCATGACCGCGGTCATTGCAGAGCCTCTCGATATCGCGTGATGGTCCAAGATTCGCGTGAAAAGCCGTCGGACAGCTTCAGTTCGTCAAAAGTCTCGCCGTGGGCGCGCTCGAGCCAGATCGATGTCCCGTCCGGAAGCCCGAGAAGCAATTTGCTGCCGGTCCGGTCAACCACCACTGCCGAAATGCGGCTGTATTCGGGTGCCTCGATCGATAATTGGTCTCCGGTTCTGACCGCGACTTGCAGGGAACCGCCGGTGACTAGAACAACGGCTCCAGCGTGCAGCCGGGGAGCATTGGAGTAAGCATGATAGGTCGCCATCATCGGACTATCGCTGCCGAAGTGGGTACCTGCGAGAACCCAGCAGGGAATTGCGTATCTGTTGGCGCCGCAACTCGACGCCTTCGATCAACGGTTCGGTGCCCTCGTGGATCGCGGCGAACCAGGACGAGCTGGCGCGAGGATGCCTCTGCAAGTGCTGCGAGAACATCAACTCGGCGCGATAGTTGCCGAAGTGGCTGCGCTCAATGGCGCGATTTAGTTGTGTCATTGGAAGGTCCAGTCCGCCAAATCCGCTGTGCGGATGGATCCTGGGTCAGGGGGCGGGAGTGGGGACCAAGGACGCGACACCTTGGCCGCATCCTCATGTGGTGCTTCGGCGAGCGAATAATAAGGGTCGATGTCGGTTCCCGTCGAACCCACCTGAGCAGTTCGGCATGGAATTTCGTGGCTGATGAGGACGAGCCACCTGTCTCCGAAGACGTGCGTTTTGCGGCGGCGGCGACGCGAGTCGCGCGGGAGCGCTTCGCACCAGGTCGGGACGTTGCTTCACCAGTGAAGCACTCGGCCGTACTGAGCTTGCCGTCGACTGGGGCGCTGTGCCCCGCGAAGCTCTGTCGCAAATCTTTCTTAATTATGACAATGCGTTAGGCCGAAAGGTGTGCTTGTCTAAGCTTTAGAATCCCGGCAACTTGGGTTCACTACTTATCGTCGTAGTTTTGCGGATTTTGAGGCGGCATGTCTATTGGGGCGACCGGGCGCGGCTACGCTAATCCTGTGCGGAATTTTGGCACGGCCAGGCTGCTCTCGGGAGTTGGTGTTGCGGCGCTGGTGATTGCGACCCTATCCGCAAGCCCTGCAATAGCCCAGACCTGGACCGGAACCACCAGCAACGACTGGACGGTGGGGACCAACTGGACGGGCGGCACGGTCCCGGCTGCCGGCACGGTCGTCATCAATACGAACTCGCCAAACCCGACCGTCCTCGGCGTGAGCGGCCCCGCCGTCGGTACCACAGGTCAGCTCATCGTCGGCAATTTGGGTGGATCGACCGGCAACCTGACGATTCAGAACGGCAGCGCGCTCACCTCAACGACCATCGTCGCCAACCCGTTTGTGATCGGCTCGGGTGCGGGGACCACCGGTATCGTCACGGTCACCGGAGCCGGATCGCAATGGACGACATCCGGGTCGTCGATCCGCGTCGGCAGTGGTGGCAACGGCACGCTCAACATTCAGAACGGCGGCACCGTTTTCGCTCCAGGGGTCATTCTTGGCGTGTCCGTCGGCGCCGGCACGCTGAACATTAGTGGCGGCACGCTTGAGACGACCAACCTCGGACGCGCCAGTGGCGGTGGAACGGGCCAGGTCAATTTCGACGGCGCCACTCTTCGCGCCGGGACAAACAACAACTTCTTCATCGCCGGATTTTCGGCGGGCGATCTCAACATTGCCGCGGGCGGCCTGACGGTTGACACCCAGGCCTTCACGGTGCGCGCCGGTTCCGAATTTTCCGGCGTCGGCGGATTGACCAAGACCGGCACCGGCACCCTCACTCTCCAAACTGCAAACACTTACGCCGGCGAGACCGTGATCCAGACAGGCACGCTCGCACTGGGGACCAATGGCTCGATTGCCGCATCGAGCCGGGTGGTGGCGAATGGGACGTTCAACATTTCCGGAATCACCGGAACAGGCGCCAGCATCCAGAGCCTCGCCGGCAGCGGCAGCGTCACACTTGGCGCAAAGAACCTGACCATCACCAACGCTAACGATACGTTCTCCGGCGTGATCTCCGGCACCGGCGCGCTGGCGCTCACCGGTGGAACGCAGACGCTGTCGGGCGCCAATACCTATAGCGGCGGCACGACGATCTCGGGCGGCGGCACGCTTGCAGTGACGAGCGACGCCGCGCTGGGCGCTGTGGCTGGCGCGGTGACCTACAATGGCGGCGCGCTGCGCGCTTTGGCGAGCTTCGCGACGAACCGTACGATGAACTTCACCTCCGTCGGCGGCATCGATGTCGTTGCGGGCGCCGTGCTGACGGTGAACGGGCCGATGACCGGGGCTGGTGGGTTGACCAAGCTCGGCGAGGGAACCCTGTTGCAGAACTCGGTGACGGGCTATCTCGGCGGGACCGTGGTAGCGGCGGGCACGTTGCAGGCGGGTGCGGCCGGTGTCTTCGCCGGCAGTTATATGACTTTGGCGGATGGCACGCTCGACCTGAATGGCTTCGACCAGACGATCGTCAACCTCCAGAATAGCGGACGGTTGCGGCTCGGCGGCGCGCCGGGAACGACGCTGACGATGACCGGCGGGTATCTGGGAATGGACGGCATCGTCGAACTGAACGTCGCGCTCGGCGATGACACTTCGGCCACCGATCGCCTCGTGGTGAACGGCGACACCGGGGGCAACTCGTCGCTGGTCGTGACCAATGTCGGCGGCGCCGGTGCACAGACTGGCCCGGCGGGCATCAAGGTCGTCGATGTCCTCGGCGCATCGAACGGCACCTTCTCGCTCATCGGCGACTATGTGTTCGAGGGCGATCAGGCGGTGGTCGGCGGCGCCTATGCGTACCGGCTCTACAAGGGCACCGAGACCACGGCGGATGGCGACTGGTACCTGCGGTCCGAGATCATCGACGCGGGCCCGCTCTATGCGCCCACCGTGCCGCTTTACGAGAATTACGCCAACGTGCTGCAGGCCTTCAATGAGCTGGGCACCTTGCAGCAGCGCGTCGGTAGCCGCGAATGGCTGAATGGCGGGCAGGCCGGCGAGCAGGGCGCGGTTGCGCCCGACGCCATCTGGGCGCGCATGGATGCCTCGCAGGCGCATTTCGAGCCCGGCGTTTCGACCACGGGCGCGAGCTATGACGTGAGCACCTGGCGGCTGCAGGCCGGCATGGATGGTGTGCTGCAGCAGGGTGAGGCCGGCTCGCTCGTGGCCGGGCTGAATGCGCAGTTCGGCACGGTCAGCTCCGATATCGCCTCGCTCTATGGTGCGGGCTCGATCAACGCCCTGGGCTACGGCGTGGGCGGCACGCTCACCTGGTACGGCGCCGGCGGGTTCTATCTGGACGGGCAGGCGCAGGCGACCTGGTACTCGGCCGATATCGTCTCCGATGATACCGGGACGACGCTGGTCGAGGGGAACGATGCCTTCGGCTACGGGCTCAGCCTCGAAGCGGGCCAGAAGATCGGGCTCGACGCCAACTGGTCGCTGACGCCGCAGGCGCAGCTCAGCTATTCGGCAGTACGCTTCAACGACTTCACCGACCAGTATGACGGCACGGTGTCGCTCAATAGCGGCGACACTCTGGTGGGCCGGCTTGGGCTTTCCGCCGACTACGAGGATGAGTGGCGGGATGCGTCCGGCGCGACCAACCGCACGCACCTCTATGGCGTCGCCAACCTCTACTACGACTTCCTCGATGGTACGTCGGTCGACGTGTCCGGGACCGAGTTCCTGTCGCAGAACCAGGGGCTGTGGGGCGGTGTTGGCGTCGGCGGCTCGCTGAGTTGGGCTGACGAGCAGTACAGCGTCTTCGGCGAGGCCCTGGTGCGGGGCAGCGTGGAGGACTTTGGCGGCAACAACGCCGTGGGTGCGAAGGTCGGCTTCAGCGGCAAGTGGTAGAGGCGGCGGCGCGGGTGCGACAGGCCTGACCGGGGCCGTCGGAGCGATCTGACGGCCAGTTTTGCTTCTTCACGACTTCGTGATCGAAACGTCATGCATGGCCGGGCCGTCTCGCCAAGACGAGATTGTGGCAGGCTGAATGTATGCTGAACAACCGTCTCGCCAGCAAGTCAGCGTCGCTGCCATTTCGGGGCCGTACTTTGCCGCAGAGATGAACGGCAGATGAACGAGGCCTTTATTCAAGATTCAGCCAAAGTTCCCATTTATCGGGCCAGCACCAACCGAACCCGAACTGACCCCGATCGTTTCCGGAGACGCATGACCATGCACCTCGCGACCAAACTCGCCGCCGCCGTGCTCGCTACTATCTGCGCCACGGCCCCCCTCGCCGCCCTCGCCGCCGACCCGACAGGCACCTGGCAAGCCGATGACGGCAAGAGCCGTTACAAGATCACCCAATGTGGCAGCGGCGCCCTGTGCGCGCGCCTGATCTGGCTCCGCGACAAGGATGACCAGAACCGGCAGTACCTGAACCAGGTCATTGTCCAGGGCACGCAGGCCTCCGACAACAAGTGGACGGGCACCGTCAAGAACGCCGGCGACGTCTACTCCGGCACGATGGTCATGACCGGCGAGAACAGCCTCAAGGTCAACGGCTGCCAGGGCGTCTTCTGCCAGACCGTCAAACTCAGCCGCGTCTGAGGCGCTGCTTGAAATAGGCAGCCTTCAAGAACTGCCGAACTCGAAACCCGCGCCTCCGCCGGCGCGGGTTTTTTATTGTCAGTATGCCGGCGGGACCGGGGGAGGGGGACAAACTCCACCGGTGTGCGGATGCGACTTCAAGACCGATGCGTCGAAGTCGACTGACCGAACAAGGTTCAGCGAGCCGTCAGCCTTGCAAGTGTGGGTTTGAGGATGGCGTCAAACAGGGCCGGGCTGTTCTGCGCCCGCGCCGACAGCATCGCGCCGTGAACGGTCGCCATGAACATCTCGGCTTCGACCTCTGCCGATGCCTCGATCGCGACAGTGCCCTGATCGGCGCCGCGCTCCATAGCCGCGGTCAGCCAGGACGACAGGAAACGGAAATACGCCGTCACCTCCAATGCCACCTCGGGCGGCAGAGCCGGTAGCTCGCAGGCGAGCAGAGCGCACACGCAAAACGGAATGCTCGCATCCTCGATGCACTTGGCCCAGTTGCGGGCATAGGACCGGAGCAACTCCAGTGAATCGGGAACGTCACCAGCCAGTTGGGTAAGGCCAGTCTCCGCATCCTCGCGGTACCGCGTCACCAGCGTGCGGACGAGATCGACCTTGCTGGGGAAGTGATGATGGATGCTGGCTTTGCGTATCCCCACCACGGCGGAAATATCCGCATAGCTGAAGCCGCTATAGCCACCCGAGATGATGAAGCTGCGAGCAGACGCCAGGATTTGATCCGAAGTCGTCGACGTGTTTGTCATCTTGACCGCCTACCTTCTAGTAGGTCTGGATGTCAATCCCAGGGCGCAGCCGATGGTCTGCGCAGCATGACAACGCTCTTCCGGCCGCCGCGTCGATTGACTCCTGTCGCCCTACCTTCTAGTAGGTAGTCAAAATGGAGATGTACCATGGCGAACCAGCCGCAAAACCAGTCCCTCCCTTTCGCTTCGAGCGACTGGCTGCGAACCTACTACTTCACCCGCGCGGCGGTTTCGATCGTCTGGATAACCCTGGCGTTCATAGTAGGGCGGGGTAATCCCGCGATTGCCGCGGTCCTGCTCGTCGGCTACCCCGCCTGGGACGCGCTTGCGAATTATCTCGACGCGAAGAACACTGGCGGGCTGCGTGCCAACCCGACCCAGGCGCTCAACCTCGTGGTGAGCGCCGTCGTCGCGGTCGCGGTCGCCTTCGCGCTGGGCGTCAGCATGAACGCCGTGCTGGTGGTCTTCGGCGTGTGGGCGATACTGAGTGGCTTGTTCCAGCTCGCAACGGCCGTCCGCCGCTGGAAGTCCGCTGGAGCGCAGTGGGTGATGATCCTCAGCGGAGCACAGTCAGCGCTGGCTGGCGGCTTTTTCATCCTGATGGCGGTCGGCCCCACGCCTGTCGACATCACGCCTATCGCTGGCTACGCGGGTTTCGGCGCATTCTACTTCCTGCTCTCGGCCATCTGGCTGACCGTCAAGCCGCCCCGCCATCGCTCGCCAGTTTTGAACTGACGGGCATCGAGCGCAGGCAGCCTTCAAGAACTGCCGAACTCGAAACTCGCGCCTCCGCCGGCGCGGGTTTTTATTGCGAGTATGCGGGTGAGGGCAGGGCTGGGGGATAAGTACACCGAGCCTGTGACCGGCAGAATGGCTGCGGGGCGAAGCAGTTGCGCTGTCCCACGCGACCCGCCAAAAGGGACCGGCAGTCCGGGAAGGGAAGATGGGCGTTCGAAACTACCTGATCGAAGGCGTTTCCGGCTCCGGCAAGACCACGGTGGCCGAAGAACTGCAGCGGCGTGGCCACCACGTCATCCACGGTGACCGGCAGTTCGCCTATTACGGCGATCCGGAGAGCGGCGAACCGCTGGACTGGCCGACCGGCAAGACTGAACAGGACACCGTGGACTGGGGCTACCAGCATTGGATCTGGCCGCTCGAAAAGGTCAGGCTGCTGATCGCCGATCAACGCGACGCGATGACCTTCTTCTGCGGCGGTTCGAGAAATCGTCATCGCTTCATCGATCTGTTCGATGCCGTTTTCGTTCTTGAAGTCGATCCGGGCAGTTTGAACCGGCGGCTGGCCGCGCGACCTGAGGACGTGTTCGGTGGCAAGCCAGCCGAACGGGAGCTGGCCTTGCGACTGCAGGCAACCAGAGAGGATGTTCCTGATAATGCGGTGACCATCGACGCCACGGCGCCGATCGCCCGCGCCGTCGATGAGATCCTGGCGAAGTGTCGATGAAGTGTGGAGGGCGCTAGCCCCAGGCGACCATCGCGATCGACACATTGAGGCCGGGGACCCGAACGGGGAGCTTGGCGCCCCGACGCGCCGGTCGGTCGACTGGAGTCTAGGCTAATTCATACGCCACGTGCACACCTTGCGCTCGAGCGTACGCAGCAAGCGACGCTTGGAAGTCGCGTCGAGAAACGTCCAACGCGGCATGCGGCAGTATGACGTACTTTATGCCAAGCACCCGATCGATGCCGTAGAGAAGCCTTGAGATGCGGGACCGTCGGATCAACCCATGGCCCTCTGGCGTGAGACGCAGAGTTAGGAATTTGTTGAAGCGAATCGTCCGCTCGCCGACGGACTGAACTTCGGACCAGGGGATAATCTTTGGCCCAAACCGTGAGACTCGAATTCCCGCGGGCGAGAGAACTATGCTGTCGACGGGCGACCTGAAAAAGCGCCAAACGCTCGTGGCAGCCAGGCCTCCGCATATGAGCAGACAGACCCATCCCCAAAATGGTTGGTCCCAGCCAGCGCTTCGATTGGGAACCCAGATCATCAGCGCACCGATGCCTGCGAGGGCAACGCACAAGGCAATGTTCCCGAGAACTCGCAAAGGGTTTTCCTCGAAGCGCAAGGCCTCGGATGTATTAGTTCCGTCGCTCACTTGTCCGCAGTCTGTGGAATCGACAAATAGGAGATGCAGCTTAGCGCAGCCTCCCCCATAGACTGCTGCAACCCAAATGAAATTTGAGAAGCTCCTCATACCCTCCGCGGAGCTCGGCGTCCGACTGGAAGTCATTGTTGCCAAGCCCGGCAACAAAGGTCCGTTTCCCGCGGTTGTGTTCAACCACGGCTCGACCGGAAGGGGGCAGAACAGGTCCCTCTATTCCAGAACGGTCGCTCCGGCCGTCATAGCAGGCTACTTCGTTGAGCAGGGATGGATGGCGGTGTTCCCGCAACGCCGGGGGAGAGGGAAATCAGGCGGAGCATATGGTGAGGGGCTTGCCCCGGGCGGCTTCAATCATCAGGCGATAGGCGGCGTGGGCCACGTCCTTTTTCTTCGCGCTGGGATGGCGCTCGAGGACCATCGCGGTTGGGCGGTGCTGAAGGAGGACATGGATGTGGTCGCTCGGTCCAGCAACCTCTCGGTCGATGCTATTGCGTAGGCGGCCTACAGGGGCCTGTACAGACTCGATAGCCGTCCAGGGTATCTTAGTAGAGACAGCCGTCCGGTCCGCAAGGGCTGCCCTCATCCTCCTTACCGCCACCTTCGCCGCCACCTCTGCCGCCCGGGCTCTCGGAGCCAGAGTCGCTGCGGTCAATGTTGTCGCCGTTTTGCAGGATACCGCGCAGCGACACGGCGCCTCTGATGGCGTCGGGCGTCCCGGCTGTACAGCGGCGATCACCATGACAGATGATCGAGCAATAGTCGCCCTTACCATTGCAGTTGGGCTTCACGCACGAATAGCCAAAACCTTTCAAGTTCGTGAAATTTGCCTTTACACTGCTGCAAATGCTCTGCAACTGACCCTCGTGTGGGCCTTCCTGCATCGGCTTAATATCCAGCCCCAGAGACGCGCGCTCCGTCTTTTGCGACGAACTGCTGCTGGAATCGGTAGTTATCCAACATTCTGAAAAGTCCCTAAGGCAAATGTAGCACGCTGCTCCATCACAACACTCAGCAGCGCTGTCAGTTATTGTTGCTTCAGTGTCTTGCAGGCATATCCAGAATGCCATCTCAACCACGCTCATCTCCGGGATACCATCATCCTCAGCTGGCGTGGGTGTCGACAGTCCGATGAGCAGTATCAGGGATAAGAGCGACTTGAGCCACTGGAAACGTCTAGGTGTTGACATCTGTCCACCCACCAAACGTATTCGCCGCACTTTTCTTTAGCACATCCTGGAATATTCGAACAGATGCTGGAATCCCTGAGCCGACATGCGGCAAAGGAAATGTCCGTTTTGGGCCAGAAGCAGACCTTCGTGAAACGTCCGTTTCCCGCCAGAAGCGGACATCCATCACGAACCGTGGTTCATCGTCGCGCGCTTACGCCCTGCCTTCTCGGCTCGTAGCGCAGCACCACAGCGCCTGAGCTGAGTTCCAGGCGGTCGACGGGCTTCAACTCGATGTACCTGGAGAGCCCGGCGAACAACGTCGGTCCATGACCGGCAAGTCTGGGCTGCACCACGAATTCGTACTCATCGATCGGCCCCAGCTCCGCCAGCGCCAACCAGGGTATCTTAGTAGAGACAGCCGTCCGGTCCGCAAGGGCTGCCCTCATCCTCCTTACCGCCACCTTCGCCGCCACCTCCGCCGCCCGGGCTCTCGGAGCCAGAGTCGCTGCGGTCAATGTTGTCGCCGTTTTGCAGGATACCGCGCAGCGACACGGCGCCTCTGGATGGTCTCCGCCCCGGCCCCGGAGCGAAGGTTGGAAGTGCCTTGCTCCGCCGCGATTACGTCGCGTTGTTGCAGCAGCGTTCGCGAGTTAGTGGGGCAGTATGACCCGCAGCCGGTTGGCCACCTCAGCGATGATGTCGTCGACGGTCCGGTTAGCGTTAACCGTCGCCGCCATGCTGAGGAACATGACCGCCGAAACGATTTGTGCCAGCGCGGCCGCGTCCTCAGAACTGATGCGCCCGTCACGACGCATCACCGCTGCCACCTCCAGTTCAGTCTGAACGGTGAGAGCAAGCGCGTCCCGATGATGCGGCTCTTCGGGGTCGCCGAAGACGAGTTCCCGCAGGTAGCTCCGCCCGTTCTCGACATGGGTGCGGTTGCATTCGACGATCGGGCGGATGATGGCGATCAGCGCTTCGACCATCCCGGGAATGTTTTTCGCGTCGGCCCGGCCCTGTTCGAGCGCCTCGGCATAGCTCGAGTTCTGCACCATCAGGAACAGCTCGCTCTTGCTCTTGGCATAGAGGAACAGCGTTCCCGTCCCGATATCGGCCTTGTCGGCGATCTGCTGGGTCGTCACCGCCTCGACGCCGTACGCGTCGAAGAGTTGGCGTGCGGCGGCGATGATGCGTTCCAGCTTGTCCCGCTTGTTCCGCTCGCGGCGTCCGATCGGTTGGGCGTCGACTGGCATGCCTTGTCCTTCTCGAGTTCTCACCAGTTACTCCTGATAGTGCGGAAGGATGGCGCCGTCCCGCACAAAGGTCAGCGCCTCGGCGACCTGGTAGGCATGGACCGCGGAGGCGAAGCGGGCCAGTGAGGTCGAGAGGCCCGTGAGCTTGCGGCTCTCGAGGAACGCCTCCTGCTCGATTGCGTCGGCGAAGCCCAGCATCACCGAGGCGTGGAACCGCTGATCGGCCGGGTTGTCATGCGCAACGTTGGGCGTATCCCACAGGCTCTTGCTCCAGGGTAGGAAAGTCTGGGTTCTCAGTTCCTTCAGTGCTCCGGTGCCGGCGAGAGCGGGCGCCAGCTCATCGTTGATGAACTTCCGAAACGCGCCGCCGCTGACGCCGTCCCGCCGCCTGACATAAAAGAGCACACGGGTGCCCACCTTCTCACCGGGTCGCGCCACGTCGTACCAGCGGGACCAGTTCGGCAGACCCAGATAGAGCAGCGTGCGCCTGAACACGTTGATCTCGTCCTTGAATGCCAGCTTGTTTTGCTCGCGCCCCGCCAGCACCGAAAACACCGACTGGAACGCGACCTGGGCGACGCCGTCGATCTTGCGCCCGGCGGGGATCGCCGTCTCGATGCCCGGCGTCGCCGGCCACAGGCCCGGGTTTGTCGCCGCAAGGTGGACTTGCAGGTACTCATCCAAGCCCGGAGCGGCGGAGATGATCTTGGAATGCGGGCCCTTCCAGTAGTTCATTCCAGTTTCACGGGGCTGATCGGCGCGCATCCACAACAGGATCGATGACGAGAAGCGCTTCCTGAATGTCGTGCTCATCTTCTCTTCCCCCTCAGCGATCGAGGAACTGGACGGCGACAGGGGCGAACTTCTCGTGGAACTGGAAGATACCGCCATGGCCCGAGTCCGGGTAGATGATCAGCTCCGATCCCTTGATGCGGCGGTGCAGGTCCGTCGAGAGAATCGAGGGCACCATCCGGTCATTGTCGCCATTGGCGATCAGCGTGGGCTGGGCAATCTGCGAGAGGTCAGCCGGGGCCGAGCGCCCCCACTTCGCAATCGCCTTGAGCTGCGTACCGAACGCCTTGAGCGTCACGGGTACGTCGCGGTCCCTCGTACGCTCCTTCAGCCGGTTGACGAAGGCGCGTGCCGCGGGCTTGCCGCTGGCGTTGCGGTTGAAGAACAGGAACTCCTTCGGGTCCGACCGAGTCACGGTGGCGCGGAGGATGTCGAAATAGGTGACGCCCGCGACCTTGTCGATGTCCTTGCCGCCGGCAGGGCCGGTGCCGGTGAGGATGAGCTTGCGGACGAGGTCGGGGTGCTTGACCACGAGGGCCTGCGCCACCATCCCGCCGAGCGAGAACGAGAAGATATCGATCTTTTCGAAGCCGAGCGCCTTGATGAAGGTAAAGGCATCATCCGCCATCGCCTCGATGCTGTCCGGCACCTGGCCGGTGGAGGCGCCAAGGCCCCGATTGTCGAAGGTGACGACATGGTGGCCTTTCGCGATCGGATCGATGATGCGCGGGTCCCAGTTGTCGAGGTTGGCGGCGAGGTGGACAAAGAAGACGACCGGAACCCCGCCCTTCGGTCCCAGCTCGCGGTAGGCGTAGGTGACGCCGCCGGCCGTGATCGTGCGCGCCGGGGCGTCCTTATAGGCAATGATGGTGGTGTCGTTCGGGTGGAAGTGGGCGTTCATGGTGAGCTCCTCGGTGGATGACGTCAGGTCAATTTCAGACTGTCATCATTGATGATTGAGATCAAATATGATCGCATTCAGTTTTTGTCAAGTGAGACCGATCGACGACGTCGAGACGAGCGCGGCAGATCAAGAAAGCCCGGACGCGGACGAGCTGGCGATCGAAGCTGGGAACGACTGGCGAATGCAGTGTCTGTCCATGCTGGCGGCGAGGCATAGCCGCGGGCCGCTACGGCCGGCGAAGGGAGCTCTTGGCTCGGTCAAGCAGCGTTCCGGATGGCCGCTGTGGGCCATAAGCAGACCTTCGTCCGCTACGCTAGAAGCGGGCATCGTCTCCGGCGCGAACCGTGGTTCATTGTCGGGTGCTCACCCACTACCTTCTCGGCTCGTAGCGCAGCACCACAGCGCCTGAGCTGAGTTCCAGGCGGTCGACGGGCTTCAACTCGATGTACTTGGAGAGTCCGGCGAACAACGTCGGTCCATGACCGGCAAGTCTGGGCTGCACCACGAATTCGTACTCATCGATCAGCCCCAGCTCCGCCAGCGCCAACGGAAGCTTCACGCCCCCCGTGAGCAGCGCCTTGCCCGGTTGCTGCTTGAGCGCCCGGACGGCCTCGGCCAGGTCTCCGCTCAGGAGCTCGGCGTTCCAGTCGACCCAGTCGAGCGTGCTCGAAACGACGTACTTCTTCATCGCGTCGATGCTGCGCGCGAAAGGCTCCGTCCAGTCAGGCGGCGTGCTGGTCCGCGTCGCCAGGCGCCACGCGCCTTCCATCATTCCGTAGGTGACGCGACCGAAGAGCAGGGCGTCGGCTCGGCCGAGGCTTTCAGTGGCGTGGAGATGTGTCGCGCGCAGTTGCTCCTGCTGCAGTGCCTCATCTGCCGGGATGGCGTTGTGGTCGACGCACCCGTCGAGCGTCACGTTGATGGAGTAGAGAAGAGGGCGCATTACGGTCGCTGGTCCTTTGTCGCTCGTGCCGCGATGGCCAGGTCGAAGCGTTGCAGCTGGCTGGTCAGTCCGACGATTGCGCCGCGTGTCATCTCGGGGTCCGGGTGACGATCGGCCGTCAGGATCATCCGAACCTGCCCGGTCTCGGCGCGGAGCTCGACCGCCATGTCGTAGGGATACGACTCGACGCCAGGGACGAAGTCGATGTCGAAGCGAATGCGCAGCTTACGGTGGCGCTCGATCTCCAGGAACCGACCGCTTACCCAGACTGACAGCGGCCTGTCGAGGTTCGCGAGGTAGGCGACTTGCTCAGTACCCACCGCGGTCATCACGTGATCGAACGCACCGCCGACCCACAGCTCGAGGATCGACACCTCGAAGCGCATTCCCTCGGGGGCGAACCACTCCTCGAGCCCTTCCTTCGTCGTCCACAGCGCCCAGACGTCCTCGATCGATGCGTTGTAGACCCGCTCGAACCTGATGGTCTCCGCACCGAGCTCTCTGGCGTGCGCCATCACTTCTTCCCCTCGGGTTGCCGCGAGCTGCGCCTAGCCAGGGCTGCGTCGAAGCGATCGAGCCGGCTCTCCCAAAGCTTGCGATAGCTCCCAACCCAGTCGTCGATCGCCTGGAACGGCTCGGGTCGGAGCGAATAGAGGCGCCTCGCCCCATCAGGCCTCATCGTGACGAAGCCAGCTTCGCCCAGGATCCGCAGGTGCCGCGAAACGCCGGACTGATCGATGTCCACGGCACGAACGAGGTCACCCACTGCCTGCTCGCCGCCTGCCAGCGCTTCGACGATGCGAAGCCGCGTAGGATCGGCCAATGTCTGGAATACGCTTTGTTGCATCATGATGCATATGTATTGTCGTGCATATGTTTAGTCAAGGCGCGCCCAGTGCCATCAGCAGGGCCGTCTAGCGTGTTGACTCAGGTGGCCAACCTTTGGGGGCATTCGGTGTCCAGGGCCCCTCGATGATCGTGGCCTCCTGGTCGCCGAGCCAGCGGGGCATGGTGATGCAGAGGAACTCGAGCGGGTCGGTGCCGGTGCAGCGATACTGGAAGGCGGTTCCGACCGGGATGTCGATGGATACGCCAGCCCTTAGCTCGGTCGTCTCCTCACCCGTGCCGTCGCGACGCCAGATCTGCCCCTCGCCCGAGAGAACGTGCCAGAACTCGCTCACGGTGGCGTGGACGGTGGCCCGGTTGACCTGACCCGGTGGGACGGTGGAGTGGATCATGTCGCCCGTGTCGCCGCCGATCAGGTAGCGGACCTCTGCCCCTGCGGGCGATCGGGCATGCGGGGCGGGCGGAAACGGGCGGGTCTGCATGATGAACCTCCTCCTGACCATACGACATCCGGCGCGCCTGGGTGAAGAGATGGTTCGGAGGGCAGTTCGTAGCGTTATGGCCCTGCTGACACCCCACGCCGCTTCTGGGCGTGGGGTGCGGGTGCTTACTCCGCCGCCTGCGGGACGGCGCTCGGGACGCTGCGGCTGGCGCGGGGGCCGGACGCGGCGATCAGGGTCGTGACCACGGCCAGCAGTGCGACGAATGTGCCGCCGGCGATGTAGGGCTCCCAGTTGAAGCCGGGGGCGGCGGTGAAGATGGCGGAGACCGCCGCCAAGACGATGCCGCCGCCGATCTGGAACGACGCGAACAAGAGGCCCGAGGCGAGGCCGGACTTGTCGTCTTCGACGTCCGAGAGGGCCGCGACCTGCACCGAGGGATAGGTGGCGGCGTAGCCGAGGCCGAGCAGCAGCTGCGAGATGATCACCAGGGTGATCGGATCGAAGCGGCCGATGGCCAGCACCCAGAAGATGTAACCGGCAGCCTGCAGCGCGACGCCGCCAGCCATCAGCCGCGTGGTGCCCTTGCGCTGGGCGAGGCCGGCCAGACGCGGGGCGAGGAACATGACGCAGGCGCCCCCGAGCGCGAAGCTGAAGCCGGTGGCGAAAGCCGACCAGCCATAGACGTGCTGGTAGTAGAGCGTGGCGAGGAACTGGAAGCCGACATAGACGCCTTGGAACAGCGCGGCGACGATGTTGGCGTGGCTGAGCTTGCGCCGCTTGAAGATCGAGAGCGGCACCATCGGATCGTGATGGCGGGCCTCGACGATGAGGAAGATGACGATCAGGGCCACGGAGGCGGCGAGCGGGCCCCAAGTGAGGGGGGCGGCGAAGCCGGCGGCCGAGGCATTGGTGACGCCGAAGACGAAGAGCAACAGGCCCGGGGTGATGGTGATGGCGCCGGCCCAGTCGAACGAGGCGCGCGACTTGCCGCTCTTCTGATCGGGCGGGAGGACGAACGGCGCGATAAACAGGACGAGCAGGGCGACCGGCCCGGCCATCACCAGCGTGGCGCGCCAGCTGAACACGGTGACCGCGCCACCCAGCACCATGCCGAGGACGAAGCCGGCCGCGCCGGTGGAGGCGAAGAGCCCGAGCGCCTTGGCGCGGGCCTGGCCTTCGCCGAACACGTTGAGCAGCAGCGCGAGGGCGGCCGGCGCGGTGAAGGCGGCGGCGATGCCCTTGATCAAGCGGGCGGCGATCAGGGTCGGGCCCGAATCGACGAAGGCGCCGGCGATGGACGCCGCGGCGAAGATGCCGAGCGCCCAGAGGAAGACGCGGCGGTGGCCGAAGATATCGGCGACGCGGCCGCCGAGCAGCAGGAAGCCGCCATAGCCGAGCACATAGGCGCTTACCGCCCACTGCAGCACGTTCGGCTGCAGCCCGAGTTCGGCCTGGATGGCGGGGAGGGCGACGCCGATGGTCGAAACGTCCATGGCGTCGAGGAAGTTGGCGGCGCAGAGCAGCAACAGAGCCAGCCCGGCGACGCCTCCGATCTTGGTGGAGGTCATCGAAATTATCCCTTTCGCTATGCCGGCGTCGCGAAGGGAGGTCCGCGCCGGACGGCAGAGGCAGCGGAAACTGACGACCTGCCATCCATATTGCAAATTGATAGTGATCATGCGAGGTATCACTGGCAATGATGAATGACACCGCCCTCCGCAAGATCGACCTGAACCTGCTGCTGGCCTTCTCGGTGCTGATGCAGGAACGCAACGTGAGCCGCGCCGCCGAACGGCTGCTGCTGGGGCAGCCGGGGCTCTCGGCTGCGCTGAAGCGGCTGCGCGAGGCGCTGGACGATGAGCTGTTCGTGCGCGTCGGGCGCGGACTGCAGCCGACGCCGCGGGCGCTCGAGATCGCGCCGGCGATCGAGGATGCGCTGGGTTCGATCGAGCGGGCGATCCGGGTGCCCGAGGCGTTCGATCCACGGAGCTTCGAGGGCACGTTCCGCATCGGCATGTGCGATAACCTCGAGACGGCGTTCTTCGGGCCCCTGGCGGCGCGGATCCGGCGCGAGGCGCCCGGGGCGAGGCTGGTGTCGGTGGCGGCGCACAGCCATCAACCGGGGCAACAGCTCGACGATGGGGATTTCGACCTCAGCGTGTCGGTGCACCCTGAGCCGGCGTCGTGGCACATCCGCCAGCCGCTGTTCAACCAATCCTCGATTTCGATCTACGACCCGCACCAGCTGAAGCTGAAGGCGCCGCTGAGCCTCGAGGATTTCACTCGCGAGGCGCATATCGCGGTGTCGTTCGAGGGGGATATGATGGGCGATGTCGACGCGGCGCTGAAGAAGGTCGGCCGCAGCCGCTCGGTGGTGGCGACGGTGCCGCGGTTTTCGGCGTTGCCGACGGCGCTGAGCGCCATGCCGGCGATCGCCACGATCCCTGAGTCGATTGCGCGCTGCATGGCGACGCTGCATGGGCTGGCGATTTCGGCGCCGCCGGTGGCGCTGGAAGCGGCGCCGGTGTCGCTGCTGTACCGGCGCGTGGACCGGGCGGATGGGCGGGCGCAGTGGTTCAGGCGGGTGTTCGTCGAAGTGGCCGCGGAGGCGCTGCAGGCGAGTGGGTGT
The DNA here is from genome assembly GCF_056403495.1 of Devosia sp. P2_G7. Taxonomy (NCBI): domain Bacteria; kingdom Pseudomonadati; phylum Pseudomonadota; class Alphaproteobacteria; order Hyphomicrobiales; family Devosiaceae; genus Devosia; species Devosia sp. P2_G7. The sequence continues at coordinate 111,228 of NZ_JBFUFI010000006.1, forward strand.
AGTTGCGGGATCATGCAGGCGGCCTGAGGCCTTCGCTCGGACTTACTTGGAGGGATCGAATGACCAACACCGTGCATGAACTCCGCCTCGTCATCACCGTCGACGATTTCGAGCGGGCGGTGGCGTTCTGGCGGGACACCATGGGGCTGAAGGAGCAGATCTCGGTCGGGGACGACGACGGGCATGTGGCGATCCTCGGGGCAGGGATCGCGACGCTCGAGATCAGCGACCGGAAGCACGCCGAGTTCATCGACAAGATCGAGGTGGGTCGGGCGATGGGCGGGCAGTTCCGCGTGGCGCTGCGCTTCGACGATGTGCCTGCCGTGACCGACATGCTGGAGGCGGCGGGGGCCAAGGTGCTGGGTACGCCGCGGCCGACTCCGTTCAGGTCGACCAACTCGCGGTTGGAGGCGCCAGACGGGGTGCAGTTGACGCTGTTTGATGCGGAGTGATGCTGTAGAATTTCCAGCGAAATCAATCGGTTATCATTTTCTTTCACCCATCGAATCCCCGCGTCACGGTGGGCGGGTATAGTTCAGCTACGGTCGGAGAAGTGGGGCTGGAGCCGGGGGTGTGGCTCGGCGCGGTCCGACTGGGTGAATTCGTAGCCGTCGCGAATGTGGGCGTTGAAATAGCGACCCTTGGACGGTGAGTGCCGGAGCGCGTCGTACTCGACCGCCGGCACCTCGAAATAATCGTAGCGGCGGCCTGAGGGGCGGAACCAGACGCTGAGCGTCTGGGTCTCCGGGTCGTACGCCATATCGGCGATCACGGTGGATGGCATGGGTGCCTCCTCGGTCGCGGGATCAACGAGCCATTGGAGAGACGGTTGCCTTCGGACGAACAGATCCCCTGGGAGGTGGTTCGGCTGCAGGTGAAGCTGGGCGAGCTGACGCGCAACCGGATCTGCGCTGAGCACGGCATCACGCCGCAGCGGCTGGCGCGGCACATCAGGGAGAAGAAGTGGGATGTCGAAGTCGATACCGGCGAGCTGGACCGCAGGATCATCGTCGGCAAGCTCATGCTCGCTGTCGAACTTGAGATCGACCGCATCGTGGAGAACAGAATGAGCGACAGCGATGGGACGCGCCAAACGGCTCTGCTGGGTCGGCTGACGACAACGCTCGACCGGCTGATCGCGCTCGAGACAAGAGTGAGGGGCAAGCCGCCGACACCGAAACAGAGCAAGGAGATGACGGAACTCCGCTCCAAGATCGCAAAGCGGCTGGATGCTCTCAAAGTCAGTTAGGGCGCTGCTGGCAGCGATCGAAGACGACGAGCTCGGCACTTTCGCCCACGACTGGGAATTCTGGAGCCGCGACGAGCAGAAGCTGCCGCCCGGCGACTGGAACACCTGGCTGCTGATGGGTGGGCGCGGCTCGGGCAAGACCATGACCGGCGCCGAATGGGTGCGCCGTCTGGCGGCGCAACAGATCGGGCCGATCGCCATCGTCGGCGAGACGATAACCGAGGCGCTGCAAATAATGGTCCGCGGTGAGAGCGGGATCCTGAAGGTGACGCCGCAGGACGAGCGGCCAATCATCCGGGGCCACACGCTGCTGTGGCCTGGTGGTGTCGAGGGCATGTTGCTGGGCGCGTCGGACCCGGAGCGGTTTCGCGGCCCGCAGTTTGCGGCGGCCTGGTGCGACGAGATCGGCAAATGGCCCAACGCCGAGGCGGCCTGGGACATGCTGCAGTTCGGGCTGCGGGTGGGCGACCGGCCGCGACAGGTGGCGACCACCACGCCGCGGACAACGCCACTGATCCGGCGATTGATCGCGGAGCCGTTGACCGTGGTGACGCGGATGGCGACGCGGCAGAACGAGGACAATCTGGCCAAGGCGTTCCTCAAGGCGATCGTCGCTCGTTACGAGAACACCGTGCTCGGGCGGCAGGAGCTCGAGGGTGAGCTGATCGAGGATCGGCCGGATGCGCTTTGGTCGCGGGCGGTGTTTCGGGTGGCTGATGATGGGCCGCTGGAGCGGATCGTGGTGGCGGTGGATCCGCCGGTGAGCGGGCACAAGCGCTCGGATGCATGCGGGATAGTCGTGGCCGGGCGAGCTGGCGAGGGGGCGGTGGTGCTGGCGGACATGAGCTTTGCACCGGCGGCGCCCGATGCCTGGGCGAGGCGGGCGGTGTCGGCGTTCCACGAATATGGCGCAGACTGCATCGTCGCTGAGGTGAACCAGGGCGGCGATATGGTGAAAGCGGTGATTGCGCAGGAGGACCGGAACGTGCCGGTGCGCGAGGTGCGGGCGAGCCGCGGCAAATGGCTGCGGGCCGAGCCGGTGGCGGCGCTTTACGCCAACGGGCGGGTGACGCACCGGCCGGGGCTGACGGCGCTCGAGGACGAGATGTGCGCGTTCGGTGCGGACGGGCTGGCAGAGGGACACTCGCCGGACCGGGTGGATGCGCTGGTCTGGGCGCTGACGGAACTGATGCCGGTGGTGGCGGTACCGCGGGTGCGGAGCTTTTAGGACAAGGATTTGGGAATGCCCAACTGGTTCACCCGCCTTGGCGGGGCGATGGCGGCCGAGCGGAAGTCCGGCGGGCCGCAGAGTTTGATGACGCTGACGGCGCTGGGGGACGCCAGCTGGAGCCGGCGGGGGTTCGTGAGTCTGGCCAACGCAGGCTACGCCAGAAACCCGGTGGTGCATCGCTGCGTGCGGATGATCGCCGAGGCGGCGAACCGCGTGCCGCTGAAGGCGGAGGAGGGCGGCAGGCGACTGAGCGAGCATCCGGTCCTGGAGCTTCTCCGGCGGCCCAACCCGCGGCAATCGAGCGGCGAGCTGCTGGAGGCGGTGTATGCCTACCTGCAGACGGCGGGGAACGCCTACCTGGCGGCCGGGATTGTCGATGGGGCGGTGCGGGAGCTGCATCTGTTGCGGCCCGACCGGGTGAAGGTGGTGCTGGGACGGGACGGGTATCCGGCGGCTTATGCCTACACTGCCGGCGGGCGGACGGTGGAGTTGCGGCTCGACAGCAAGCCGGTGGCGGGCCTGCTGCACCTGGCACTGTTCCGCCCGCTCGACGACCACTACGGCATGGCGCCGCTCGAGGCGGCGGCGCAGAGCCTCGATATCCACAACGCCGCGGCCGAGTGGAACAAGGCGCTGCTCGACAACGCGGCGCGGCCGAGCGGGGCGCTGGTCTATTCGGCCGGCAGCGGCACGCTGACCGAGGCGCAGTTCACCCGGCTGAAGGACGAGCTGGAGGCAGGGTTCCAGGGCGCAAAGAACGCCGGCCGGCCGATGGTGCTGGAGGGCGGACTCGACTGGAAGGCGATGGCGCTGACCCCGGCCGAGATGGATTTCATCGAGCTGAAGCACACCGCGGCGCGCGAGATCGCGCTGGCGTTTGGGGTGCCGCCGATGCTGCTGGGGCTACCGGGCGACAACACCTGCGCCAACTATGCCGAGGCCAACCGGGCGTTCTGGCGCGGCACGGTGATCCCGCTGGTGCGGCGCGTGGCGGACGACCTGAGCTTCTGGCTTGCGCCGGGGTTCGGCGGGGTGACGCTGGTGCCGGACCTGGATGGGGTGGAGGCACTGGCCGAGGACAGGGTAGCGCTGTGGGCGCGCGTCGGGGGTGCGGATTTTCTCAGCGATGAGGAGAAGCGGGCGATGCTGGGGATCGGTTAGCCGATTACTCCAGCTCCTTGACCGAGATATCCACGTCGAGATCGGGCCAGTGGATGCCTTCGCCTTTGCCGGTGAAGCGCCAGTTGAGGCGGGCGGCGGGTGGGCCGTCGCGGAGGCGGGGGTAGTTGGAGAGCGGGGCGATCAGTTCGCGGCCGTCTTCGAGTTTCACTTCAAGCGTGGCGGTGCCGAAGCGGACGTCGATGGCCCGGGAGCCGGTGTTGGTTGTCGTGCTCATTGGTCCTCCTCCTCAGAGCATGCGGGGACGAGCGTAGCTGCGTTCCGGCGAGGGGAGAAGGTGGGAAACGCGACAGTCCCGCCCATCACAGATGTCATCCCGGCGAAGGCCGGGGTCCAACTCTCGGCTGGCTCAAGCGGCGGCATGGGTCCCAGCTTCCGCTGGGATGACAGCCGGTGCTGGGGCGCGGCCGAGCACTACACCTAACCACGGAGGCCATCATGGACGAGCTCACCAAATCGATCGTGACGCGGGGGGACCTGGCGCATCTGGCGCTGTTTCTTTGGGCGACGGGGGCGACGGGGCTGCTCGTCTGGACGCTGAAGGAGCTGGTGGCTGCGAACCGCCGCTTCAACGACTTCGTCAAAGAGATTTCGACGCTGAATCAATTGTTCCGCCGGGAGAAATAAGCCTATGGGCGCAAAGGGCAATTCTACGGATAAGCACATGGCCGGAGAGGTGTTCCGGCAGTTTGCCTGGCACCTGGCCGGCACGCTGGCGAAGCCGGTTAGGCGAGCGGTGAAGCCGCGGCCTGCGGCGGGGCCGAAACCGTGAGCGGGACGATCCCGATCGACGAGCGCGGGCGGTTCGCGGGGTATGCGAGCGTGTTCGGGCGGCTCGACGATGCGGGCGACCTGGTGATGCCGGGGGCATTCGCCAAATCGCTGGCGCGGCGCGGCGCGGCAAAGCTTCGGATGCTGTTCCAGCACGACCCGAAGGAGCCGGTGGGCATCTGGGACGTGGCGCGCGAGGACGGGTTCGGGCTGTGGGTCGAGGGGCGGCTGGTGCCGGGGGTGCCGCGGGCCGATGCGTTGCGGCGGTTGATTGAGCGGCGAGCGATCGATGGATTGTCGATCGGCTTTCGCACCGAACGGGCGACGCGCGAGGCGCGGGGTGGGCACCGCAAACTGTGGGCGATCGACCTGTGGGAGATCTCCATCGTGACGTTTCCGATGCTGGCGGATGCCCGCATTTCGCCCGGTGCGGCTGGGCATGACCGGTCGCTGCGCGCGGCCATTTCGCTTCTGAAGCAATAGAGGAAAATCGATGACCGATATGACCGAGCGCCTTGAAATCAAGGCGAGCGCTGGGGATTCCGACGGCATGTTCTCGGAGTTCATGAGCGCCTTCGAGGAGTTCAAGCGCACCAATGACGGGCGGCTGCAGGAACTCGAAAAGCGCGGCGCGACCGATGCGCTGACCGAGGAAAAGCTGGGGCGGCTGAACCAGGCGCTCGATGGCGCCAAGGCCGCAATGGAGCGGCTGAGCCTCGAGAAGGCGCGACCGGCGCTGGAGGCGGGGCGGCCCGACCTCGGCGACGAGTACAAGGACGCGTTCTCGGCCTATGTGAAGCGCGGCGAGGAAAAGGCGCTGTCGATCGGTTCGAACCCGGATGGCGGCTACCTGGTGCCGGCGGAGACCGAGAGCGAGATCACGCGGCGGCTGACGGCGGTGTCGCCGATCCGCGCCATCGCTTCGGTGCGGAACGTCTCGTCCACGGTGTACAAGAAGCCGGTGACGCTGACCGGGCCGGCGGTCGGCTGGGTGGCGGAGACGGCGAGCCGTCCGCAGACCAATTCGCAGACCATCGACCTGATCGATTTCCCCACCGCCGAGCTCTACGCCATGCCGGCGGCGACTTCGGCGTTTCTAGATGATGCGGCGGTGGATGTCGGCCAGTGGATCGCCGACGAGGTGAACGCGGCGTTCGCCGAGCAGGAGACGGCGGCCTTCGTCAACGGCAACGGCACCAACAAGCCCAAGGGGTTCCTGACGGAAACGCTGGTGGCCGAGAGCGCCTGGGTTTGGGACAAGCTCGGCTACATCGCGACGGGCGGGTCGGGCGCCTGGCCGGCGGGCGACGCCAGCGACGTGCTGATCGATCTCGTCTACGCGCTGAAGGCCGGCTACCGGCAGAATGCCAGCTGGGTGATGAACCGCAAGACCCAGGCCGCGGTGCGGAAGCTGAAGGACGCCGACGGCAACTATTTGTGGTCGCCGGGGGCTTCTGCCGGCGCCAAGGCGACGCTGCTAGGGTTCGAGCTGGTGGAGGCCGAGGACATGCCGGATGTGGCCGCCGCGGCGACCCCGATCGCGTTCGGCGACTTCCGGCGGGGGTATCTGGTGGTGGACCGCACGGGGGTGAATGTGCTGAGGGATCCGTATTCGGCCGAGCCGTATGTGCTGTTTTACACGACGAAGCGGGTGGGCGGCGGCGTGCAGGACTTTGACGCGATCAAGCTGCTCAAATTCGCGGTGAGCTGATCGGCCGAAGGCCGCAAGGAGCGCCGCGGGCGCTCCTTTTCTCTTCATTTCCAAGGACATCCGATGATTTCCTATCTTCTCGCGGGACCCGCGGAGGAGCCGGTTTCGTTTGTCGAGGCCAAGGCTTTCCTGCGGCTCGATGCCAGCGCCGAGGATGCGCTGGTGACGACGCTGATTGCGGCGGCGCGGCTGCATGTCGAGGGCACGACCGGGCGAGCGCTGGTGCGCCAGGGCTGGCGGCTGGTGCTCGATGCGTGGCCGGTGGAGCGCGTGGTGCGGTTGCCGGTGGCGCCGCTGCTCGAGCTGACCGAGATCCGGGTGTTCGACGAGCAGGACGATGAGCACGTGATCTCGCTCGGGCAGTTTCAGGCCGAGGCGGGCGTGGCGCCGGCGCGGTTGCTGCTGCCGGAGACGGTGGCCGGGATGCCGGGGCTGCGTGAGCGGCTGGGGATCGAGATCGACTATGTCGCCGGGTTTGGCGCGGCGGCCGACGTGCCACGTGATTTGAAGCAGGCGGTGCTGGCGCTGGTGGCGCATTGGTTCGAGCATCGCGACGCGGTGGCAGACGCGGTGGCGCCGGCGGGGTTCGAGCGGCTGGTTGCGGGTTACCGGCAGGTGCGGCTTTGAGCGAGGCAGCGCCGGCGGTGGGGAGCCTCACTGATCGCGTTGCGCTGCAGCGGCGCGAGACCACCGGCGAGGACGAGGGTGGGCACGCGGTGCTGTTCGTCCCGGTGACAGCGCTTTGGGCGCGGGTGCGGGCACTGAGCGGGCGGCAGGTGACCGAGGGCGATGCGCGCGGGGTGGCGGTGAGCCACTCGGTGGTGGTGCGGTTTCGGACGGATGTGAAGGCGGGGGACCGGTTCGGCTATCGCGGGCGGTGGCTGAGCGTGGTGTCGGCGGGGGACATGAACGGGCGGCGGGCGTGGCTGAGCTGCGCGTGTGTAGAGACGGGGGTGGTGGGGTGACGCATCCGATCATCGAACTCCAGGCTGCGCTGGTGGCTGCGTTGAAGGCCGACACCGAGCTTGTCGATGTCGGCGTGTTCGATGCGCCGCCTCAAGGGGCAACACCTCCCTATGTCGCCATCGCCCGCCACGACCTGCTGCCGCGCGATGGGGATATCGCGCCCGGCCATGAGCACCGCGTGACGCTGCATGTCTGGGCGGGGCAGCCGAGCCGGCGGGCGGCGCTGGCGATTGCCGAGCGCGTCGTGGCGGTAGCCGAGGGGCTGTCGCCCGCTGCGATCCGCGTGACGCATCGGCAGCACGAGCGGACCGATACGGCGATTGATGCTGACACCGGGCAGGCCCGGGCGGCGGTGGCGTTTCGCTTTTTCACCGAACCCAATTGAGGAGGACCTGACATGGCGGCCCAGAGCGGCAAGGACATGCTTTTGAAGCTCGACCAGACCGGGTCGGGGAGCTTTGCGACGGTGGCGGGGTTGCGCTCGCGAAGCCTCGCGTTCAACGCGGCGGCGATCGATGTGACGGACGCCGAGAGCGCTGGACGCTGGCGCGAGCTGCTGGCTGGGGGCGGCATCAAGCGGGCTGCGGTGGCGGGGTCGGGGATCTTCAAGGACCAGGCGTCGGACGCGACGATCCGTTCGTTGTTCTTCGCCGGGACGATCCGCAACTGGCAGCTGATCCTGCCCGATTTCGGCACGGTCGAAGGGCCGTTCCAGATCGTGGCGCTGGAGTTTTCGGCCGACCATGCCGGCGAGGTGACGTTTGAGCTGGCGCTGGAGAGCGCCGGGCAACTGAGCTTTGCGGTGGCGTGATGGCGAACGCACAGAGGGGTGAAATCTCGGCCGTGTTCGAGGGCGAAGAGCGGGTGCTTTGCCTGACGCTGGGAGCGCTGGCGGAACTCGAGGCGCGGTTGCAGGCGGGGGATTTGGTCGGGTTGAGCGAACGGTTCAGCTCGGGGCGGGTTTCGGCGCGGGACTTGACCGCGATCATCGGGGCGGGGCTGCGCGGCGGCGGCAACGCGGTGACCGATGACGACCTGGCGCGGATGGCGATCGAGGGCGGGCTGAAGGGCGCGGCGGAGATTGCGGCGCGGCTGCTTCGCGCGACATTCGGGGAGGCGGCATGAGGGCGTTTCCGTGGACTGAGGCGATGCAGCTGGGCTTCGGGGTGCTGAAGCTGAGCTCGAAGGAGTTTTGGGGGCTGACGCCGCGCGAGCTCGCGGCGGCGTTCGAGGCGACCAGCGGGCGGGCGCGGGGCGGGGCACCGGGGCGCGAGGTACTCGGCCGGCTGATGTCGGCGTTTCCCGATGAGGTGAGGTGATGGCGGACGCGTTTGGATCGAGCGTCGAGGCGCTTGGCGATGTGTCGCTGGAATTGGAGCGGATTGGTGATCTGGCCGATGGGGTAGGGCGCTCGCTGAGCCGCGCGTTTCGCGGCGCGGTGCTCGACGGCAAATCGCTGAAATCGGTGCTGGGCGAGGTGGCGCGGAGCTTTGCCGACATCGCGCTGAAGGCGGCGTTCCAGCCGATCGGCAACCTCGTCAGCGGGGCGATCGAGAGCCTGTTCCAGATGACCAACCCGGCGGTGACGCCGTTCGCCAAAGGCGGCGTGCTGGCGAGCCCGGCGTATTTTCCGCTGGGGCGCGGGCTGGGGCTGGCGGGCGAGGCCGGGGCCGAGGCGATCCTGCCGCTGGCGCGGGGCAGTGATGGGCGGCTGGGCGTGGCGAGCGGCGGCGGCGGGGCGGTGAACGTGACGTTCAACGTGACGGCGAGCGACGCGCGAAGCTTTGCGGCCAGCGAGGCGGAGTTGAGCGCGATGTTGCTGCGGGCGGTGAGAAGGGGGACGCGGGGGAGCTAGTCCCCACGCTTCCATCGGTCTGGCCGCATATCAAACACAAAGAACGCGATCCCCCCTAGGATCGGGAGGACAACCAGCAGGTAGGGCAGCACGGCGATCGTGACGATTCCGCAGCCTGGGTTTCCGCAGGTCAGGGCGTAGAGAATGATCAGCGCGGGGGGACCGAGTAGCACTGCGATCGATGCGATGATCGCTGCAACTCGCCAGCGACCGGCGGGGCGCATCCTCAGGAAGATCAGCAACAGCAGATATCCGAAGAACCAGAGTACGGCGGTGCCGACGATGGGGTCCTTGAGGTCCACGTCCAGCCTCCGAGCTAAGGCAGTTTTGCGGCCGGAAGCGCCCGGCCTGCCTGAGGCGCAGTGCGATCAAAGCAGAGGTTTTCATGGTGTTCCATGCAGTGCGCTTCCCCCTCGACGTTGCACTTGGCGCCCGCGGTGGCCCCGAGCGCGCTACCGATGTCCTCACTTTGGCCTCCGGGCGCGAGGAGCGCAACAGTCGGTGGGTGCATTCGCGGCGGCGGTACAATGCCGGATATGGGGTGAAATCGCGGGCCGATATGCGGGCGGTGCTGGCGTTCTTCGAGGAGCGGCGGGGGCGGTTTCATGCGTTCCTGTGGCGCGATGGGCTCGATTATTCGTCGAACGGGACGGAGGTGCCGACGGCGCTGGATCAGGTGATCGGGACCGGCGACGGGGTGCGGGTTTCGTTTGCGTTGACAAAGCGATACGGGGCGAACTTCGACCCCTATCTGAGACCCATCACCAAGCCCGTTGCAGGGTCGGTGATGGTGGCGGTGGCGGGCGCCTCCCTCGCTGCCGCCGACTTTTCCGTGGATGCGCTGACCGGGGTGGTGACGCTGGATGCGGCGCCGGCACCGGGCGCGGCGGTGACGGCGGGGTTCCTGTTCGATGTGCCGGTGCGGTTCGATATCGATCGGCTGGATGTCGAGCTGACCAGCTTCGACGCCGCCGAGGTGCCGGCCATTCCACTGATCGAGGTGCGCGAATGAGGGTGCTGGAGGCGGGGTTCGCCGCGCACATCGCGAGCGGTGCGACGACGTTGGCGACGTGCTGGCGGATCGAGCGCAGCGATGGGCTGGTTCTCGGGTTCACCGACCATGACGTGGCGCTGAGCTTTGGCGGGACGGACTACCTGCCGGCGCATGGGCTGGATGGCGGGGCGGGGACGGCGAAGCTCGGGGCAAGCGTGGACACCACCGAGGTGGTCGGCGTGCTGCATTCGGATGCGATCGACGAGGACGACATCCTGCTCGGGCGGTTCGATGGGGCCGAGGTCGAGGCCTGGCGGGTGAACTGGCGCGACGTGAGCCAGCGCATGCTGGTGAGCCGGACGACGATCGGCGAGATCGTGCGCGAGGATGGGGTGTTCCGGGCGGAGCTGCGCTCGGGGCAGCAGGCCATCAACCAGAAGCGCGGGCGGATCTACCAGGCGCTGTGCGACGCGGAGCTGGGCGATGCGCGGTGCGGAGTGGACCTCGGGGATCCGGCGTTTCGGACCGAGGCGATGGTGCTTGGGGTGCGGGATCGCTTTCGGCTGGTGCTCGACGGGATCGATGGGTTTGCCGAGGGCTGGTTTGCGTTTGGTGTGGCCACGTGGGGTGGCGGGAAGCGCGAGGGGTTGCGCGATCGCGTGGTGACGGCGGAGCGGCTGGGCGGGGTGGATGTGCTGGGGTTCGCCGCGCCGGTGGGGGACTGGGTGGTTGAGGGCGACGCGCTCATCCTGACCGCCGGATGCGACCGGCGGTTTGCGACGTGCCGGGCGAAGTTCGCCAATGCCGAGCGGTTCCGCGGTTTTCCGCACATTCCGGGCAACGACTTCGTGCTGCGCTATCCGCGGGCGGGTGGACAGCTGGACGGGCGGAAGCTGGTCGGATGAGGGCGGACATCGTGGCGGCGGCCCGCGACTGGGTCGGCACGCCCTATCGGCACCGGGCGGCGACGCTGGGGGCCGGATGCGATTGCCTCGGGTTGCTCGTTGGGGTGTGGCGGACGGTCTACGGGACCGAGCCGCCGGAGCTGCCGAACTATCGGGCGGACTGGCGGGATGCGTCGCATGCGGGGGAGTTGCAGGCGCTGGCCGAGACCTGGCTGCGGCCGGGCGTGATGGGGCCCGGCGCGGTGGTGCTGTTCCGCATGGGGGCGTCGGTGTTGCCGCGGCATTGCGGCGTGCTGTTGGGCGAGGGGCGGTTCGTCCACGCGCAGGAGCGGCTGGGCGTGGTGGAGGGCAACCTCACCGACGGCTGGCGGCGGCGGGTGGCTGGGGTGTTTGCGTTTCCGGAGGTGGTGTGAATGGCAACTCTCGCCCTGTCCGTTGCCGGGCAGTTCATTGGCGGCGCTATTGGCGGGCCGATTGGCGCGACGATTGGGCGGGCGCTGGGGGCGCTGGCGGGGAGCGTGGTGGACCAGGCGCTGTTCGGCGAAAAGCCGCAGCAGGCGCCGGGGGCGGATATCCGGCTTTCAGGCTCGGCCGAGGGCGGGGCGGTGCCGCGGCTTTATGGCTGGGGGCGGCTTGCCGGGAACATCATCTGGGCGACGGAGCTCGAGGAACTGGCGAGCGAGGATTCGGGCGCCAAGGGAACGGCGCAGCCGGAGGAGCGCGAGATTGTCGCGAGCTTTGCGGTGGGGCTGTGCGAGGGCGAGGTGCACCGGCTGGGGCGGATCTGGGCCGATGGGCAGTTGCTCGAGACCGAGGGACTGACGCTGCGGTTCTATCGCGGGACCGAGACGCAGGACGTCGACAGCCTGATCGAGGCGAAGCAGGGGGCGGATGCGGCGCCGGGCTATCGCGGGCTCTGCTACCTGGTGTTCGAGCGGCTGCCGCTCGGCGAGTTCGGCAACCGCATCCCCAACATCACGGTGGAGCTGTGCCGCGTGGTGGGCGAGCTGGAGCCGCTGATCCGCTCGGTGACGGTGATCCCCGGGGCGACCGAGTTCGGCTACGATCCGGTGGCGCGGGTGCGGGTGCTGGGGCGCGGGGCGACGGCGCATGAGAATGCGCACGCGTCGGCGCTGGTGAGCGACTGGACGCTGTCGATCGACGAGCTGACGGCGCTGTGTCCGAACCTCGAGCATGTGTCGCTGGTGGTGAGCTGGTTCGGCGACGATTTGCGCTGCGGCGAGTGTACGATCCGGCCGAAGGTCGAGGCCGCGAGCCGCAGCGTGCAGGGGGCGAGCTGGAGCGTTGCGGGGCTGACACGGGGGGCGGCGGAGGTGGTGAGCCAGCACGATGGCGCGCCGGCTTATGGCGGGACGCCTTCGGATGCGAGCGTGCGGGCGGCGATTGCTGACCTTCGGGCGCGCGGGCTGGCGGTGACGCTCTACCCGATGGTGCTGATGGATATTCCGGCAGGCAACCCAATGGGGCAGTCGGCTTATCCGTGGCGTGGGCGGATCAGCTGTGATCCGGCGCCGGGGACGGTGGGCTCGCCCGAGGGGACGAGCGCGTTGGATGCGCAGGTGGCGGCGTTTGTCGGTTCGTCCACCGGCTGGGGTTTTCGGCGCATGGTGCGGCACTACGCGGCGCTGACCGATGAGGCTGGAGCCGAGGCGCTGGTGATCGGCTCGGAGATGCGCGGGATGACCACCCTGCGCGGGACGGGCGGGTTCCCGTTCGTCGATGCGCTGGTGACGTTGGCGGCGGAGGCGCGGGCGCTCGCGCCCGGGGTGAAGCTGACCTATGCGGCGGATTGGAGCGAGTATCACGGGTTTCAGCCGCCGGATGCGCCTGACGATAAGCTGTTTCACCTCGATCCGCTGTGGGCGAGCGACGACATCGATGCGGTGGGGATCGACAGCTATATGCCGACCACCGATTGGCGCGACGGCGAGGATGGGCCGGATGCGGGGCAGGGTGGGCCGTATGGGCTCAGCTATATCGAGGCGGGGATCGACGGGGGCGAGGGGTTCGACTGGTACTACGCGTCGGACGCCGATCGGCTGGCGGGGGTGCGGTCGCCGATCGGCGACGGGGGCTACGGCGAGCACTGGGTCTGGCGGTTCAAGGATATCGCGGGGTGGTGGGCCAATGCGCATCACGACCGGGTGGGCGGGGTGCGCTCGGCGACGCCGACGGGGTGGTTGCCGGGGTCGAAGCCCGTCTGGTTGACCGAGCTTGGGTGCGGGGCGGTCGACAAGGGGGCGAACCAGCCGAATGTGTTTCCGGACGCCAAGAGCAGCGAGGGCGGGCGGCCGTATTTCTCGTCGGGCGCGCCGGATGCGCTGATGCAGCGGCAGTTTTTGCGGGCGCACCTCAGCCATTGGGACGGCGATCCGATGGTCGAGCGGGTATCGCTGTGGACCTGGGACGCGCGGCCTTACCCGGCGTTTCCGGCGGATGCGGGGACGTGGGCGGATGCGGAAAACCATGCGGCGGGGCATTGGCTCACCGGGCGGCTCGGGGCTCTGGCGGCGGATGAACTGGCTCGCGCGGTGGCGGCGGATTACGGCGTGACGCTCGGGGCGGCCGATTTGGCGCCGCCGCTGGTGCACGGGGTGACCATCGAGGGCGTGGTGTCGTGGCGCGAGGCCACCGGTTCGGCGTTGGCGGCTGCCGGGTTGAGCGTGCGCGACGCGGCGGATGGGCTGGAGCTCGTGCGGCCGGGGGCGGTGGCGGCGACGTTGGCTGCGGATGATTTGGTCAAGGAGGATGGGCCGCTGACGACGCGGCGGCGGCCGGATCCGTCTGAGGAAGTGGCGCGGCTGGCGCTGGGGTTTGTCGATCGCGAGCGGGACTACCTGGCCGGCACGGTGACGGCGATGCGGCCCGAGGGAGCGGCGATGGCGGCGGAGAACTCGGCGCTGGTGCTCGATGCGGCTTCGGCCCGGGCGGCGGCGGAGCAGCTGTTGCTGTCGGCGAGCGCGCGGCGCGACACGCTGGAATTTGCGCTGCCGCCATCGGCGGCGGGGCTCGAGGTGGGCGACGTGGTGGCGTTGGCGGGGGCGGGCGAGGGGCCGTTCGAGGTTGCCGAGATCCGCGATGGACTGGCGCGGAGGGTATCGGCGCGGGCGGTGCCGCCGGTGTTGCGGGCGGCGGTGTTGAGCGACCGGCCGGCGCGGGCGGCGGCGGGACCGGCGCCGGGGGCGGTGCCAGAGTTGCTTGCGGCGCATTTGCCGCCGGATGCGGCGAGCCCGGGGCAATCGCGGTTGCTGCTGGCGGCTTATGCCAGCCCGTGGCCGGGGCAGGTGGATGTGCAGCTGGCGGCGACTGGCGCTCGGCTGGCGCGATTGGCTCGACCGGCGGCGATGGGCGAGCTGGTGACGCCGCTGACGCGGGGGCCGCTGCACTTGCGGGATCGGCGCGGCGTCGAGATTTCGCTGGTCGGCGGGCATCTTGCGCCGGTGGATTTCGAGGTGGCGCTGGCGGGCGGCAACCGCATCGCGGTGGAGACCGACGCGGGCGAATGGGAGGTGCTGGGCTTCGCCGGCGCCGAACTGATCGCGCCGGGGCGTTATCGGTTGACCGATTTGCTGCGCGGGCTCGGGGGCAGCGATGTGGCGATGGGCCCAGCCGCGGTGGGCAACCGGCTGGTGGTGCTCGACACAACTGTCGCGGTGCTGCCGGTGGAGCCGGATTGGCTCGGCGGTGAGCTGGCGCTGCGGGCCTTTGCCGGGCGGCACGATGCGACCGGGACGGCGTTCACGGCGACGCTGGGGTTGGGCCCGGTGCTGCCGCTGCCGCCGGTGCATCTGCGCGCGGTGCGCGGGGCAGGGGGCGACGTGGCGCTGGGCTGGGTGCGGCGGAGCCGGGCCGATGCCGGCGCCTGGGCGGCGATGGAAGTGCCGCTCGAGCACCTGCCCGAGGCCTATCGGGTGACCATCCTCGATGGCGCGACGCCGGTGCGGAGCCTCGATGTCGCGGCGCCCGCGGCGCTCTACACCGCCGCGATGCAGGCGGCGGATTTCGGCGCCCCGCCGGCGGCGTTCGATTTCACCGTGGCGCAGGTGAGCCCGGTGTTCGGGGCCGGGCACGCCGCGGCGGGAAGCTTCGATGCGTAAGACCATCTTCGACGGCCTCGGCGACGCCCTGGCCCGCCAGCGGCTGAGGCTGCTGGCCAGCCTCGTTTCTCACAACCTCAGGAGACTATTGATGACTCTCGGTTTTCTCGACGGCTTCAAAACCTACCTCGTCGCCACCGCCATGGTGCTGGCCGCGATCAGCCAACTGGTCGGCGTGGATCTCCCCAGCTTCGAGGGACACTCGGCGGGGCAACTGCTGATGGAGGGGCTGGCGATCTTGTTTTTGCGCAAGGGGATCAAGGGGTGAGGGGGCACGCGCTCCTGGGGAACTGAAGGCCTACCACGCAGGTGCCGGAACTCGGCAAGTGGAAGACGCGAGAGTCAACTGCATAACCAACAAGCGGGGATAATCGCGAAGCATCTCGATACACGCGGGAGGCCGCCATGATAGTCCACGTCATCTTTGGGGGAGTGATCGTGGCGAAGGATGTGCTTTCTAAAGAAATCACGGTCTCCGGCAAACTGGAAGAAAACGGTATCAGCGCAGGCACCAATAGCCGCTTCCTGGTGAGCATCGATCGGTTGGCCGGAAGCGCTGCAGACTGGGTGAACCTCTTGTTTGAGCCAGGCAACTCAAAGCGTAGGGCGCTGTCCGATGCTGAAGTAAAGATAATTGAAGCTGCTGCAACGGCCGCGGCGGGAGCCTTGAAGGCAGACCCCGACAAAGCCATGCGCGTCCTCACGTCAACGCTCAGTTCTGGCGCTCGGAAGCAGGCCGCAAAGGATGCCGTCCTCACGGAGGCGCTAGAAGACCTTCGAGAGGATCCTCCAACGAAACCACAGACCAAGGATGAGACGCCTCTGAGCGAAGAGTTCCTCAGTCGGCTGGAGCGATACGCGGAAGACGCCACGACCGAGGAGCTCCAAAAGCGATGGGGCCGCGTTCTCGCCTCAGAGGTTAGAGTCCCTGGTACATTCAGCCGTAAGGTATTGCGGGTTGTGGATGAACTCGATGCAGGTATCGCGCAGATTTTCGAAGGGGTTTGCATCCATCGAATAGGAAATGCCCTTCCTAGGGCGCTGACTGGAAAGCTGCCCTATAACACCACTGCTGCGCTGGTAACGGCTGATCTGCTAACGGAGCCGTCAATAACGGGCCAACGGCGACTAAGCTCAGCAGTTGCTGATTCAGGCGGGACCAGCCTCTGGGTGGCGTACCTGGGGTCGTTTGCGCTTGGTTTTTCCAGCGATGTGGACGTGCTGGGCGTGGACGATGGAGAAGCGGCGGTAACGAACACCCGTGATCCCGGCCCGTCGATTCCAATCTACCTTCTAACTGCGGCTGGCGCCGCGCTAGCGTCCATTCTTAAGAACGACGAGGAGGCCAACATTCACAGACTTGCCCAACTGGCTGCTAACCAGCTGGCGGTGGGGGAAGTACGAGTGTATCGCCAACGGGACAATGCCGCCCACCTGATTGGAACCGTGGCAGCTGCGCGCCAAGCCTGACTTCTCAAAGTCGTCTCCGAAGCTCCATAGACGCTTGGTTTAGTCTCTCGGGCGCTTGACATGCTTGCCCGGAGCTCGGCGCGCCTCCGTTCATCCCACATTCAGCCATCCTCCCCCATAACCGTCCGATGAAACACGTACTGACATTGGTGGCGGCCGGCGCCTTGGCGTTCGGGCTGGCTTTTGGCATTGCCGCGCCGGCTATGGCGCAGGAGTGCCTGAGCAAGCGCGAGATCCAGGAGAGGATCGATTCCGGCGAATTGATCCAGCTGTCCGAGGCGATGGAGGCTTCGGGCGTCGAGGGCAAGATCATCAGCTCGGCGGCCAAGGTGTGCTTGATTGGCGGCCAGTGGGAGTGGCAGGTCAACGTCATGGACGAATATGGCGAAAGCAAACCTGTGAGCTTGCCGGCTCAGTGAAGCCTCACGTAAAATCAAAGTCGGACGTTCTTCGCGCGTAGGGCCGGCTGTTGCCGGGCGCGGGAGCTGTCGTGGCGGCAAAGGGGACGTATCGATGCGCATTCTCGTCGTGGAAGACGACACCAATCTCAACCGGCAGCTGAAGGACGCGCTGACCGAGGGGGGCTACGTCGTCGACGTGGCGTTCGACGGCGAGGAGGGGCACTTCCTCGGCGATACGGAGCCGTACGACGCCGTGGTGCTCGATATCGGCCTGCCCCAGATGGACGGACTCTCGGTGCTCGAGGAATGGCGCCGTGCCGGCAAGAAGATGCCGGTGCTGCTGCTGACCGCCCGCGACCGCTGGAGCGACAAGGTGCAGGGCATCGATGCCGGCGCCGACGATTATGTGGCCAAGCCCTTCCATATGGAAGAAGTACTGGCCCGCGTCCGCGCCCTGGTGCGCCGGGCGGCGGGGCAGGCGAGCAACGAGATCAGCGCCGGCTCGGTGCGGCTCGACGTGAAGGCCGGCAAGGTCACCGTGGACGGGCACTCGGTGAAGCTGACCAGCCATGAGCTGCGGCTGCTCAGCTATCTGATGCACCACAAGGGCAAGGTGATCTCGCGGACGGAACTGACCGAGCATCTCTATGATCAGGACTTCGACCGCGATTCGAATACGATCGAAGTGTTCGTCGGGCGGCTGCGCAAGAAACTGCCGGAGGATTGCATCCAGACGGTGCGCGGGCTGGGCTACCAGATCGCTGAGGACTGAGGCTGTCATTCGTACCGGGACACTATCGGCGAGCGGCCTTCTCCCCTTGTGGGAGAAGGTGCCCGAAGGGCGGATGAGGGGTATCTCTCCGCGCGCTTGGTCGCTCGTCGCTTCGCTCCGATCGCGCAACCCTTGGTTGCGGAACCCCTCATCCGGCCTTCGGGCACCCTCTCCCACAGGGGGAGAAGGCATCCCGACTGATAGAGCAGGGCCTGGCTGTGACTGACGCACCGCCGGTGCAACCCGCGTCGCAGCGGAAGGGCTCGATCGCGGCGTCGCTGTTCCTGCTGTCGGCGGGGTGGCTGATCGTGGCGCTGGTGGCGACGGCGTTTCTGCTCACCGAGCTTTACTCGCGGGCGCTGGACAACAGCCTCGTCGAGACGCTGGAATTCCACATCGAGACGCTCACCGACCTGAGCCTCCTCTCCGACACGCCGAAATCGGAGGCCATCAAGGTGGCCGACCCGCGCTTCGATCGCACCGGCTCGGGCTGGTACTGGGCGATCCGCGACGACAAGGGCGAGCTGCTCAACTTCTCCAATTCCTATGTCGGCATGGTGCTGGGCCCGCTGCCCGGCGAATTCGACGAGACGAACACCAAGTCGGCGGTGCTCACCGACCCGTTCAACATCAAGATCCGGGTGATCGAGCGTGCCGTGACGGTGAACGGCCTGCCGCTGCACATCATGGTGACGGGCTCGCTCGACGAAATCCTGTCGCTGGTCGACGAGTTCCGCGGGCAGACGCTGATCGTGCTCGGTGCAGTGGCGATCATGCTGGCGGTGATGTCGACGATCGTCGCACGGCTGGCATTGCGGCCGATTGGCCGGTTGCGGCGCGAGGTGGAGCGGGTGCGCGAGGGCGATGCGGCATCGCTCACCGGCGCTTATCCGGCAGAGCTCGCGCCACTGTCGGAGGAGATCAACGAGCTGCTGCGCTCCAACGAGCAGATTGTCGAGCGGGCGCGCAACCAGGTGGGCAACCTGGCGCATGGGCTGAAGACGCCGATCGCCGTGCTGCGCAACGAGGCGGGGGCCGACAAGAAGAACGGGCTTGCGAAGGTCGTCGCGACCGAGACCGAAAAGATGAGCCAGCTGGTGACCACCTATCTCGACCGCGCCCGGCTGGCGGCGCGCTCGACCGTGGTGGGGAAGAAAGCGGACGCTACCCACGTGATGCTGCGGTTGACCCGGGTGATGCAGAAGCTCAACCCGCAGGTGACCATCGCCATGGTGCGGCCCGACGCATCGCTGCCCTGGTTCCGCGGCGACGAGGGCGACCTCGAGGAGATGGCGGGGAACCTGCTCGACAATGCCTGCAAATGGGCGAAGTCTTCGATCGGCGTCACAGTGGTGGCGGAGCGTGGCAGCGGCACGGCTAACCTCCTGATCAAGATCGACGACGACGGGCCCGGGCTGACCGAGGAGGAGGCGACCAAGGTGTTGCGCCGCGGTGTCAGGCTGGACGAGAAGACCCCCGGCTCGGGCCTGGGGCTGGATATCGTCAAGGAACTGGTTGACGTCTACGGCGGCTCCCTGCAATTGAAGCGCTCAGTGCTGGGGGGGCTCCTGGCAGAATTGCGGCTCCCGGCCGCAAAGGTGGCGGGTTTCCGCACTTTCGCCTCAATACGCAAGGAATAAGGGCCCGGCCACCCCTAGAGACCCACATGCAGCTGATCGCCCGCGCCCTTCCAGTTCTCGCCCTGCTCTTGCTCGCCGGTTGCGGCACCACGGGCTCCTCCGACATGGCCCTCGGCCCGACGCTGCCGGCTCCGAATTCGGCGCTGGCGACGCAGCCGACGATTACCCCCGCCTCGCTTCCGGCGGCCGGCGCCATCCAGACCGCTGGCACCACCATGAACGACGTGACGGCGTTCCTCGATGCCTCGATCGTCGGCAAGCTCAGCGCCAAGGACAAGTCCGAGGCGGCGAGCGCGCAGTTCAATGCGCTGACCTTCGGCCGCCCCGGCGCGCCGCGCGCCTGGACCGGCGACAAGGGCACCTCCGGCAACGTGACGGTTGGCCCCTATGTCACTGTCAACAACATCAACTGCCGCGATTTCACCCACACCGTGACCATCGGTGGCACCGCCGTCGCCCGCAAGGGCACCGCCTGCCGCGAGATCGACGGCACGTGGAGTGTCGCCGGCTGACGGCCCGTAGTGTGGCCGGCTGATTGCCGGCCGGCAGCGATGTGATCGGCCAGAAACGGCCTGCATAGTCATTTGTTTACCGGCGAGCGCTAGGTTCGGGGACTACCCTTGGACCCATGACGCCCACCGGTTTGCATGCCTGACACTTCCGTTCGTTCCCAGCCCTCTGAAACCGCGACGTCGCGCCGGTCCCGGCACGTCGGCCGGCCGTTCCTTGGGTTGATCGACGCGGTGCTGGTGCCTGATCCGGCCGGCTTCGATTTTGACGGCGGCATCGCCGAGGCGCATGCCCGGGCGGCATGGACCTGGTTGGTGCGCGACGTGGCGCCGGACCTGATCGACGCCAACGCCTCCGACAGCGACCCCGCCGCCCGCGCCGCCCTCGAGCTGCTGATGCCCGAGTTGCTGCAGCGCGCCCGTACCGCTTTTGCGGCGACGGCAGCGACGCAGGAATCGGTGCGGCGGATGCAAATCCAGTTCGGCAGCGACGAGGCCTATGCCCGGCTGCCGATGGTCCTCAATGCGCTCAAGTGCCGGAGCCTGCTCGACAAGGCGCAGGCTTTTGGCCGCGCCGCCAACTCGATGACCGACGAGACGGCGCTGGGGATGGCCCTGCAATCCATGCCGCTCAACGATCATGCCGTCTCGGCGCTGCTGTTCCAGGCGGCGATGGGGCAGGTGGGCAATCCCGGCCGGCTGATGGCCGCGGCGATCCGGTTGGCGGGTTCGGCCACCGAGAGCGCCGTGGCGCGCGCCGGATTCGGGCCGCTGATCGACGCGATGCTGTCGCAGGCACAGGCGCAGATCCCGGCACTGCATCAATATGGCGCCTTCGCCGACATCGACCTCACTTGCCGCGCCATCGACCGGTTCCACCGGCTGATGCGGGCGGTGACCGGCTATGTCGAGCTCGGACGGCTGACGCGCTGGTCGACGGCGGTGGCCGCGCTGACCAAGACAGTGTCGGAGCTGGTGGAGCCCAAGCTCCGCGACGTGGCGCCGGACGTGAACCTGGCACTGCGCCGGCATGCGGGCACCGACCGGCTCGACAGCGACCAGGTGCTGGCCGCGCTCAACGGCTGCTACGTGCTGGCGACGATCCGCGATTGCCGCGATTCGCTGGCGCTCAACGCCATGTTCGACCAGACCTGGACCCAGGTGGGCCAGGCGCTGGAAGTGCACGTGCAGCGCAACCTCGAGATCTTCCGCCAGAACCCGGGCGACCGGGTCACCGGCGCGCGGCTCGATGCGGCGATCAAGATGGCTGAGCTGCGGTTCAACCCGGAATATGCGGATGTGCTGCGCCGGGCGCGCGAGAGCGCGGAGAAGCGGGCGGGCTGATCAGCCCTTTGCCTTCAGCCGCTCGACCAGCCTTGAGGCCACCGCAGTCCCCGCATCTCGCACGTAGAGCTCAGCCGCCTCGGGCACCTTTCCCATGATCGCGATGCCGCCGTTGGCGCCGGGGCGGTGGGGGGCGTAGGTGACGCCGATGGCTTTGAGGGGGTCGCTGGTTTCGGAGTTTTCGAAGATCAGGCAGCCGGGCTCGAACGAGCGGGCATCGGCGGCGGTGAGCACCCAGATCTGCGGTTTGTCGCCGAACCGGCCGGTGAGATAGGCGGGCGGCGTGGGGACCTCCTCCTCCGGCGCCGGCGTGACGGGAACGCGCCAGCCGGTGTCGGTGACTTCGCCCGACAGGGCGCAGCGCTCGGCGGCCACTGAGCCGGCGTCGCGTGGCGCCATGGCGCCGATGTCGACAGCGGCGGCGATGTCGCCGAGCCCGAGTTGTACAGCGCGGGTGGCGAGGCCCGAGACGCCGTGCTTGCTGGCCGCGGCGGCACGGCGGGTGATCAGCGAGGGGCCGCGGTCGAGATAGGTGGCGCTGCGGGCAGCGTCGCGGAATGGCGAGACGGGCGTCCGGGCATTGGGGGTCTCGAAGGCTTCCTCGATGACCGTGTCGACCACCGGCGGGGCGGTCTTGCCCAGAAAGCCCAGCACCGCGGCCTTGCCGCTGCTGAGGGCTGCGGCGGTGGTGTGGAGCCCGGCGGCTGCCCCGGCGAGCGCCATCGCTGGCAGGGTGCCGCGCGGGGCGAGCCAGCCATTGGCGGCGTCCCACGCGGCGGCGCCGCCGGCGCGCAGCCAGAGCAGGATCTCGGGCTGCCAGGCGCCGGCAGCGATCAATTGGTCGGTCTCGATGGCGGTCGAGTCCTGGCGGATCTCGTCGATGGCCACGGCGAAGCCGACCCGCAGGCCCGGCTTGTTGCGCTCGAGCGGCTCGGCGTGGCTGGGCGCCAGCGCCGAGGCGAGGGTGATGCCGGTGGCCTTGGCGAAATCGACGAAGCGCGAGGTGGGGGAAAGGCGGCTGTCGACGATGCGTTGCACCTCGACCCCGGCATCGGCGGCGTGCAAAGCGAGCCGGTAGGCGAAGCTGTGCGGGGTGGTGAACAGCGCCCGCCGGCCGGGCCAGACGCCGAAGCGTTCGGCGCGGAGGAAGGCGGTGAGCGCGCCGACGATGCCGGGCGTGCGGTTGCCCGGGAACAGCGGCAGGCGCTCGGTCGCGCCGGTGGCGAGGATGATGTGCCTGGCGACGATGGCGATCACCCGCGAGGCGGGCTTGTCGGCCTCGACCACCACCTGGTGGACGCGCAGCGTGGTGCCGGTGATGGCGAAGGCTTCGGCACGGGTGAGGGTGGTGACCCGGCCCTTGCCGTCGAGGCTGGCGACCAGCTGCTCGATCGTGGTATCCGGCGAGGCCTCGGCATCGACGGCGCCGAAATAGCGGATGGTGCCGCCAAGACTGGGGGTGCGCTCGATCAGCACAGCGCGCTTGCCCGCGGCCGAGGCGGCGGCTGCAGCGCTGAGGCCCGCGACGCCACCACCGACAATGGCGAAATCGGTCTCGATGGTTTCGTCGATGGGGGCGCTGTGCCAGGGCGGGGTGCCTACCGCGCCATCGCCGAAGCGGTGGTTGAGGGTGCGGGCGGGGCCGACCAGCTTGTTGCGCAAGGCGCCGAGGATGCCGCCCGAGGCGATGGGATCGCGGCGGAGGCCGATGGTCACGAGGTTGAGCCCGGGCAAGGCCGGCGTGCGGTCCATCGGCAGCGCGCCGCCTTTGCCCGAGGAGACCAGCGGCGAAAAGCTCTCGTCGAGCGCCAGCGCGTCGTCGCCGTGGCGGCCGGCGATCTGGATGCCGGTCGCGAGGGCCGCCGAGAGGACGGTGTCGCCGAGGAAGCCGTCGATCATTCGCCCGTTGAGGCGGAACTGTACCGGCGTCTTGCGATCGAGCTCGGCGCCGCCAAGCCCGTGCGGGGCGTCGGCCCGGAGCCGGTGGGGAGTGTCGCTCACGCCGGCACCGCCTGGTAGTCGGCGGCCTGCAGCCGGAGGTTGCCGCGGGTGGGGCCGCGGGCGGCGAACCATTGCGCCTCGTCGGCGGGCGAAACGTCGGCGATATGGCGGGCGAGCGCGGGGGCGAGGAACGCCGCGGTCGGGCCGAGACCGGCTATGACGGTGGTCTTCTGGCCGCGGGCCTGGCCGACGAACGGCGCGCCATCGCTGGTGCGGAGGCTGCCGACCATGGTCTCGCCAGCAAGGCGCAGTGGCCCGGTCTTCGCCGCGGCGCTACCGAGTCGAGCGCGCGCCGTCGCCGGATCGCCGGCGACCAGCGCCGAGACGCTGACCTTGCCGTCCTGCCCGAGGATGACGCCACGGTCGAGGAAGGCGATGTAAGGGGCAGGGAGGGGCTTGCCGGTCTCGAGGAGGTGCGCGGACCCCGATATCGCCTCGAGGCTACGATCGCGTGCGTCCTCGGGCAGGTGCTCGAGCACGGCGTCGTCGCCCGCGAGGATCACCTGTGCCGCCTCGACGCTGCGGCCGTCATGGACGATGCGGGCGGTACCGTCCTTGCGGATGGTGAGCTCAGTCTGGGCGCGATCGAGATGGCGCACCTCATGCGCGGCGAGCCAGGCCTCGATGGCCGGCTCCAGTCGGCCGTGGCAAAGCATCTGCGCATCGCGGACGCGCAGCATGAGGCCTTCGGAGATGCTGCGGTCGGCGACCGGCTCGACCGCATAGTCGAGCGCCAGGGCCAGATGGCGGAAATGGCCGAGCGCCGCGATGCTGTAGGGGGTTTCGGCGACGAACAGCGGATCGACGCGGCCGAGCAGGCCCTTGCCCCAGCCGCTCACCAGCCTGGTGGTTTCGGCAGCGACGCGCTTGGTCAGCAGCAGCGTTTCCGGCCGGGTGACCGGCGCGACGGAGATATCGATGCTGCGCTGCAGGCGGAACGGCGAGAACGGCTCGCCGACGAGGCAGACGCGCCGCTTGTGCTCGATCGCGAGCAGGCCGGCGAGCAGCCCGGCAAGCTGGGTCGAGCCGACGATCAGGTAGTCGTAGCTGCCATCGGCCATGAGTTTAGCGGACCATTGTTCGGGCTGCGGCAATGCGCCTCCCACACATCGATGTGTGCGGGTGCATAAATTGCCAGAATGCCTTTATAGATCGGGCGCGTTTCCGCACCTTCGCATGAGGCAGAGCCCTGCACATGATATTTTGGTCGCTCGCTTTTGTGGTCACAGCCATAGCCTGCGCCGCCCTCTATTATGCGGGGGCCGGGCGGAGGGTCAACGCGACTGCCGCTGTTGTAGACAGCCCTGAGGTCGCGCACCTGAAACTGCAGCTGAGGGAAATCGAGTCGGACCTGGCGCTCGGGCGGCTCGGGCCGGCTGAAGGCGTGGCCGCAAAAGGTGAACTGGCGCGTGAACTGATGCGGCTGAAGGGGACGACCAAGCCTCTGACCGACACCGGATCGCGGCGCGGCATCGCTGCGGGTGCAGCGGTGGCGACCGCACTGCTGGCCTTCGGCGTCTATGGTGCGCTTGGCAGGCCGGACCTGCCGGCACAGCCGCTGACCGAGCGCAAAGACGTGCCGCCGCCGGAGATGACGCTGGACGATGCGATCGCTCGCATCGAGGCGCAGCTCAAGGCCAAGCCCGACGATCTGCGGGGCTGGAGCGTGATCGCGCCGGCCTACATGCAGCTGGGGCGTTTTGCCGATGCGGCAGCGGCACTGCGCAAGGTGATCGAGCTCGATGGGCCGACTGCGGATCGCGAGACCGACCTGGGCGAGGCGCTGATGATGGCCAAGGACGGCGACGCCAGCGGTGAGCCGCTCACGCTGTTCCGTAGTGCATCGAACCGGGATGTGAAGCACGTGCGCTCGCGCTACTACCTCGCCAGCGAAGCGACGCGCGAGGGCGACTTCGCCAACGCCAAGGCCCAGTGGCAAGCGCTGCTGAAGCTGAGCACCGGTGGCGAAAGCTGGGTCGCCAATGCCGAGGCCGGACTGGCAGCGGCCGAGGCGGGGCTCGGCGGCGACATGCCAGCCAATGCCGACGTCGCCGGCATGGTCGAGGGGCTGTCGAAGCGTCTGATGCAGAGCGGCGGCACGATCGACGAATGGACGCGCCTGGTGCGCTCGCGGCTGGTGCTGGGGCAGACCGAGGCGGCACAACTGGCCTATGATGCGGCCCGCAAGGCCTATCCCGATGCGGGCGCTCGCGCGGAACTCGATGTTCTCGCAGCGGATAATGGATTGGTAGCAAGCAATTGACTCGCAAGCAGAAACGTCTCGCCATCATCGGCGGCCTCGGGGCCGTTCTGGTCGTTGCGGCGACGCTGATCTTCGTGGCCCTGCGCGACCAGATCGTGTTCTTCTATTCGCCGAGCGAAGTGAAGGAACGCTCGATTGCCGCCGGCACGCCGATCCGATTGGGCGGGCTCGTCAAGGAAGGCACCTGGAAGAAGACCGGCGAAACGTCGGACTTCGTGGTGACCGACGGTGAGACCGAGATGCCGGCGCATTATGTGGGGCTGCTGCCCGACCTGTTCCGCGAGGGGCAGGGCGTGGTGATCGAGGGCAGCGTTACGTCCGAGGGGACGTTCGCCGCGACCAACGTGCTGGCCAAGCACGACGAGAATTATATGCCCAAGGAGCTGGTCGAGGAGTTGAAGAAGCGCGGCGAGTGGCAGCGCGAGGGGGCTCCGCTGTGAGGATGTTTTTGGCATCGGGGCTGAAAGATACCGCACCAGCGCCTATCGGGGGTGCTCGATGAGCATCGAACTCGGCCATTTCGCCCTCGTTCTCGCCTTCGCCATCTCGGCGATCTCGGCGACCATCGGGCTGGTGTTCTGGAAGCGCGAGGCGCTGGCCGGGTATCTGCAGCAGGGGGCGATCCTGCAGTTCCTGCTGGTTGCGGCGGCGTTTGCGGCGCTGGTCCAGGCGTTCGTCACCTCGGATTTCTCGCTGAAGCTCGCCTATGAGCACGCCAATTCGGCGCAGCCGCTGATCTTCAAGATCACCGCCGTGTGGGGAAACCACGAAGGCTCGATGATCCTGTGGGTGCTGATCCTCGTGATCATGGGCGCCGCCGTCGCGGCTTTCGGGCGCAACCTGCCCAAGGATCTGCTGACGCTGGTGCTGGCGGTGCAGAGCCTGATCGCGGCGGCGTTCACGGGGTTCACGCTGTTCACTTCGAACCCGTTCCTCAGGCTCTCGCCGGCACCGTTCGAGGGGCAGGATCTCAACCCGATCCTGCAGGATATCGGTCTCGCGGTGCATCCGCCGCTGCTCTACATGGGCTATGTCGGCTTCTCGGTCTGCTTCAGCTTCGCCATGGCGGCGCTGATCTCGGGCCGGATCGATGCGGCATGGGCGCGCTGGGTGCGGCCGTGGACGCTGGTGAGCTGGTGCTTCCTGACGCTCGGCATCGCGATGGGCTCGTACTGGGCCTATTACGAGCTCGGCTGGGGCGGCTGGTGGTTCTGGGACCCGGTGGAGAACGCCAGCTTCATGCCGTGGCTCGCCGGCACCGCGCTGCTGCATTCGGCGCTGGTGATGGAAAAGCGCAACGCGCTGAAGATCTGGACCATCTTTCTCGCCATCATCACCTTTTCGCTGAGCCTGCTCGGCACCTTCATGGTGCGCTCCGGCATTCTCACCTCGGTGCACACCTTTGCCTCCGATCCGACGCGCGGCATGGTGATCCTGGCGCTGCTCGCGGCGTTTATCGGCGGAGCATTCTCGCTGTTCGCCTTCCGCGCTTCGACGCTGCGGCATGGCGGGCTGTTCGCGCCGATCAGCCGCGAGGGGGCGCTGATCCTCAACAACTTGTTCCTCGCCTCGGCCACCGTGGCGGTGCTGGTGGGAACGCTCTATCCGCTGCTGCTCGATGCCATCGCGCATGAGACCATTTCGGTGGGCGCGCCCTTCTTCAACCTGACCTTCGGGGTGATCATGGCGCCGCTGCTGATCATCCTGCCGTTCGGGCCGTTCCTTGCCTGGAAGCGCGGCGACCTGATCGCGGTGACGCAGCGGCTGGCGGGAGCGGCCGGATTGGCGCTGTTCGCGGCGATCCTCTGCTTTGCGCTTGGTGGAGCCGAGGTATCGCTGGCGCCGCTGGGGCTCCTGCTCGGCTTCTGGGTGGCGTTCGGGGCACTGGCCGAGCTGGTCGACCGGGCGAAGTTCTTCCGCACGGACGTCTTGACCTCGTTCAAGCGGCTGTTCGGGCTGCCGCGCACCGCGTGGTCGACGGCGATCGCGCATTTCGGCATTGGCGTCACGGTGATCGGCATCGTCGCGGCGAGCGCCTGGGGCACCGAGCTGGTGACCACCGTGGTGCCGGGACAGGGCGTGGTGATTTCGGACCACCAGGTGACGTTCGACGGCATGCAGCATGTCGAGGGGCCGAACTACGTCTCCGATACCGGGCGCTTTTCGATCCGGGCGCCGGGCGGCGGGGTGCGCGAGGCGCTGGCCGAGCGGCGCGTCTACAATGCCAGCGGCCAGCCGACCACCGAGGCGGCGATCGAGACCTATGGCTTCAGTCAGCTCTACCTGCAACTGGGCGAGCCGCAGCCCGACGGCAAGTCGGTGGTGCGGCTGTGGTTCAAGCCCTATGTGACGCTGATCTGGCTCGGGTGCCTCTTGATGGCGGGCGCCGGCTTCTTGTCGCTGAGCTATCGCCGGCTGCGCATCGGCGCGCCAAAGCCCGCCGCGCAGCGGGTGGCAGCCGAATGAGGGCGATCCTCGCGCTAGTGATGCTGGCGTTGCTGAGCGTTCCGGCGTTGGCCGTGCGGCCGGATGAGCTGTTGTCCGACCCGGCGCTCGAGGCGCGGGCCCGGACGATCTCCGAGGGACTGAGGTGCCTCGTTTGCCAGAACCAGTCGATCGATGATTCCGATGCGGACCTCGCGCATGACCTGCGCGTGCTGGTGCGCGAGCGGCTGACCGCCGGGGATACCGACGACCAGGTGCGGGCTTATCTTGTGGCGCGGTACGGCGAGTATGTGCTGCTGAACCCGGTGATGGCGCCGCACACGATCTTGCTGTGGGTCGCGGCGCCGGTGGTGCTGGTGATCGGCGGGATCGCGGTGCTCATCGGCGCGCGACGGAAACGGGTGGCGGGGCAGGCGTCGCTGACCGAGGATGAGGCGAAGGCGATCGAGGAGCTGGAGCGGTAGGCACGATGCTGCCGCAGTCGCCTTCTCCCACACGGGGAGAAGGCGCTGTGGAGAGCTCGGGGTCGGTGACGACTCGGTCCGCGACCGGTAGTCCTCTTTCGTGTCCCTCACCGACCTGCTTCCTGCCGATCTCCCCCTCACTACCGCCCTCGCGCTCATCGCGCTGAGCTTCATCACCTCGCTCATCACCGCGACCTTCTCGCTCGGCGGCGGCTCGCTGATGGTGGCCGTGCTCGCGCTCGTCTTCCCTCCGACCGTCGTCGTGCCGCTGCATGGCGCCATCCAGCTTGGCTCGAATGCCGGGCGGGCGGTGGTGCAGCGCGGGCATATCCAGTGGCCGCTGGTGCTGTGGTTGTCGCTGGGCGGAGTGATCGGCACCGTTGTCGGCGGGCAGTTCGCCAGCCTGTTGCCGGCGACGGCGCTGCAGGTGGCCATCGCGGCGTTCGTGTTGCTGACCACCTGGCTGCCGCAGCCGAAGGTCGTCGGGAAGTCCCGCGTGGCGCAGGTGATCGGCGGTGCGGTGATTGCGGCGGTGTCGATGGTGGTCGGGGCCACCGGGCCGCTGGTGGCGGTGTTCATCAAGGGGTTGGCGGACCGGCGGCAGTTGGTTGCGACTCACGCCATGTTGATGACGCTGCAGAACAGCTTCAAAGTCGTCATGTTCGTGCTGCTTGGCTTCGCGTTCGCGGCCTATCTGCCGCTGATCCTGGCGATGATCCTTTCCGGCTTCGCCGGCACGGCGATCGGCAGCCGGCTGCTGGTGAAGGTGCCGGAAGCGGCATTTCGCTGGGGTTTCAAGATCGTGTTGACGCTGGTGGCGCTCGACCTGCTGCGCGAGGCGCTGCTCTGAGCGCGGCCTCCGCCGGGCCGAACATTACCGATTATTAACACCCGGGTCACGGTGCAGAAAGGCGGCCGGCTCCATATGTCTGGCCCATAAATGAGTGCCTGACTGAAGGAGATCATCATGCCCTCGACTAACTCTTCCCGCGCTCGCCGCTGGATCGGGGCCTCGGCTCTGGCGATCCTCGCCGGTATCGGCGGCGGCACCGCGTTCGTTGCGGCGACCGCACCTTCCACCGCCCAGAGCGCCAAGCTCCTGCCAGCCGCGCAGATCACCCCGCCGGCCGTGACCAACGCCCCGAACTTCGCCGATCTCGTCGAAGCCGTGAAGCCGGCGGTGGTTTCGATCATCGTCGAAGGCGGCGAGAAGCAGGATACGCGCCAGTTGCAGCGCGGTGGTCCGCAGTTCCGCTTCGATTTCCCCGACCTGCCGGACGATCATCCGTTCAAGGACTTCATGGACCAGTTTGGCCAGCAGTTCGGCCAGGATGGCGGGCAGGGCTCCGGCCAGCCGCAGCCGCCGCGCAAGTTCATGGCAGCCGGTTCGGGCTTCGCCATTTCGGCTGACGGTTACATCGTCACCAACAACCACGTCGTCGAGAACGCCGACAAGGTGACCGTCGTGTTCGACGACGGCAAGGAAATGACCGCCAAGGTCATCGGCACCGATGAGAAGACCGACCTCGCCGTGGTGAAGGTCGAGGGTGCGACCGACCTGCCGTTCGTCAAGCTGTCGGAAACCGAAGTGCGCGTCGGCGAATGGGTCGTCGCGGTCGGTAACCCGTTCGGCCTCGGCGGCACCGTGACCGCCGGTATCGTTTCGGCTCGTGGCCGCGATATCGCCGGCTCGGCCTATGGCGATTTCCTCCAGATCGACGCGGCGGTGAACACCGGTAACTCGGGTGGCCCGGACTTCAACATGAACGGCGAAGTCGTCGGCGTGAACACCGCGATCTTCTCCCCCAACGGCGGCAACGTGGGCATCGCCTTCGCGATCCCGGCCAGCGTCGTGAAGCAAGTGACCGGCCAGCTGATCCAGAGCGGCAGCGTGACCCGTGGCTTCCTCGGCGTCGGCATCCAGGATGTCACCAGCGACATCGCCGACAGCGTGGGCCTCAAGGATGCGGCTGGTGCTCTCGTCACCGAGCCGTCCAAGGACAGCCCGGCCGACAAGGCCGGCGTGAAGTCCGGCGACGTGATCACTGCGGTTGACGGCCAGTCGGTCAGCAACGCGCTCGATCTGAGCCGCACTATTGCCGGCAAGAACCCGGGCACGGCAGTCGAACTGTCGATCTGGCGTGACGGCAAGGAGCAGAAGATCTCCGTGACGCTCGGCAAGCTCGACGAAGCTGCCGCTCCGACTGAAGAGCAGCAGCAGGCGCCTGCCGAAGAGCCCGCCGCTCCTGCTCCGACCAGCGTCGGCCTGACGCTGGTGCCGAACGCGGGTGGCGAAGGCCTGCTGATCCAGGACGTCGATCCGAACTCGCCGGCCGCCGAGAAGGGCTTCGCCGTGGGCGACACCATCCTCGAGGTCAACAACCAGGCCGTGAAGTCGGTCGAGGACTTCGAGAAGGCCATCACGGCCGTCAAGGATGCGGGCCGCAGCACGGCGCTGGTGAAGGCACAGCGCGACGGCAACACCCGGTTCATCGGGCTGCCGATCACTGAAGCCAAGTCGTAATCACTAACGGGCCCCGGAGCACTCGCTCCGGGGCCCTTTTTCCCTTACGTCCTCCTCGCAAAGACCGGGATCCGCAAGGGTTCCGGTCTTTGCCGGAATGACGCAGAATAGCGCAGGGCTAGCGACATGAAGATTCTGCTGATCGAAGACGACCGCGAGGCGGCGAGCTACCTGATCCAGGCGCTCGACGAGGCGGGCCATATCGCCCACCACGCCAGCGACGGCGAAACCGGCTACGCCATGGCGTCGTCGATGGACTACGACGTGCTGGTGGTCGATCGCATGCTGCCGCGCCGCGACGGGCTGTCGATCATCGAAAGCTTGCGCGCCGAGGACAACCAGACGCCGGTCCTGATCCTGTCGGCGCTGGGCGAGGTGGACGACCGGGTGACCGGGCTGCGCGCCGGCGGCGACGACTACCTGGTCAAGCCCTACGCCTTCACTGAACTGCTGGCGCGCATCGAAGTCCTGGCACGGCGCTCGTCGCCGGCCGAGGCGGCGACGAGCTTCGAAGTCGGTGGGCTGGCGCTCGATCGGTTGAGCCGCAAGGTGGAGCGCGACGGCGAGCAGATCCTGCTCCAGCCGCGCGAGTTCCGGCTGCTCGAGTACCTGATGAAGAATGCCGGCAAGGTGGTGACACGCACCATGCTGCTGGAGAATGTCTGGGACTATCACTTCGACCCCCAGACCAATGTCATCGACGTGCACATGTCGCGGCTGCGCGCCAAGATCGACAAGGGCCACGCCAACCCGCTGCTGCACACCATCCGCGGCGCGGGCTACATGATCCGCGACTGACCATGTTCCGGCTCGCCCAGCTCTGGCGCACGACCACCGTGCGCCTCACCGCGCTGTTCATGCTGATCTTCGTGATCTTCGCGGTGGTGCTGCTGGGGCTGATCACCTGGCAGACCTCGGTGCAGTTGCAGCGCCAGCAGACCGACGCGATCGATCGCGAGGTGGGCCAGTTCAAGCGCCTCGACAGCGAAGCGGGTTTCCGGGGCACCATCGTCGCCGTGCAGCGGCTGGCGAGCCAGCCCGGGCCGGGGATCTACTTCCTCGCCGACCCCTCAGGGCAGCTGATCGTCGGCAATGTCACCGACCTGCCTCCCGAAGTGCTGGCCGAGCCCGGCACCTACAGCTTCAACTATTCCAAGCCCCGGCCGTTCGACGATCCGGATGCCGAGGACGCCGCATCGCCGCAGCGCCAGGGCTACGCCATGGTGCGCTCCGAGAAGCTGACCAGCGGGCTGATCCTCGTCGTTGGCCGCGACGTGGTGGAGCGGCGCGGCTTTACCGCGATCGTGCTGCAATGGTTCGCGGTCGGCGCAGGCGGCATCCTGCTGTTCTCGCTGGTGGCGGGTGTGGTGACCGCAGTGCGGGTGCTGCGCCGCATCGACACCATCTCCTCGACCTCCAACAAGATCATGTCCGGCAACCTCAGTGAGCGCGTGCCGGTGACCAAGCGCAACGACGAGTTCGATGCGCTCGCCACCAACCTCAACCTCATGCTCGACCGCATCGAACAGCTGATGCAGGGGATGAAGGAGGTGACGGACAATGTGGCTCACGACCTGAAGACGCCCCTGACCCGCCTGCGCAACAAGGCGGAGTCGGCGCTGCGCGAAGGGCAGGGCGAGGAGACGCGCAAGGAAGCGCTGGAGACGACCATTGAGGAGAGCGACAAGCTCATCAAGACCTTCAACGCGCTGCTGATGATCGCCCGCGCCGAGGCGGGAACGCCCTCGGGGGCGCTGAGCGAGATCGACCTGAGCGCCGTTTTGGTGGACGTCGCCGAGCTCTACGGGCCTCTCGCCGAGGACGAGGGGCTGACCCTGGAGACCGACATTCCGGACGGAGTGAAGATCAACGGCAACCGCGAGCTGCTGGGGCAGGCGCTGGTCAATCTGATTGAGAACGCGCTGAAATACTACGAGCCGGAAGAAGGCAAGGCCGGACTGATCAAGGTGAGCCTGAAGCGGGAGCCGGGCCGGGTGCGCATCGAGGTGGCGGACAACGGGCCGGGCATCGCTGCCGAGGACCGGGGCCGGGTGGTCGAGCGCTTCGTGCGGCTGGAGAAAAGCCGAACCGAGGCGGGATCCGGATTGGGGTTGTCGCTGGTGGCGGCAGTGGCGCAACTGCACAAGGGCGAGCTCCGGCTGGAGGACAACGCCCCGGGTGTGCGGGCAGTGATTGATCTGCCGGCCTAATGCGCCCGCGCTGCGAAACTATGCGCAAATTGCTGGCGGCGCGTAAGCAAATGGAGACCGGCACCGTGGCATGAGGCGGCTATGACCACGTTCATAGTCCATCTGCCGGCAACCGATTTTCACCGGCTGTCCATGTTCGACCAGGCATCGGTCGAGCGGGTACATATCCCACAACTCGTCAGCCTGAGGCCGGATCGCAGGATCACGCTTGTCCGCACGACCTTCCGCACGGTCGGCAAGCTGTCCAAGATGTTTCCCGACTGGCAGTTCCAGGCGCTGCTCGGCGGCTAATGCGCGGTCTGGACCGAGGTCTCACCGATGCCGATGCCGGCGACTTTGCCGCTCTTCAGCACGTAGCCGATGTACTGCGCGATGTCGGAGTAACCGCCCGGACGGTCGGCGCGGTAGGCGATCTTGCCGCCTGAGGCGGCGCCGAACGTGGCCTTGAGGTCGGCGGTCGAGGCGCCGAGGCCGGGAATGCCGAACGCGGGGACCGCGAAGCTGGCGGGGGCGGCGTCGCAGCCGGCGGCGGGTTTCTTTGCAGCTTCCGCAGCCACCATCATGACGAACTCGAAGCCGCCCAGCGCGTTCGAGATGAACCACACATTGGCGCCCTCGGTGCCGTAGCAGAGCCAATCGGCCCGGCCGGCGCCGTCACCCTCGTGCTGGATGGTGCCGCCAAAGGCCTTCTGCACATCCTTGAGCTTGGTGCGCTGCAGCTGAACAGTCAGCTTGCCCACGCCGATTGCCTTCACCGGCGGCTTCTCGAGATTGGCCTTGGCGAAGTTGAAGCTGTTGCCGAAGATCGCTTCGCCCATGCCACCCAGGGAGGCGGCGGAAGCGGGGACGACACTCAGGGTGAGGGCGGCGACGAGGGCGGCAAGCTTGCGGGACATCGGGAGCTCATGGGATTTCGCTGGCGCGGGAACATAGCGATGCCGATGGCGAAATCCAGTGACATTTGGGCGGGGCTTGATATCGAACGGGGATGAAAGTCGCGCTCGAAACCCTGCTGTCGTCCGCCCCCTACCTTAGGGATCTCGCCGAACGCCACGCCGACTGGTTCGCCGCGGCGCGGAAACTGTCGCCGGACGTCGCGTTGGCGGCGGTGCTCGATCAGGTGACGAAGGCCGGGCAATCGGCCGCTACCGAGGACGAAATCGGCCGGGAATTGCGCATCGCCAAGGGGCGCGTGGCGCTGCTGGCCGCAGTGTCCGAGGTCGAGGGGCGCTGGACCACGGCGCAATCGACAGCGGCGCTGTCCGACCTCGCCGATGCTGCACTCGATGCGGGGCTCGAGGTGCTGCTGCGGCTGGCGTCGGCGCGCGGGCTGATCGAGGCGACGGCAGCGAACTGCGGGCTGGCGCTGTTCGCGCTCGGCAAGCACGGCGGGCGCGAGCTCAACTATTCGAGCGACATCGATATCGTGGCGTTCTTCGATCCCGAGAAGGGCGCGGTGACGGAGCGGGGCGAGGAGACGAAGTTCTTCACGCGTATTGTTCAGCGGCTTGCCTCGTTGATGCAGGACCGTACCGCGCATGGCTACGTGTTCCGCACCGACCTTCGGCTGCGGCCCGACCCCGGCGCGACGCCGGTTGCGCTGCCGACCGAGGCCGCGCTCGCCTATTACGAGAGCCGTGGGCAGAACTGGGAGCGGGCGGCCTGGATCAAGGCGCGGCCCTGCGCTGGGGATAAGGCGGTGGGCGAGCGGTTCTTGAAGGACCTCGCGCCGTACGTGTGGCGCAAGCACCTCGACTTCGCGACCATCGCGGATATCCAGGCAATGAAGCGCCAGATCAACATCACCAAGAACGTCGGCGATGCGCGCGTGGCCGGGCACAACGTCAAGCTCGGGCTGGGCGGCATCCGCGAGATCGAGTTCTTCACCCAGACGCAGCAACTGATCGCCGGCGGGCGCGACCAGACGCTCAGGGTGCGGCCGACTGCCGAGGCGCTCAAGGCATTGGCGGCAGCGAACTGGATCTCGAAGCGGGCGGCCACTGACCTCACCCGCATCTACTGGTTCCTGCGCGGCGTCGAGAACCGTCTGCAGATGCTGCGCGACGAGCAGACCCATGTAATGCCCGAGGCGGAAGCCGACATCGCGGTGATTGGCACGCTGATGGGCGAGAAGGATCTGCCAGCGTTCGAAACGGTTTACCGGGCGGCGTTGAATCAGGTTGTGGGCTACTACTCGGACCTGTTCGCCGAGGGCGAGAGCCTTGCGGCGGGTGGCGGCAACCTGGTGTTCACCGGCTCGGACGACGACCCGGAGACCATCGAGACACTGTCGGGGATGGGCTTAAAGCAGCCCTCCAAAGCCATCGAGACGGTGAAGAAGTGGCACTATGGCAGCTACGCCGCGACCCGCGCGTCGGCCGCCCGGGCGCATCTGACCGAGCTGCTGCCGGCGCTGCTCTCGACCATCTCTGGCGCCGGCAACCCGGATGAGGCGCTGGGGCGCTTCGACAACTTCCTGTCCCGGCTGCCCTCTGGCGTGCAGCTCTTCGCGCTGCTGCGCAACCACGAGAACCTCCGCAGCCTGCTGGTCGCGCTGATGGCCTCGGCGCCGCGCATGGCCGACGCGGTGATCCACCGCGCGCATGTGATGGACGGGCTGATCGATCCGGCCTTCGCCGACGACGTGCGGCGGCGCGAGACGCTGCTGGCCAAGATCGAGGCGTTCTTCGCCGACGCGCGCGACTACCAGGACGTGATCGATCGCGCCCGCATCATCGGGCAGGAGCAGATGTTCCTGATCGCAGCGGGGCTGCTCGCCGGCTCGATGGATGCGGCGCGGGCAGGGGAGCAGTTCACGACGCTCGCCGAAGCGCTGCTGACCCGGCTGTTCGACGCAGTGCGGCGCGAGTTCGAAAAGCGCCACGGCGTGGTGCCCGGGGCGCGGGTGGCATTGCTGGCCTTCGGCAAGATGGCGAGCCGCGAGATGACGGCACGCTCCGACCTCGATTTCATCATGCTCTATGACGCGAGCGGCGAGGAATCGAACGGCGAGAAGCCGCTGGCGGCGAGCCAGTATTACGCCCGGCTGACGCAGCGGCTGCTGGCGGCGCTGAGCGCTCCGACCTCAGAGGGTGTGCTCTACGAGGCCGACATGCGGCTGCGGCCCTCCGGCAATGCCGGCCCGCTGGCCACCAGCCTTTCGGGCTTCATCCAGTATCACCACGAGAGCGCCTGGACCTGGGAGCACCTGGCGCTGAGCCGGGCGCGTGTCATCTACGCCGACGGCGAACTCGGCGCCAAAGTGGATGCGACGGTGGCGGAAATCCTGTCGCGGCCGCGGGAGGTGGCAAAGACCATCGACGATGTGCTGGCGATGCGGGCGCTGATGAGCAAGGAACGGCCGCCGCGGCACGCCTTCGACCTGAAGCTGGCGCCGGGCGGACTGGTCGACCTCGAGTTCATCGCTCAATCGGCCCAACTGGTGGCGGGAGACACCGTCGCGGCGCCCCAGGCCACCACCGGCGTGGTGCTGCGGCGGCTGGCCGAGACTGGGCTGGTCCCCGCAGGGCTGCGGCTGGCCGAGATCCTCGAACTCTATTCGACCGTGTTGCAGGTGATGAGCGCCGCGCTGGCCGACCCGTTCAAGGACGAGGGCTGGACCGAAGCCTTCCGCGAACTGCTGGCGCAGCGGACGAACACGCCGAACTTCGAGCGGCTGGCGTCAGATGTGCGCGAGATGGAGGCTGAAGTAAGCGCGGCGGCTGAAGGTTGGTACGCTCGGGCCGAGCGGATGTAGCCCTCACGGGTGCCGGGTAGCGGGCAGGGGAGTGGCCTCCCGTGCCCGCGCCCACAATCATGCCGCGGTGTATGCGACCTCCACGTCCAGCACCCAGGTAACACCGAAGCGGTCCTTGAGCATGCCGTAGAGCGGCGACCACCCGGCGGGGGCGAGTTGCTGGAGGATGGTGGCGCCGTCGGAGAGCTTTTCCCAGTAGCGGCTGATCTCGTCGGCGCCGTCGCCGCGGATCGAGACGAAGAACGGGATTTCGCCCGGGTTCCACGACAGGCGCGACGGCACGTCGTAGGCCATGATGCGGAAGCCGCTCTCGGCGGCGACCTGGCCCCACATCACCTGATCGGCCTCTGCCGGGTTCTGTACCGCTCCGGCATCCCTGTAGGTGATCAGTGCCTGATCGCCACCGAAGACGGAGTGGTAGAACGCCAGCGCGGCGCGGGCATCGCCCCGGAAGTTTAGGTGGGTCGTGGCTTTGATGGTCATGGTGGCTCCTTCTGTGTTTGGCCTGAAGCTGCTATACGCCACGGCAACTGCCACTTTCTGTCAGTTGGATGATGGCCCGACCCGACCGGCTTTTCCGGCTCCTGCAGGCGATGCGCGTCATGCCCGCGCCGATCACCGCGACCCGTCTCGCCGACGAGATGGGCGTATCGCTGCGCTCGCTCTATCGCGATATCGACAGCCTGCGGGCAGCCGGCGCCCGGATCGAGGGCGAGCGGGGCTATGGCTATCGGCTGATCGAGGACTATGCGCTGCCGCCGCAGACCTTCGATCGGGCGGAAATCGAGGCGCTGGCATTGGGCCTGGCGCAGGTGAAGCTGATGGGCGACCCGGACCTGGCGAAGGCCGCCACCGCGGTGCTGGCCAAGGTCGCGGCGACGCTACCCGATGACGGCGAGCAGCATCTGTTCCACGCTATCTCGCAAGTCTATCGGCCCGATGTGCGCCATGCCTCGGCTCTCGACATGAACCTGATCCGGCAGGCCTGCTGGCGCGAACAGGCCCTGACCATCCGCTATGCCGATAAGGGCCACGCCGTGACGGAACGCACCATCCTGCCGCTGGCTGTCGTCTACACCGACCGGACGCTGACTGTGCTCGCGTGGTGCTGCCTGCGCGAGGCGTTCCGCATGTTCCGGTCGGACCGGATCACGGAGCTGCGGATGGCGGGGACCAGCTTTCGGCCACGGCGCGCGGCGTTGCTGCGGGACTACCTGACGGAGTTGCGGGCGCGCGAAACAGGGCCGGCAACCGCCTGATCTTGCCGATGCCGCTACTTCGGCAGCGCCGCGATGCACTCCTCCAGCGGGCCGCTGGCCTCGTGTGAACCGGAGAGGTCGACGGCGAGCTGGCCGGCGTTGTCCGGCAAGGTCAGGACCAATGTACGGGCCAGCTTGATCGGGCCAACGAGCTCCGCCGGCGCTACCTTCGGGGCGACCGTTACCATGCTCAACCCGTCGACAATCTCGACCTTGCCGCTGAGCTCGGTCCACTGCGCCGGCTGGATGTCGAGTGTGAGGCCCTTGAGCGAGGCCGCTGCGGGGATGCTGGCATCGGCGGCGGTGACCTGCAGCCGGGGCGTCAGCTGCCGCTGGTTTTCACCATTGAGCGAACTGAAGACGGTCAGCAGGAACTTCGGCTGCTGCGGGGTGACGGGCGATCGCAGGGTGCAGGTTCCGCCCGCCAGCCATGACGGAGGAGGTGCCTCCTGGGCCATGGCGGCCCCAAGGCCGGCGCAGGTCATGGCGGTGGCCGCAAGCAGGGAGTGGGTTGGGCTCATAATAGTCTCCAAATGCAGACAATACGGCAGTGCCCTGTTCCACTATTCTAGCGGCTATCCGCCGGTCATGTCGATCAGCGTCGGAAATGACTTCGTCCTCGACGCAAAGCACACCAAACAATCGCAGAATACGCGCGACCAAATCTTCGAGAATTTGTATTGCTGCCGATCTTGCAGGCGGAGATCGCGGTGGGAACTAACCTATGCGGTGCGGACGCCCCTAGGCGGCGTTTGCATTTTCCTCCGCCAGCATCGAGGGAGGTGCCGCATCGAGGATGCGGCACCAGGCGGGATGCACCCGCTACATCACTTGCAGTGGCCCGGGTTGCCTGTGCAGGTGGTAACGGGGTCATTGCCGAGGTTACCTTGCCCGGTCGTCGTATCCTGCGTCGCCGTGCCGTTGGCGTTTCCCTTAACGTCCTTGGTGGTCACGGGGTACGTACAGGTCGAGTCGGGACCGTTCTTGGTGTAGGTCCCTCCGTCGGCCTCGCACGCGGCCGACGATCCCGACGCCAGGGCGCTGCCGGTGCCGATCGCGAGGCCTCCGCCGAGCAACGTGATCGTAGCCGCCGCGGCCACAAGCATAGTGTATCCACGCATGATTTCTCTCCTTGCTCGTCGCCAGAGCCGATCCACCCACACCGCAAGCAGTCAGCCACCTCTGGCAGTGACCGAAAGCAGAACGCGGTGCAGAATCACGCACGTTCCGCCAATGCAGGACGGCCGAGTCGGTTGGGATGAGAGAAAAAATCTGGGCAATATGCTCTGCAGATAGAGGGTACACAGACGCTCTCGCAGGCGCAGCGAGCCATTCCCCGAATAGGAGACGCACTAACAAGACATACTCAATAGTTGAGCACCCTAACCCCGGGCGTCATACGCTGGCATGGCTACATTTTAGCCTAATTGTACTGTGCGCCGACTTACGCCCTATCGCAACAGGCGAGAGATAAAGTGATCACGGGGGCGGGCCACACCTTCAGGCGTGTCGCTGACACTTAAGCCGCCTTCGCGCCTTCCTCGGCCAGCAGCGGCAAGCTCACCGCTACGGTTGTGCCCAGCCCCTGCCGGCTGTCGATGGCGAGGTGGCCACCGCTGAGCTCCGCTATCGCCCGCGCAATCGCAATCCCCAGCCCCGCGCCTTCGCGGTCCCGCGTCAGCGCGGCGTCGCCGAAGACGAACGGCTGCGACAGGGTGTCCAGTCGTTCGGTGGTCATGCCGATGCCGGTGTCGGTGATTTCGAGGACGACGCCGTCGGCGGCGGCGTAGGCGGCAAGGGTGACTTTGCCACCGCGCGGGGTGAAGCGGACGGCGTTTTCGACGAGGTTGGACATCATGCGTTCGATCGCGAAGCGGTCGGCGGTGAGCAGCGCGGTGCAGGGGCCGCCGAGGCCGAAGGTGACGCCCGCCTGCTGCGCCTGGCTGGCAAAGCGGCGGAATACGCCGACCAGCAGTTCGTCGGCGGTGAAGCGGTCGGACTTCAGCTCGCGGCGGCCGCCTTCGAGTTCGGCGAGTTCAAGGATCGAGCCGAAGAAGCCGAGCAGGCGTTCGCCGGAGCTTTTCACGGCCTCGACATAGCTCACGTATTTGGGGTCGCCGAGCGGCCCGTAGGGCTGCTGGCGCAACATGTCCGCGAAGCCGATGATGTGGTTGAGCGGGGTGCGGATGTCGTGGCTGAGATGAGCGAGGAAGCTGGTCTTGGAGCGGCTGGCGGCTTCGGCGCGGAGCTTTTCCTCGTGGTAGCGGCGGGCCAGCAGGCGCTGCTCTTCACGGATCGAGGTGAGCAACTGGTTGGTGCGGCGGCTCTCGGTGACGTCCATCACCAGCGTGACGAAGCCCGAGCCTTCGAGCGGGCGCTCCTCGATGAGGAGGGTGGAGCCGTCCTCGCGGTGGAGTTCGAGCAGTCGGTTCTCCCAGTCCTCGCGGACCGATTGCATGTAGCCGCCCTGGGCGAGGCTCTTGACCACTTCGTGGTAGGCGGAGCCGGAGGGGAGCGCGTCGTGCGTCACGCCGAGCCGCTCGGCGAAGCGGCCATTGCTGGCGATGAGCCGCGCATCGGCACCCCAGCAGGCGACGCCGAAGGGCAGCGTTTCGATCAATGCAGCGTAGCCGCTGGTCGCGGTGCGACCAGTCAAACGGGTGAGCAACCACTCCAGCACGCCGATGGCGGTGCGACGCAGCCAACTGCTTCGTACCACACCGTCAGGCGCACGGAATCGCTTCGCCTCGTCGCCGGATTGCTCCGTCGGCCGCATCAAGTTCTCCGTCTATGTGATTGGGACGACCCAGTGATTTGCCCCGTAGGGGGACTTTGAATCCGCTTCGCCGTCACTGTCCAGAGGGGTTCCTGAACGGGGTGGCGGCGAAGCGCAAAATCGTGAGTCGGCTGAATCACTTAGCGCCGAAGAAAAATTCTTCTAGCGCTAAGGTTCTGTTAACCAGCCAGGGTCCGCTCGAGGATATCGGCGGTGTTGCGGCTGAGGGTGCCGGATTCCTGAAGCGATTTCAGCGCTTTCTCGGCTTCGCTTCGACGTACGGATTCGTAGCTGCGCCATACGCGGAAAGCCGTAAGCACGCGCGCCGCGACCTGCGGGTTGCGCTTGTCGACGTCGCCCACGAACTCGGCGAGGAAGCGGAAACCGGCGCCGTCCTTGCGGGCGAACTGCGTCGGGTTGTTCATGCCGAACGTCGCCATCAGTGCCCGCAGCCGGTTGGGGTTGTTCTGCGGGAAATCCGGCGAGGCAAGGATCGCCTTGATGCGGGTGAGCGCAGCGTCGTCGGAGGCGAGCGCGTTGAGCGACAGCCACTTGTCGAGCACCAGCGGATCGGCGGTGAACTGCCGGTAGAAATCCGACAGCAGTGCATCGGCGTCCGGCGTCCAGGACTGGACGACCGTGGAGAGCGCCGACAGCCGGTCGGTCATGTTGAGCGCCCGCTCATACTGCTCGCGCGCCAGCTGGTCGGCGCCCGTGGCCTTGCCGAGGACGAGCAGGCCGAGCGCCGTGTTCTTC
The DNA here is from genome assembly GCF_056403495.1 of Devosia sp. P2_G7. Classification (NCBI taxonomy): domain Bacteria; kingdom Pseudomonadati; phylum Pseudomonadota; class Alphaproteobacteria; order Hyphomicrobiales; family Devosiaceae; genus Devosia; species Devosia sp. P2_G7. The sequence goes on from NZ_JBFUFI010000006.1 coordinate 152,798, forward strand.
ATCGAACGGCGGCCGGTCTGCTGGAAATCCGGCGAGTAGGCGAGGCGGCTGTCATTAGTGAGGTAGACCTTCTCCAGCGTCGGGGCGAGGCGGGCGACCAGTGCCGTCACTAGGCCCGTCCGCACTTCGTGGATGCGGTCGGGATCGACATCGTGGCCGATCTCGCGGGCGATGGTCTGCTCGTTGGGCAGGACGAGCGCCAGCGCCTTATAGGCCGGGTCGAGTTCCTTCGAGGCCAGCGTTTCCTCGAGCGCATCGGCGATGGCCGTAACCTGCGCGTCGCTCCACGCCATGCCGCCGACGGCAGCGACGAGGAGGCGCATCGAGACGTCCTGCAGCGCCTGCCAGCGGTTGAACGGATCGGCATCGTGCCGCGCGAGGAACAGCTGGTCCGCCTCGCTGGCATTGCTGTTGAGCGTCACCGGGGCGGAGAAGCCGCGGAACAGTGACGGCACCGGCCGGTTGGGGATGCCGGTGAAGCTGACACTGATCTTGTTGGTGTCCATGACGATCAGGTCATCGCGCACTTCGCCGCCGGAGACCGAGGCCCAGCTCATCGGGCTGCCGTTCGGACCGATGAGGCCGAACTTGATCGGCAGCACCATGGGTTGCTTGTTGTCCTGGCCGGGGGTGGGCTTGTTCTCCTGCACGATGTCGAGCGTGTAGGTCTGCGTCGCCTGGTCGAACCGGTCGATGACGGTGACCTCAGGGGTGCCGGCCTGCAGGTACCACTGCTGGAAGTGCTGCAGGTTCTGGCCCGAGGAGTCCTCGAACACCTTGATGAAGGCTTCGATGGTTGTGGCCTCGCCGTCATGGCGCTCGAAATAGAGGTCCATCCCCTTGCGGAAGCCGGCCTCGCCGAGCAGCGTCGCCAGCATGCGGACGATCTCGGCACCCTTCTCGTAGATGGTTGCCGTGTAGAAGTTGTTGATCTCCTTGTAGCGATCCGGGCGCGGCGGATGGGCCAGCGGGCCGCCATCCTCGGGGAACTGCGTCTGGCGCAGCTGGCGCACGTCGTCGATGCGGTTCACCGGGCGCGAGCGCTCGTCCATCGAGAATTCCTGATCGCGGTAAACCGTCAGGCCTTCCTTGAGGCAGAGCTGGAACCAGTCGCGGCAAGTGATTCTGTCGCCGGTCCAATTGTGGAAATACTCGTGCGCGATGACGCTCTCGATATTGATGTAGTCAGCGTCGGTGGCGCTCTCGGGCTTGGCGAACACCAGCTTGTCGTTGAAGATGTTGAGGCCCTTGTTCTCCATCGCGCCGAAGTTGAAATCGCTGACGGCGACGATGTTGAACACGTCGAGGTCGTATTCGCGGCCGAAGCGGCGCTCGTCCCAGGCCATGGACCGCTTCAGCGAGTCCATGGCGTAAAGGCACTCGTTCTCCTTGCCATGCGTGCAGTAGATGCCGAGTGCCACCTCGCGACCCGACGAGGTCGTGAAGCTGTCATGGATCGAGCCGAGATCGCCGGCGACCATTGCGAACAGGTAGGCCGGCTTCGGGAACGGATCTTCCCACACGGCGAAATGCTTGCCGTCGGGCAGGGCGCCTTTCTCGACCAGGTTGCCGTTGGAGAGGAGGATCGGCGCCAGCACCTGGTCGGCGGTCATCCGCACCTTGAACGGCGCCAGCACGTCGGGACGATCGAGATAGTAGGTGATGCGGCGGAAGCCCTCGGGCTCGCACTGCGTGCACCAGGTGCCGTTGGAGCGATAGAACCCCATCAGGCGGATGTTCTTTTCCGGCTCGACCGCCACTTCGGTCTCGAGCACGAAGCGCTTGGTCGGCGGTTGGTGGATGGTGAGGCCGGTGGCCGTCGCCTCGTAAGCGGTGAGCGCCTGCGGCAGCCCATCGATCGCGACGCTGCGCAGCGTCAGCTCCTCACCATCGAGCACCAGCGGCGTGCCCGGCGCGGTATTGGCCCGCGGCACCAGGGTCAGCAGCGCTCGGATGACCGAGGTCTCCGGCGCGATCTGGACATCCAGCTCGACCTTCTCGATCGCGTAGGGCGTCTCGGCATAATCCTTGAGAAAGACCGTCTCTTCGTTCTCGCCGCGCATTAAATTCTCCGCAACATCAACTCGTTAACCAACTGTGGCGCAGGCGCAACAGCCGAATCCCATGGTTAGTGTATTCTGTGCGGCTGACAACCAGCCATTTGGACACGATCCTTGCCGATTTCGGCAGTATTGGGATTGGCGCCTGGCTGGCCCGCCAGCACGCACCTCCGTCACGCTATTGGCGCGACGCGTGCGTAATCCAGAATACAGAAGAGGGTAAAGCCCTCGGATGGGCAAGAGCCGCTTGACCTCAACCTATGTTGAGGCCGTAGCCGTGCCGCCATCCTGACTAAGAGGGAGACGGTCGTGTTCGACAAAGTGTTCAAGTGGTTCGAGGATCGGCTCAATCCCTATCCGCTGGGCGAACCCGTGCAGCCGCCAAAGGGCCTCGTCGCGTTCTGCCTGCACTACTGCAAGGGCGCCAAGCGCTGGCTGATCGCCATGGCCGTGCTCGGCGCCGGCGTGGCGCTGGGCGAGATTCTGCTGTTCAGCTTCATGGGCTCGATCATCGATTGGCTCGGCACGGCCGATCGTGCCACCTTCCTCCAGACCGAGGGGTGGAAGCTCGCCCTGATGACGGTGCTGCTGTTGCTGGTGCTGCCGTCGCTGCAGATCTTCGACACGCTGATCATCCACCAGACGCTGATCGGCAACCTGCCGCAGCGCATCCGTTGGATGGCGCACCGGTACCTGCTGCGCCAGTCGATGAGCTACTTCCAGGACGAGTTCGCCGGCCGCATCGGCGCCAAGCTGATGCAGACCGCGCTCGCCGTGCGCGAAGTGGTGATGAAGCTGCTCGACGTCACGGTGTTCGTGGTCGTCTATTTCGCCGGCGCCGTGGTGCTGGCGGCGATGAGCGACCTGTGGCTCGCCGTGCCGTTCCTGGTCTGGCTCGTCGTCTACGTGTCGCTGCTGCGCTACTACGTCCCCCGCCTCGGCAAGGTCGCGGAAGTGCAGGCCGATGCCCGCTCGCTGATGACCGGGCGCATCGTCGACAGCTACACCAACATCGCGACGGTGAAGCTGTTCTCGCATTCCCACCGCGAGGAAGCCTATGCGCATGAGGCCATGGATCAGTTCATGGGCACCGTGCACAAGCAGATGCGGATGTTCGCGCTGCTGCAGATCGTCATCCCGCTGATGAACAACCTGCTGCTGTTCGCGGTGATGGCGGTGGGCATCAACCAGTGGCTGAACGGCTCGATGACGCCGGGCGCGATTGCGGTCGCCACGGCGCTGGTGCTGCGCTTCCAGGGCATGAGCCAGTGGGTCATGTGGGAGATGTCGCAGCTGTTCGAGAACATCGGCATCGTCCGCGATGGCATCAACTCGATCTCGCTGCCGCGCGTCGTCGCCGACCAGCCCGACGCCAAGCCGATCGGCCCGGTGAAGGGTGACGTGCGCTTCGACGACGTGGGATTCCACTACGGCAAGGCGTCCGGCGTCATCGATCACCTCGACCTCAAGATCGCGCCCGGCGAGAAGATCGGTCTCGTCGGTCGTTCCGGTGCCGGTAAGTCGACCATCGTCAACCTGCTGCTGCGGTTCTACGACCGCGAGAGTGGGAAGATCACCATCGACGGCACCGACATCGCCACCGTGCAGCAGGATACGCTGCGCGAGCAGATCGGCGTGGTGACGCAGGATACCTCGCTGCTGCACCGCTCGGTGCGCGAGAACATCCTCTATGGCCGCCCCGACGCGACTGAGGATGAGATGCTCGCGGCGGCGCGGCTGGCCGAGGCCGATGCGTTCATCGAAGGGCTGGTCGATTTCAAGGGCCGCAAGGGCTACGACGCCCATGTCGGCGAGCGCGGCGTGAAGCTGAGCGGCGGACAGCGGCAGCGTATCGCCATCGCCCGGGTGCTGTTGAAGGACGCGCCTATCCTGGTGCTCGACGAAGCGACGTCGGCGCTGGACTCCGAAGTCGAGGCCGCGATCCAGGGCCAGCTGCAACTGCTGATGCGCAACAAGACGGTGATCGCCATCGCGCACCGCCTCTCGACCATCGCGATGATGGACCGGCTGGTGGTGATCGACGAGGGCAAGATCGTCGAGCAGGGAACGCACGCCGAGCTGATTGCGCTGGGCGGAGTCTACGCCAAGCTCTGGGCCCGCCAGTCCGGTGGGTTCCTGGAGATGGACGTGCAGGAGGAGGCGGCCGAGTAGGCCGCCTCGCAATAGAGAACTTCAACCATCCCAAGGAGGGATCAAATGGAAACTCGTAACTTCATCGGACTCATCGACCTCAGCGCGGGCCCCAATGCCAGCTGGACCAAACTAAAGCGAAAACAATCTGTTAGAGCCCTGACCTGACTCAGTAAGTCGGATACCGGGCTCGGGAAAATGAGTTCAAAATGCTCAACCGAGTCATCGACTGGTTCAATGCCCGTTACTCTCCGGTAGCGCTGGCGAAAAATCCGCAGCCCCCGCAGGGCGTGCGCCAATTCATTACTTACTTCGTTGCCCAGTTCCGTGCGGCGTTCGCGCTGCGCATGGTGCTGGTTGCCATCGGCTCCATCGCCGACGCGATGATGCCGATCTTCGTCGGCCTGATCGTCGGCATGCTGGCGACAACGCCGCCGGGCGAAATGTTCACCCTCAACTGGCAGACCTTCCTCTGGATGATCGCGGTTGTCGTGCTCATCCGGCCGATCACCTTCGTCATCGATACGATGATCCGTAACCACGCGATCGTCCCCAGCCTCGTCAACGTCGTCCGCTGGCAGAGCCACTGGCACGTCATCCGGCAGAGCTGGACTTACTTCCAGAACGACTTCGCCGGCCGCATCGCCAACAAGATCATGCAGGCGGGCGAGGCGATCGAAACGGCGGTCAACCTGGCGATCGACGCGGCCTGGTATGCGGCGGTGTTCGTCGTTGTCGCGATCGTCGTGCTGGCCCGGCTCGACTGGGTGCTGCTGGTGCCGATCGCGGTCTGGATGCTGCTCTATGGCATCCTGTTCACGGTCACCATGCCGCTGATCGCCAAGCATTCCGAGGATCTCTCGGAGGCCAAGTCGGTGATGACCGGGCGTATCGTCGACAGCTACACCAACATCCACACGCTGAAGACGTTCTCGACCGACGGGCACGAGGACAAGTACGTGTCGGACTCGGTGCTGGAGCACACGGTCGAGTTCAGGAAGCTCATGCGGGTGTTCACCTACATGTGGTCGATCCTGTTCATCCTGAACGCCGGCCTTGTGGTGTCGATCACCTGGATCGCGCTGACCGGCTGGAACCAGGGCACGCTGAACGCCGCGGCTGTGGCGACGGCCATCCCCTTCGCACTGCAGATCATGAACATGTCGGGCTGGATCCTCGAGATCGGCTCCAACATCTTCCGCCAGATCGGCACCGTGAAGGACTCGATGGACACCATCGCGCAGCCGATCACCATGATCGACAGCCCGACGGCGCCCAAGCTGCTGGTGAAGGCCGGCGACATCGCCTTCGACAACGTCAGCTTCAACTACTGGCGCGGCAAGGAAGGCACGGTGATGGAGAACTTCAACCTCCACATCAAGCCGGGCGAGAAGGTGGGTCTGGTTGGCCGCTCAGGCGCCGGCAAGTCGACGCTGGTGAACCTGCTGCTGCGTCTGTTCGACGTGGAAGCCGGCACCATCCGCATCGACGGACAGGACGTTCGCGAAGTGACGCAGGAGAGCGTCCGCGCCGCGATCGGCCTCGTCAGCCAGGACACCTCGCTGCTGCATCGCTCGGTGCGCGAGAACATCAAGTACGGCCGCCAGAGTGCGACCGACGAGGAGATGATCCGCGCTGCCGAACAGGCGAAGGTGGCCGACGTGATTGCCGGGTTGAAAGACCCGCGCGACCGCACCGGCTATGACGCCCATGTCGGCGAGCGGGGCGTCAAGCTCTCGGGTGGGCAGCGCCAGCGCGTCGCCATCGCCCGGGTGCTCTTGAAGAACGCCCCGATCCTGGTGCTCGACGAAGCGACTTCGGCACTCGATAGCGAAGTCGAGGCGGCCATCCAGGAGCAACTGGTGTCGCTGATGGCGGGCAAGACGGTGATCGCCATTGCCCACCGCCTATCGACCATCGCCGCGATGGATCGGCTGGTGGTGCTCGAAAAGGGCCAGATCGTCGAAGAGGGCACACATGCCGAACTGCTGGCCCGTGGCGGGCACTACGCCCAGCTGTGGGAACGCCAGTCCGGCGGGTTCCTGGATATGAAGGCCGAGGCGGAAGCCGCGGAGTAAGCACCGTCTCACCCTCCCCCTCGCGGGGAGGGTAGCGAAGCTGAACTTGGTGCTCGCCAAGTTCGTAGCGCAGCTAGGGTGGGGGGAGCAGGGCGCACCGAGCGTGTGGCGCCCCCCACCCCTGATCCCTCCCCGCAACGGGGGAGGGAGACGGTGTGGGGCCGCCGGTGTGGGACACCTTACCCCGATTTCATGTTTCCTTCGTTTGAATTCAAGCTATTGAGTGTTCAACGAGAACATCAATGAAGCCCCTCGAACCCATTCACCGGCTGTTCGAAAACTGGATCGACCCATTCGGGAAGTCCGGCGACCTGCGGCCGTCTGCGGTGACGTGGCGGTTCTTCTGGTTCTACATCTCGCAGGCAAAGCTGCCGTTCCTGGCGCTGCTGGTGCTCGGCGGTGCGGTGGCGCTGGTCGAAGCGGCGCTGTTCTACTACGTCGGCCGCATCGTCGACATTCTCGATAGCTCCAACCAGGCCGAAGGCTGGGCCGGGCTGATCGCCGGGTTCGGGCCGGAGCTGGTGTGGATGCTGGTGGTGACGCTGGGCATCCGCTTCGTCATCACCTGGCTGTCGGCGACGGTCGAAGAACAGACGGTCAACCTCGGCTTCTACAACCTGGTGCGCTGGCAGGCCTATGCGCATGTGATCCGGCAGAACCTGACCTTCTTCCAGAACGATTTCGCCGGCTCGATCGCATCGAAGGTCTGGCAGTCAGGCGGCGCTGTCGGCGACTTCATGGTCAGCCTGCTGCAGGTGGTGTGGTTCATCGGCATCTACACCGTGACCACTATCGTGCTGGTCGGCCAGCTCGATTGGCGTCTGGCAGCGGCCGTGCTGCTCTGGGTGGCGGCCTTCGCGGGGCTGGCGCGCTACTACGTGCCGCGCATGCGAAAGCTGTCGGCCGGGGCGGCGGAGCAGGCCTCTGTTCTGACCGGGCGCATCGTCGACAGCTTCTCCAACATCCAGACGCTGAAACTGTTCGGCACCGCCGAGACCGACGACAACTTCGTCAAGGGCGGGTTCGAGACCTTCATCGCGGCGATGACCAGGCTGGCGCGCACGCTGGTGGGCGTGCGGACAGCGATGGGCATGCTCTCGGGTGTCGCCATTGCCGGCATCGCGGCGCTCTCGGTGCACCTGTGGACCGAGGGGCTGATCAGCGTCGGCGGCGTCGCCTTCACCACTGGCCTGATCCTCAGGCTCTATAACCTGCTCGGCCGGCTGATGAACCAGCTCAACGGCCTGATGCGCAATTACGGCACGGCGCAGAACTCCGCCGAACTGATCGCCCGGCCGCTGGGGCTGGTCGATGCGGCTGATGCCAAGCCGTTGGTGGTGACCAAGGCTGCGATCTCGTTCGACCATGTAAGCTTCAAGTACGACAACGCCTTGCCGGTGATCGATGACCTGCAACTCGAGATCAAGGCGGGCGAACGGGTCGGGCTGATTGGCCGCTCCGGGGCGGGCAAATCCACTATCGTCAACCTGCTGCTGCGCTTCTACGACGTGCAGGGCGGCACGATCTCCATCGACGGGCAGGACATCGCGCACGTCACCCAGGAGTCGCTGCGCGCCAATATCGGCGTGGTGACGCAGGACACCTCGCTGCTGCACCGCTCGATCCGCGCCAACCTCACCTATGGCCGGCCGGATGCCACCGACGACGAGATGTTCGCCGCGGCGGCATCGGCAGAGGCCGACGATTTCATCGAGCAACTGATCGACCAGAAGGGCCGCACCGCCTACGACGCCTTCGTCGGGGAGCGCGGCGTGAAGCTGAGCGGCGGGCAGCGCCAGCGCGTCGCCATCGCCCGCGTGCTGCTGAAGAATGCGCCGATCCTGGTGCTCGACGAGGCGACCTCGGCGCTCGACAGCGAAGTCGAGGCGGCGATCCAGAGTCAGCTGAAGACGCTGATGGACGGCAAGACCGTGCTGGCGATCGCGCACCGGCTCTCGACCATCGCCGAGATGGACCGGCTGATCGTGCTGGAGCAGGGTCGGATCGTCGAGCAGGGCACGCACGCCGAACTGCTGGCGACGGGCGGGCACTACGCTTCGCTGTGGGCCCGGCAGTCGGGCGGGTTCCTGGATCTCAAGGCGGCGGAGTAAGGGCCCTCAGCGCCGGATGCGGTAGCGGAGGTGCGTGACGCCGTCGCCCTCGAGCACCCGGACACGTTCCAGTTCGCGCTGCCCGGCGCCGAGATGCTCGAACAGGCGCCGGCCGTCGCCGAACAGCACCGGCACCAGGTGGATCTCCAGTTCGTCGAGCAAGCCGGCCTTGATCGCCATGGGGCCAACGCTCGCGCCGTGCACCAGCACGTTCCTGCCGCCGGCAGCCTTTTTTGCCTCGCGCATGGCGTAGGCGAGATCGTCGACGTAGTGGACCAACGGCCACTTGGCTGCCCAGTCGGGAGCAGCGTGGCGGCTGAGGATGTAGATGGGCGCCCCGCCGTGATTGTCGCCGTTCCAACCGCCGGCCGGCTCGAACGTGCCGCGTCCGGCGACCACGGCGCCGGTCGCCATCATCTCATCCCAGACCTGCCGGTTTACCCCGCTCAACCGGGCCAAGGCGGCGTCGAAATCGCCGCCTTCGGCATCGGGGAATATCCACTCGTGCAGCCGGTCGCCGCCGTCGCCAAGGCCGTTGTCGGGGCGCTCGTTGGGGCCGGCGATGAAGCCGTCGAGGGACATGGACATGTAGAGCACGCTCGAAGACATGGGTTTCACTCCTTTTCGGTGGAACGCCGGAACTGGCCTCCTATGTTCCCGACGAACGAGCGATCCCGATTTCGACAGCGACTAGCCGATCTCCTTCAAGATCGTCTCCAGCGACGAGGTGAACGCCTCCTCGACGCTGCCGCCAAGGCTGAAGGCGTTGCCGATCTCCATCAGGATAAAGCCGTGGAGGAACGCCACCAGGGTGCGTGACAGCGGCAGGATGCGCGCCTCGGCGATGCCGGCGGCCTTCAGTTCCTCGAACAGCGGCTGGGCCGAGAACAGGCAGGCGGCGCGGATCTCCGGGTCGTTGAAGGCGTTGCCGCTATAGATCGCCTTGTAGCGGTTGGGCGTCGTGAGGCCGAAGCGGCGATAGGCGGTGGCCATGGCGAGGAGCCGCGCCTTGGGTGTGTCGCCCTGGGTTTCGCGACGGAGATAGGCCTCTAGCCCGTTGAGGATCTCGATCTCGACGACCTTCAGGATCGCTGCGCGGTCGGCGAAATGCTTGTAGAGCGAGGGGGCTTTCACCCCCGCGCTCTGTGCTACGGCACCCATGGTCAGTGCCTCCGGACCCGACGCCTCGACCAGCGTCAGGGCGATGGCGGCGAGTTCTCTGGGCGAGGTTTTAGCGGGCGTCGGCAAGCTTTTGCGCCTTCCTGGCTGGGCCGATGAGGCCGAGATGCGTGTGGTGGTCGAAGCCGGGATACTTGAACCCGTAACCCACAGCGCGGTCCATGCCGATATGGGCGGCCCAGATCAACGCCAGTTCGGTGAGCCAGAAGATGCCACCGAACCAGCCGATGGCGCCGAGCACGGCGGGCACCGCGTAGGTATGGGCCAGGTTGTAAATCTTCGCCCCGGTCTTCGGACCAGCATAGAGGCCGAAGAACGACAGGTCCGGGGCGAGCAGCAGGATGGCGAACAGCCACCAGTTGCCGCCGAGGAACCAGTAGGCGGTGACAGCGGCGGCGAGTGCCACGAAGCCTTCGATGCGAAGGTGCGTGACCACGGACTTGGGCGGAAAACCGGGGGTGACGGACATAGAGAACCTCAATGGCTAACGTGTGTAGCTATGATAGCTACATGTGTTAGCCATGAGAGTCAAGCGGGGTGTGGTGCGGGGCGTAGGGATGGTGCGGATACACCTCCGCCGTCATTCCCGCGAAGGCGGGAACCTAGTGGGATGCTGCGTCGCAGGTGAACGTTGAGAAATCCCACTGGATTCCGCCTCCGCGGGGATGACGCCGGTGGGAGGGAGTAGTGGGGGCTGAATGGCGCGGCTACTGCGGTCGGCTCCGCTATTTCCGCCCGAACGCATCGGCGATGGCGTGGAAGGCTTTGACGATGTCGTCGGGGGTAGGGGACCTCTCCGGGTCGACCAGCCACTGGGCAATGACACCGGTGGTCACCGCCAGCATCAGCGAACCGACGGCGCGTTTGGTTTCGGCATCAGCATCGGTGGCGGCGAAATCGTCGCCGAGACCGGCGCGGGCATCCTCCTGTCCGCTCGCGATGATGGTGGCGAGTTCGGGGATGCGCATGGCGGTGGCGGCGTTCTCGAAGCTGGCGAGCGACAGCTGGCGGTCGCTGGCGACGGCCGCGGCGAGGTCGCGCCAGTGCTTTTCGAAGCGCTCGCCGTAGTCGGGGATCGAGGCGGCCGGCTCAGCGCCGAAATGCTCACCCCACTCGCCCAGCATCTCGACGATCGCCTGGGTCATCAGCGCGTCCTTCGAGCCGAAATGATAGCCGATCGAGGCGAGGTTGGTGCCCGAGGCGGCGACGATGTCGCGCGCCGTGGTGTTGGCGTAGCCCTTCTCGCGGAGGCACTTCTTGGCGCCGGCGAGCAGATCTTCCTTGTGTCCCATAACCCTTCCTAACGGCTTCGACGAGTCGGTTCTATACGGTCGTATGAAATTCATCTAGACAACCGTTTTATACATACGTATGAATATCGGCATCGCAACAGGAGATGCCGTGATGACCCACCACCCGATCCGTACCGTGCTGATTTCCGGCGCCAGCGTCGCCGGCCCTTCCCTCGCCTTCTGGCTCAGCCGCTTCGGCTTCGAACCGACCATCGTCGAGCGCTCCAAGAAGCTGCGCGAGGGCGGCTACGCGGTGGATTTCCGCGGCACCTCGATGGAGGCGCTGCGCCGCATGGACCTGCTCGAGGCGGTGCGGGGCGAGGCGACCAACATGGGCGACATGTACTATGTCGATCGCCGCGACCGGCAAGTCGCGACCATGCCCGCCGCGGCGTTCAGCGGCGAACTAGAGATCATGCGCGGCGACCTGGCGCGGATCCTTTACGACGCTACCAAGGCAGGCACCGAGTACATCTTCGGCGACTCGATCGCCGAGCTCGCCGAGTTCGGCGATGGGGTGGAGGTCCGCTTCGAGAGCGGCATGCACCGGACCTTCGACCTGGTGATCGGCGCCGACGGTCTCCACTCCAACGTGCGCGCGCTGGCCTTCGGGCCGGAGGAGCAGTTCGTGCGCGATCTTGGGCTCTATGCCTCGATCTTCACCGTGCCGAACCGCCTGAGCCTCGATTATTCCGGCCGGCTGTTCAGCGCCCCCGGGACGCTTGCCGGCGTCTACAGCGCGCGGCAAAACCGCGAAGCCCGGGCGTTGATGTTCTTCGACGGCGATTTCGGCGATTACGACTATCGCGATGTGGGTGCGCAGAAGCGGTTCGTGCGCGAGCGCTTCGCTGGGCAGGGCTGGCACGTGCCGCAGATCCTCGCCGACATGGACGTAGCGCCGGATTTCTACTTCGATACCATCAGCCAGGTGGTGATGGAGCGCTGGTCGAAGGGCCGGGTTGCGCTGCTCGGCGACGCGGCGCACTGCGCCTCGCCGCTATCGGGCATGGGCACCGGCATGGCGGTGGTCGGCGCATACATCCTGGCGCATGAGTTGAACGCCTCTCGCCATGATCACGAGACGGCATTCGCCAACTATCAGCGGAAGCTCCAGCCCTTCGTCGATGCCAGCCAGTCGCTGGCTCACAAGGCGGTCGGCGGCTTCGTGCCGAAGGGCAATTTCGGCATCTTCATGCGCAACTTGATGATGAAGCTGCTGCCGCTGCTGCCCGTCGAGGTGATGCTGAAGGAAACCTACGCGGCAGCGAACGCGATCAGCATCTGAGTGGAGAGGGCGGCGTCGGAACGCCGCCCATCCTATTCACATCGGCATCAGTTCGGCGACTTCGACCGAGCCGCCGGCCGCATAGATCGGGCAGCCGCGCGCGAGCGAAATCGCGTCGTCGAGGCTCTTGGCTTCGAGGATGGAGTAGCCGGTCAGCGCGTTGCCGTTGGTGCTGGTGACGCGTCCATCGGCGCCGATGGTCTTGCTCGGCCCGGCCGGGTTGCCCATGTCGGCGACCGCGCCGCCCATGCCCTTGTACCAGGCGATCCACTTGGCCATCGAGTCTTCGACGTCTGCGGGTGAGGAAGCGGGCGATCCGTGAAAGCCCAGGATGTACTTCGCCATTTTTCTGTTTCCCTGTTTGCCGCTGCTTACGGTCACATACTGGTCGGCAGGTTCAGCGGTTTGCCTGTCTCGAGCAGCGTCTTGAGACCCGCGACGACCACCGGCCAGCCGGTATCGATGCCGGCATTGGCCTTCTCGTAGTCGTGGTGGGTGATGGTGAACTTGACGACCTCGCCCATCGGCTCGATCGCGAAGGTGACGACGGTTGGCTGCGAGTTCTCGGCCCAGCTCGGAATGAAGGTCGAGACGATCTTCTTGAGCGGCTCGATCTCGATCACTTCCCCATCGAGCATCACCTGGCCGTCGCCAACCAGGTAGCGGAACGCTCCGCCGCGCTTGAGGTCGGCATCGATGCGCGTGCCGTAGTAGTATTGCGCGGTCAACTCGGGCTTGGTGAGCGCATCCCAGAGCGCTTCCGGTGTCGTCCGGATGTAGGTCTCGAGCACGAAGTTCGGTTTGTCGGCCATCGGTACTGAACTCTCCAACTGGTTCTTCAAATCGAGTGCGAAGCGCGCGAACGGTTTCTGGTACGGCGCGATCCAGCGATCGGCGACTTCCTGGATAGGGGAGGCGTTCAGGTAGTGATACTTGAACCGCCCCTCCTTGCGGCTCGTCACCAGCTTCGCCTCTTCGAGCACCCTGAGGTGCTTCATCACCCCGAACCGCGTCATCCCGAGCCCCTGTTCGAGTTCGGTAAGGGTCTGTCCGGCCTTGTCCCGAAGACTATCGAGAAGTTGTCGCCGGGTCGGATCGGCCAGGGCTTTGAAGACGGCATCCACAGTCACAACAATAGGTGACCAAATGGTCACGTGTCAAGTGTCGACGATAGCGGCTGCTACGGAGGAGGGATTGGCAGCTGGAATGGTAGCGGCTAGAGAGTCGTCCGCTGGCGGTGAAATCGATTTCGCGGCCGCGCATCGATCGGAGGATCCCCAAGTGGCGAAGACCAAGACTGCGGCTGTTTCGGCCGCAACCGGCTATGGCGAACTCAATCTCGCGGGCCAGTTCCAACTCACCTCGCCAAAATCCAAGATCAAGGCGCCGATCACGCTGCCCGGCGACGTGCACACCGCGCTGCTCGACGCCAAACAAATCCCCGATCCGTATTTCGGCCAGAACGAGGTCGACGTCATGTGGGTCAACAAGACCCCATGGACGGTGGAGCGGAAGTTCGATGCCGAGGCTGCCGATATCGACGGCTACCTGACGCTGACGCTCGAGAACGTCGACACCATCGCCACGGTGATCCTCAACGGTGAGCCGATCGCCGAGACGCAGAACCAGTTCATCCGCTACGACATCGACGTCACCGGTAAGGTGAAGATCGGCACCAACACCCTGCGCATCGAGTTCGCGGTCACCCGTGAGGTGGCGAAGGCGCGCTCCGACGCCCATCCGTTCCCGATCCCGTTCACCTACAACTACCTGTCGAACGGCCTCGAAGGCGTGCACATGAACTTCGTGCGCAAGGCCGCCTGCCATGCCGGCTGGGACTGGGGCATCTGCCTGATGCCGACAGGCGTCTACGGCAAGATGGCGATCCGCCGCTCGCGCCTCGCCCGCCAGGAGAGCGTCACGGTCGAGCAGTCGCATGGCAAGAAATCCGTCGAACTCTCGATCACGACTCGCGTTTTCGCCTTCGCCGAGGGTTCGGTCGAGCTGACGCACGAGGTCGACGGGCAGAAGCTCGCCGACAAGGTGGTAGTGGGGCCGGGCGAGAACGTCTTCACCCACAACGTCACCATCAAGAACCCAAAGCTCTGGTGGCCGAACGGGCAGGGCGAGCAGCCGCTCTACGAACTCTGGACCACGCTCGACGGCGAGGTGACCAAGCGCAAGCTGGGCTTGAGGAAGCTCGAGTGGCTGGTCGAGAAGGACGAGATCGACCACAGCTTCAAGGTGCGGATCAACGGTCGCGATATCTCGATGTTCGGCGCCAACTGGATCCCCGCCGACGCCATCCCCTCGCGCATCACCCCCGACACCGTTCGCGACCTGCTCGAAAGCGCGAAGGCCGTGAACATGAACATGCTGCGCATCTGGGGCGGTGGGCAGTACGAGCCGGATTATTTCTACGAGATGTGCGACGAGCTCGGCATCCTCATCTGGCACGACTTCATGTTCGCCTGCATGAGCTACCCCTCGGATCGCGCCTTCCTCGCCGACGTGCGCACCGAGATCACCCAGCAGATCCGCCGCCTCAGCCACCACGCCTCGATCGCGCTGTGGTGCGGCGACAACGAGGTTATCGGCTCGCTCCACTGGTACCCCGAGACCAAGGCGGCGCCGGAGCGCTATGTCGCCAACTACGACCGGCTGAACTCGATGCTCGGCTATATCGTCGAGGACGAGGACCCCTCGCGCCGCTTCTGGCCGTCCTCGCCGTCGCTCGGCTACATGGACTATTCAGACGGCTGGCTGATGGATACGCGCGGCGACACGCACTACTGGAGCGTCTGGCACTCGGCCAAGGACTTCTCGGCCTATCGCGACGTCAACCCGCGCTTCGCCTCGGAGTTCGGCTTCCAGAGCTTCACCTCGATGAACGTCATCGAGAGCTTCACCAACACCGAGGATCGCAACCCGACCTCGCCGGTGATGGAGGCGCACCAGCGCAACACCGGCGGCAACTCGCGCATCCTCGAAACGATGACGCGCTACTTCCGCTTCCCGTCGGGCTTCGAGAACATGGTGTTCCTGAGCCAGGTGCAGCAGGGCCTCGCCATCAAGACTGCCATCGAATACTGGCGCTCCACCAAGCCGCGCTGCATGGGCACCCTCTATTGGCAGATCAACGACGTCTACCCGGTCGCCAGCTGGTCGAGCCTCGACTACGGCGGGCAGTGGAAACTGCTCCACTACATGGCGAAGCGCTTCTTCAACCCCATCAACGTTGTGGCGGTGCCGGACGGCGACACGATCCTCCTCAAAGCGATCAACGATACGGCCGAAAAGGCTGAAATCGCTGTGGAAGTCCAGGCGGTGGATGCCAATGGCAAAGCCCGCGTGATTGCTACCGCGAAGGCGAAGACCAACCCCGACAAGGCTGTGGTCGCGACCAAGGTGAAGCTCAGCGACCTCGGTCCGAACGAGTTCCTGTTTTTCGCCTGGACCGCCGAAGACGGAAAGCTCCTGGGCGAGAACGACTACTTCCCCAAAGCGTACAAGGCCTACGACCTCGCCGAAGCCAAGGTAAAGGCAAGCTGGTCGGGCGGCGACAAGGCGCCGGTGCTGACGCTGACCACCGACAAGCCGGCGGTGTTCGTCACCGCCACGGTGGACGTGCCGGGCTACTTCTCCGACAACGCCGTGACCCTGCTCCCCGGCCGCGAAGTAAAGCTGAGCTTCACGCCGCGGCATGGGGCGAAGGTGAGCAAGGACGACCTCGCTAAAGGGCTGAAGCTCAGCCATCTGCGCGAGACCTACTGACCCATAAAGATCCGTTGAGACGCATCGTCAAAAATGCGTCCCGACCCTAGCGAGGCGGGGGCAGTTGTGGTTTTGTCCGCCGCGCATTGTAACGTTGCAAAAGAGGATATTCGCATGGCTCTCTCCATCGAGCAGCGGCTGGACCGGATCAAGGTGCGGCTGGAAGAGCTCACCTGGTGGCGGGAGCGCGAGACCGTTCCGGTTAGCGGCTGGATGCTGAACGGCAAGCCGATCGAGGTCGGGGCGCCGTGGCCGAGTCGCGACGGAGTGCAGAGCTTTGCCGTGGGTGTATCGGTGCCGCCGAACTGGCCGATTGGTGAGGCGCGGCTGTTCCTCGATCTCGGTGGCGAGGCGCTGGCGACGCTGATCTATGCGGACGAGAATATCGGCTTCGGCAACGACCCTTATCACAAGGAATTCCCGGTCAGGGCCCACAACTTCCGCATCGAGGCGGAGGCGGTGGCGCGGTTGCCGTTCGGCGAGCCGGTGCGAAAGCCGCACCTCAACGAGGCGAAACTCTATTGGCTCGATGGGGCGGTGGATGCGCTGCGCCTGCGGCTGCTGCAGGTGCATGAGGCAGCGGGGGAACTCGGGGATCACGAGGTGGTGCCGCATCTCGTCGCGGCGGCCGAGGAGGCGTTCTATGCGCTCGAGTGGCCGTCGGCGACGCAGGACTATGTCTCGCGCTTCGCAGCGGAGCGGGGGCAGCAGCGGATCTGGCAGTTGCCGCCGCTGAAGGACAATCCAGCCCCGCTCACCGATGAGCAGCGGCAGAGCGTGGTGAAGGCCGATCTCAAGCTGATCCGCAGGCTGCGCGAGCTGCAGGAGCGGTTCCCGCAGCAGGGCGAGATCGCGCTCACCGGGCATGCGCATATCGATCTCGCCTGGCTGTGGCCCTATGCCGAGACGCGGCGGAAGATGCGGCGGACGTTCTCCACGGCGGTGACGCTGATGGAGGGCTCGAACGAGTACCTGGCGCAATCCGGCTTCCGCTTCAACCAGTCGACGGCGCACTACTACGCGCAGATCGAGGAAGACGATCCGGCGCTGTTCCAGAAGATCAAGGCCAAGGTCAGCGCCGGCGGCTGGGAGACGGTGGGCGGCATGTGGGTCGAGCCCGACACCAACATGCCGACGGGCGAGAGCCTGACGCGGCAGATCCTCTACGGGCAGCGCTACTTCCAGCAGAAGTTCGGGGTGCGGCATACGGTGTGCTGGCTGCCGGACTGCTTCGGCTTCTCCGGCGGGCTACCGCAGCTGCTCAAACAAGGCGGTATCAGTTCGTTCTTCACCATCAAGGTGAACTGGAACGATACCAACACCATCCCGGCGGACCTCTTCTGGTGGGAGGGGATCGACGGCTCGCGGGTGCTGACCCACACGTTCAACAACCCCTGGCACGGCTACAACGGGGCGGTGAACCCGCTGAGCATTTTGAAGACCTGGCGCAACTTCATGCAGAAGTCGGCGCATCCGACCTCGCTGTTGGCGGTGGGCTATGGCGACGGCGGCGGCGGGGTGACGCCGGAATATGTCGAGCGCGAGATGCAGTTGCGGGATTTCCCCGTGCTGCCGAAGGCGCGCTGGAGCCGGGTCGAAGACTTCTTCGCTGCGGCGCATGAGACGGGGAAGAGGGCGCAGCTGCCGGTGTGGCAGGGCGACATTTATCTCGAGTTGCATCGGGCGACGCTGACCACGCAGAGCGCCACCAAGAAAGCGCACCGCCAGGCGGAACGCGCGCTGATCACCGCGGAAACGCTGGCCTCGCTGGCGGCGCTGCTGGGTGGCGAGCAGCCGGAGAGCCTAGAGCATATCTGGCGCGTGGTGCTGAAGAACGAGTTCCACGACATCCTGCCGGGCTCCTCGATCGCCGAGGTGTATGACGACGCCGAGCGCGAGCTGAACGACGCCATCGGGCGGGCGCTGGCGCGCCAGCAGATGGCGATGTCGGCGATCGTCGCGAAGATCCCGGATGGCGACGTGGAGGACGCAGTGGTGGTGGTCAACCCCTCGCTCAGCCGCCGGCCGGTGCGCGTGACGATGAGCGATGGCGCGCACTACTCGAGCACCGACGTAATGGCACCGCTCGGCATCAAGGTGTTCACGCGCGCCGATCTCGAGCCGCTACCGGGGCTGTCGGTAGGCGAGGGGCATCTCGAGAACGCGCATATCCGCGCAACCATCGGGCTCGATGGCTCGGTCACCAGCCTCATCCACAAGGCGACCGGGCGCGAGGCACTGGCCGGGCGGGGCAACCAGCTCTGGGTCTATCCGGCCGACAAGCCGCGCGACTGGGACGCCTGGGACATTGAGGAGGACTACGCCAAGAAGGGTATCGAGCTGAACCGGCCCGAGAGCATCAAGGTGGTCGAGGACACGCCGGCGCGGGCGGCGGTTCGCATCGTGCGGCGCTTCCGCGCCTCGACGGTGACGCAGACCTACATCCTCGAAGCCAATGGGGTGCGGCTGGACATCCTGACCGAGATCGACTGGCACGACCGGCATTGCCTGCTGCGGACGCAGACGCCGGTGGCGGTGCGGACGACGCACGCGACGTTCGAGCACGCCAATGGCGTGGTGCAGCGTACGACGCACACCAACACGTCGTGGGATCAGGCGCAGTTCGAAGTGCCGGGGCATCGCTTCCTCGATATGAGCGAGCCGGGGTTCGGCGTGGCGCTGCTCAACGACGCCAAGTACGGGCACAGCGCCAAGGGCAACGTGCTGGGGCTGAGCCTCGTGCGCTCGCCGGTTTACCCCGATCCGCTCGCTGACGAGGGCGGGCAGCGGTTCACCTATTCGCTCTATCCGCATGCCGGGGATTGGCACGAGGGCCGGGTGCGCGAGGAGGCCGAGGACCTGAACCAGCCGCTGCTGGCGGCGGCGGCGAGTGGGGTGGCGTCGGTGCACTACGAGCCGATTGGCGCGGAGGGTATTGCGGCGGCGCTGTCGGGGCTGAAGCCGGCCGAGGACGGCAACGGGCTGGTGCTGCGCGTCTATGAGCCGTCGGGCCGCCGCGGCGATTTTGCGCTGAGCGTGCCGGATGGGTGGGCTTTGGGTGAGAGCCTCAGCATCCTCGAGGAGCCGATGGACCGGGGACCGGGCGCGGAGCTGCGGCCGTTCGAGGTTCGGAGTTGGCGGATTTCTCGGGAGTAGGCCGGAGCGCGTTGCTCCCACTGGCGGCGGTGGGGGCAACTCGCGCCGGAGCAGCGGTCACCCTCAGCCCTTGTCCACCGGAGCATCCGCCCGTCCGCCCCACTCAGTCCACGAGCCATCATACACCGCGACGTCCTTCGCCCCGGCAATGGCTAGCGCCAGCGCTACCGTCGACGCCGTAACCCCCGAGCCGCAGCTGGTGACGATGGGTTTGGTCACGTCGACACCGGCTGAAGCGAACAGCGCGCTCAGTTCGGCCGCCGACTTCATCTTGCCGTCGGCGGTGACCGCCGAGGACGGCACGCTGAGGCTGCCCGGAATATGCCCCGAAGCCAGCCCCGGTCGAGGCTCGGGCACTTCGCCACGGAAGCGCTCGGCAGGGCGGGCGTCGACGATCGTCTTGGCCTTCGACGATGTGAGGCTAAGGACGCTGTCGAAGTCTTCCACCTGGTTGGGCTGGAAGTTGGGGACGAACGTACGCGCCGCCCGCGTCACTTCGCCCGATGCGGTGGGGCGGCCTTCGGCGCGCCATTTCAGGCCGCCGCCGTCGAGCACGCGCACGTCCTTGGCGCCCATGGTGCGGAGGCTCCACCAGACGCGCGGGGAAGCGAAGATGCCGGCTTCGTCATAGACCACGATCGTATCGGTATCGGCGATGCCCAGCTTGCCGACGGCTTCGGCGAAGGCCTCGGGTGTCGGCAGCATGTGGGGCAGCGTGGTGGTCTTGTCGGCGATGTCGTCGATGCCGAAGAACACCGCGCCGGGGAGATGGCTCTCGAGATATTCGGCATGGCCCTTGCGGCCCGTCGCGGGCATGTACCAACTGGCATCGACGAGGACGACGTTGGGGGCGTCGAGGTGTTCGGCGAGCCAGTCGGTGGTGACGAGAGGGTTGGTCATGGGTGCTCCGCTATTCGGCGGCGCACCCTAAAAGCTTCGTCCGGTTTCGGCTAGCGCTCCAGCACCAGCACATCGCTGGAGGCGATGCCGACGCGGACCGGGGCGCCATGCGCCGGCGGGGGTGTGCGTTGGTCGTTGAAGGTGTCGAGGCTCACCGAATTGTCGCCGAGATCGACCTTCAGCCGGATCACCGAGCCGAGGAAGCTGACCTCCGAGACCTTGCCGTCGAGCACGATGTCGCGTGCCACGCCATTCGCCAGCGACACCGCTTCGGGGCGCATGGTCAGCGCGATGGCCTCGCCGTTACGCGCAGTGGCCGGCAGGGCAGGGATGGTGACGGTGTTGCCGCCGAGCGTCACAGTCTTTGCGCCGGCGTCGGCGACGGTGGCATTGAGGGTATTGAGGGTGCCGACGAAGGTCGCGACGAAGCGGGTCTGTGGCCGGTTGTAGATGTCGAACGGCTTGCCGAACTGCTCGACATTGCCGGCGTTGAGGACGACGATCCGGTCGGAGATCGACAGTGCTTCTTCCTGATCATGCGTCACGAACACTGTGGTGATGCCGAGTTCGCGCTGGATCTGGCGGATCTGCTCGCGCAGCGATACGCGGATCTTGGCATCGAGCGCCGAGAGCGGCTCATCGAGCAGCAGCATGCGCGGACTGGGCGCCAGGGCGCGGGCGAGCGCAACGCGTTGCTGCTGGCCGCCCGAGAGCTCGAACGGATAGCGCTTGCCGTAGCCGGCGAGGCCGATGAGCTTCAGCATCTCCTCGACGCGCGCCTCGCGCTGCGGCTTGGGCATCGCGGCAATCTTCAGGCCGAAGCCGATATTGTCGGCGACGTTCATGTTGGGGAACAGCGCGTAGGCCTGGAACACCATGCCGATCTTGCGCTGGTTCGGGGCCAGGCCGGAGATATCCTTGCCCTCGACGAGGATGCGGCCCGAATCCGGCCGCTCGAAGCCGGCGATCATCCTGAGGATGGTGGTCTTGCCGCAGCCGGACGGGCCAAGCAGGGTGACGAACTCGCCCTTGTCGAATGAGAGGTCGACGCTCTTGACCACGGCGTTGCCGGAGAAGGTCTTGACCAGCTTTTCGATGCGAAGGAATTCCTCGGCCATGGTCTAGTCCCTACGAGCGGTTTTGGGGGCGAAGCGGGCGAGCAACTGGATCATGCCCATGGCGCCCCAGGTGATGACGAAGGAGATGATTGCCAGCGCAGCGGGCTCGAAGGCCCGGTTGGCGCCGACGTTCTGCATGTAGACGCCGAACACTTGCCGGTTGAGCAGGCTCGCGATCGTGAACTCGCCGATGACGATGGCGAGCGTCAGGAAGGCGCCCGACAGTACGGCGACGATGATGTTGGGAAAGATCACCCGGGCGATGATGGTCACCTGGTTGGCGCCCAGGATGTTGGCCGCTTCCGTGAGCGTTTGCACGTCGATGGTGCGCAGGCCCGTGTCGACCGCACGATACATGTAGGGCAGCGCCAGCGCGACATAGGCGAGGGTCAGCAGGATGTCGGTGCCGAGGTTCGTGCCGAGCAGCGGCAGGACCGACGACGTGTTGTACATCCGGATGTAGCCGAACACCAAAATGATGGCCGGGATGATCAGCGGCAGCAGTGTGACGAACTCGATGATCGGCCGCAAATGCGGGGCGCGCAGCCGCACGTAGTAGGCGGCGGGCACGACGATCAGGAGGCCGACGATGATGGCGCAGACGCCGACAATCAGCGAGTAGCTGAAGGCGGCCTGGAAGCGGCCATCGGAGAACACCGAGGTATAGGCATCGAAGGTGTAGCCAGTGCGGCGGATGCGCAGCGAGAACTCGAAGGTGGCGAGCAGCGGCACGAGGAAATAGGCCGCGCCGAGCCCGAAGATCACCCAGCTCCAGAGCTTGCTCGACTTCATTTGAGCCACCTCTCCGCGCGAGTGCGAATGACAAGATAGATGACGTTGGCGAAGGCGGTGATGACGATCATGCCGAGCGCCAGCGCGGCGCCGAGGCCGGGATTGTGCAGTACGTCGCCGCGGATTTGCGCATAGAGCAGGATCGGCACGATGTTGAGCGACGAGCCGGTCAGCGCGTAGGCGGTGGCGATGGCGCCAAAGGCGTTGGCAAACAGCAGCGACAGCGTGCCGAGCAGGTTCGGCCACAGCACCGGCAGCCCGATATAGCGCCAGAACTGGCCGTTAGTGGCGCCGAGCGTCGCGGCGGCCTCGCCCCATTCCTTCTTCAGCCCGTCGATCGCCGGCGCGATGATCAGGATCATCAGCGGGATCTGGAAATAGAGGTAGGTGATCGTGAGGCCCCAGAAACTCAGCACGTTGAAGCCCGACTTGTAGAGATCGAAGCCGACGAACTTCAGCAACACCGTGACCAGCCCGAGCCGGCCGAGAGTGGCGAGGAAGGCAAAGGCCAGCGGGATGCCGGCGAAGTTGGAGGCGACGCCGGAGAAGGTCATCACCGTGGCCCGGATCGCCGGCGGCAGGCGACCGCGGATGATGGCGAGCGCGATGACCAGCCCGATGCCGGCGCCAAGCAGCGCCGAGGCAGCCGAGACCCGGATCGAGATCCAGAACGAGGCGACGATTTGCGGCGTGCCGAGATCGATGACGTTCTGCAGGGTGAAATTGCCCGCCGGATCCTGGAAGGCGCCGACCACGAGGCCGAGCGTCGGGATCAACAGGAACAGCAGGGCGAACAGAATGAACGGCGCGATGGCGAGGATGTCGCCCGGGCGGAGACTGGTGATGAACCGGAACGGGTTTCCGCCGACGCGCACAACCGGCCCGGTCGAAACCGGGCCAGTCGCGGTGTCAGCTGCAGAGCTGACGTTGGCCATATTACTCTGCGACGTTCGCGCCGACGACGCTGTCCCAGTTAGCGGTGATTTCCGTCTTGGCGGCACCCTGCTCGTCGAGCGTGGGGAACACGGCCTTGGCATAGGCATCCGCCGGCGGGAGCTTGGCGAGCAGGTCGGCCGGGATCACGCCGCGGGCCGCCATGTCGTTGAAGCGGATCGGGTGGCAATAGCCCGCAAGCCAGCCGAGCTGGCCTTCGTCCGAATAGAGGTACTCCATCCAGAGCTTGGCCGCATTGGGATGCGGAGCGTAGGCCGAGATGGCCTGGATGTAGACACCGGCGACCACTGCGTCGCTGGGCACGATCACTTGCGCGGCGGGGTTGCCGGCAAAGCCATCCTTCCAGGCAAGCGCGTTGTAGTCCCAGGCGGCGACGATCGGGGTGGTACCCTGCGCCACCGAGGCGGCCTTACCGATCACAGGCACGAAGTTGCCGGCTTTGTTCAGGTCGGCAAAGAACGCGAGGCCGGCCTTGCCGGCATCGGCACCGGCGGCGGCGCCAGTTGCGAGGCCGGCGGCGTGCACGCCCGAGATCGCCTGGTTGGCAGCGCGCGGATCACCGGCGAGCGCGAAGGCGTTGGCATATTCCGGCTTCTTGAGGTCGGCCCAGCTGGTCGGCGGAGTGGCGACGAGGTCGGTGTTCACAAGGAACGACAGCACGCCGTAGTAGTCGCCGGTCCAGAAACCGTCGGCATCCTTGGCCGAGTCCGGGATCGAGTCCCAGGTCGAGACCTTGTAGGCCTGCACCAGGCCGTCGGCCTTCGAGGACGGGCCGAAGCTCAGGCCGACGTCGATCACGTCGGGAGCCTGCGGGCCGGTGTTGCCCTTGTTGGCCTTGATGGCCTCGATTTCGTCAGCCGAGCCCGCATCGGGGTTCAGTTCGTTGACGGTGATGCCGGGGTACTTGGCCTTGAAGGCCTCGATGACGGCACCGTAGCCGCACCAGTCGTGGGGCAGCGCGATAACGGTGAGCTGGCCCTCGGTCTTGGCGGCGTCGTAGAGGGCGGTGAGGTCGGTCTGCGCCGAGACGGAAAAGGTCGAAGCGGCGAGTGCCGCGACCGAGACCGATGCGACGAGCGCGTTCTTGAAGATCATTCTGCGTCTCCCTGGAATATTTGGCTTCTTGTCCTGACTCGGGAGGAGCCCCAAAAGCCGCGTTTCACCTATTTTGGCCGTGTGACAGGCGCGTGACACCGACGAGCGGCGTGCACAGGGCGCCGTATTGCCAGGGCTGCAAGAAAGTCCCGCAGCGCAGGCGATTCACCCGTCGGATTTCCCCCGAGGTCATTTGTGACAATTGTGACAGTGCCCGTTTTACTTGGACGAGTCGAGATGGACCGCTGAGGGCGATGGAGGGCTAGTTTAGAGCCGTTCCAGCCTTGGTCGATATTTCTTGAACCACGCAATCCACTTTGATAGGTCGCGCTCCAATGGACGCTAGGCGTCCCGCCGGAGAACCCCAATGAAGACGATCAGCACGCTCGCCATTTCGATCGGCATCGCGGCCATGGGCAGCGACCTCGTGTCGGCGGCCGAGCCCACCGCCGATGCCATCCTCAAGACCTATGCGGATATCGGGCTCGCCACCTACGAGGACGCGCTCGCCACCGCCAAGGCCCTGGATGCGGCGACCGACGCGCTGATCGCCAACCCGAGCGACGAAACGTTGACCGCAGCGCGCGAAGCCTGGAAGGCATCGCGCCCGTCGTATCAGCAGACCGAGGCGTTCCGCTTTGGCAACGCCATCGTCGACGAGTGGGAGGGCAAGGTGAATGCCTGGCCGCTCGATGAGGGCCTGATCGACTATGTCGATGCGTCGTACGGCACCGAGAGCGACGAGAACGGTCTCTACACCGCCAACATCATCGCGAACTCCAAGATCACTATCGACGGCACCGAAGTCGATGCGGCCGAGATCACTCCGGCATTCTTGCAGGATACGCTGCAGGAAGCCGGCGGCATCGAGAGCAATGTCGCGACCGGCTATCACGCTATCGAGTTCCTGCTGTGGGGCCAGGACCTGCACGGCACCGAGGCCGGCGCCGGCGAGCGGCCGTTCACCGACTATTCGACCGAGACCAATGCCAAGCGCCGCGGCCAGTATCTCGATTCAGCGACCGACCTGCTGGTCGCCGATCTCGAGGAAATGGTGGCCAACTGGCAGGAGGGTGGGGCGGCTCGCACCGCGCTTGCCGAGACCGGCGTGGCGACCATTCTCACCGGCATGGGCTCGCTGTCGTTCGGCGAATTGGCCGGCGAGCGCATGAAGCTCGGCCTGCTGCTGCACGATCCCGAGGAGGAGCATGACTGCTTCTCCGACAACACTTATGTCTCGCATCTCAACGACGCGATCGGCATCCAGAACGTCTACCTCGGCAAGTACACCCGGGTTGACGGTTCGGTGGTCGAAGGCCCGTCGATCTCGGAGCTGATCGCCGCCAAGGATGCGGCGCTCGATACCGAGATCAAGGCGCTGCTGGCTGACACGGTCGCCAAGATGGAAACGATGAAGACCCGCGGCGACACCGTCGAGAAGTACGACCAGATGATCGCCGAGGGGAACACTGAGGGCAACGCCGTGGTGCAGGCCGCGATCGACGGGCTGATCGCCCAGACACGCGGTGTCGAACGCGCCGTGGCGCTGCTGGAACTGGGCGACACCGTGACCATCGAGCAGTCGGACAGCCTCACCAATCCGGACGCTGTGTTCCAGTAAACGAGCGTTTTCCATAGTTTTCTCGGCGTCGCGGGTTGAAAGAATCCGTGGCGCCGCATTTCATCCGGTCTGTGGCCGGGAAGCCTAGGGTGCGAGACATGCACAAGCGCTTGACCGCGTTCCTGGTCATAACCCTTATCGCGGGTCTCGCCGTCGCCAGCGATGGCGGGACCCGTACCGATTTGACGCCCAAGGACCTGAAGCGGGTCCAGAGCGTCACGGCGCTGACCAGCGATTTTACCAAGCCTGAGAACTTCGAGCAGTTGCCCGGTGGGGCAGGCACGATCAAGAAGCGCGTCAACCAGGACATCTTCTCGTTCTCGTCGGCCAACCTCACCTTCGAGCAGGAGAGTGAGTTCAAGCTCGGCAACGCGTTGTTCCGCAAGCTCTGGGTCTCGTCACCATCCTCGACCGAGGCCTCGGACGGGCTGGGGCCGATCTTCAATGCGCGCGGCTGCCAGAACTGCCACCTGAAGGACGGGCGCGGACATACGCCGTCGGGCAATGGCGACGATGCCGTCTCGATGTTCCTCCGCCTGTCGGTCCCGCCGCATAGCGATGCGGACAAGCAGGCGCTGGCCGATGGCGCCAAGGTGATCGCCGAGCCGACCTATGGCGGCCAGCTGCAGGATTTCGCCGTTCAGGGCGTGAAGCCCGAGGGCAAGATGGCGATCAGCTATGCCGACGAGTCGGTGACACTCGGCGATGGCACGGTGGTGACGCTCAGGCGGCCGACTTACTCGGTGACCGATCTCGCCTACGGGCCGATGGCCGACGATGTGATGCTCAGCCCGCGCGTCTCGCCGCAGATGATCGGGTTGGGCCTGCTTGAGCAGGTTCCTGCCGAGGACATCCTGGCGAAGGTTGACCCGGACGACCGTGACGGGGATGGCATTTCGGGTCGGGCGAACATCGTGCTCGACTCGGTGAGCGGGCAGCGCAAGCTGGGTCGGTTCGGCTGGAAGGCCGGGGCGGCGAGCATTCGGGCCCAGTCGGCCGATGCATTTGCCGGCGATATCGGTATCGCGACGCCGCTGGTGATGAAGCCGCATGGCGATTGCACGGCCGCCGAAGCCGAGTGCCTCGCGGCGCCGACCGGCGAGCAGGCCCGGCTGGGCCCGTCCGAGGCGCCCGATCCGGTGCTTGATCTCGTGACGTTCTACTCGCAGAACCTCGGCGTGCCGCAGCGGCGCGATGTCGGGGAGCCGCAGGTGCTGCGCGGCAAGCAGGCGTTCTACGAGGCCAATTGCACCGCTTGCCACACGCCGAAATACGTGACCTCGCGGGACGCGCCAACCAAGGCGCACAAGTTCCAGTTGATATGGCCCTACACTGATCTGCTGTTGCACGATCTAGGCGAGGGGCTGGCGGACAACCGGCCGGAAGGCGATGCGGATGGCTACGAGTGGAAGACGCCGCCGCTGTGGGGAATCGGGCTGACCGAGACGGTGTCCGGGCACACCGAGTTCCTGCATGACGGGCGGGCGCGCAACCTGACCGAGGCCATTCTCTGGCATGGCGGTGAGGCGCAGAAATCGCGCGACGCGTTCGCAAACATGCCGAAATCGCAGCGCGATGATCTGCTGGCCTTCTTGGGGTCACTGTGATGCGCGTACTGCTTGCCCTCGTTCTGGCGCTGATTGCGATGCCGGCGATGGCTGAGGAGCAGAAGCTCACGGCGGAGCAAGTGGTGTCGCTAGCGATCACCGAGGCGATCCGGCCGGGTTTTGCGCAGTATGCCGAGGAGACGGCGGCGCTGACGATCAGTGTCGGCGGGCTCTGCCTGGCGCCTTCGGACACCGGGCTTGAGGCAGCACGGGCGCAGTTCAAATCGACGGTGGTGGCGTGGTCGCGGGTCGAGCTCTACCGGCTCGGGCCGCTGATGAGCGAGAACCGCTACGACAAGATCCTGTTCTGGCCCGACCGCAAGGGCATCGCGCTGAAGCAGGTGCAGGGGATCCTCGCCGAGCCCGATTGGGACGCAGCCGATCCAACCAAGCTCGCGATCAAGAGCGTGGCGGTGCAGGGGCTGGGAGCGCTGGAGTTCCTGCTGTTCGGCACCGGGGCAGAGCAACTGGAAACGCCGCAATGGGCCTTCCGCTGCCGCTACGCACTCGCCGCCGCGACGCTGCAGGCTGACATGGCGGCGCAGCTCTCGGCCGAGTGGAACGACCCCGAGGGCATTTCGAAGCGGCTGCTGGCGCCGTCCGAAAGCGATCCGGACTATCGCAGTTTTCGCGAGGTGGCCGAGGCGTTGACCGGGCTCCTCGCCCACGGCACCGAGGCGATCCGCGATCAGCGGCTGCTGCCGTTCCTTGGTCGCGATGGCGCGGCGCCGAAGCCGAAATCGGCGCTGTTCTGGCGCTCCGGCATGACGGTGCCGTCGATCAACGCCAATTTCGAAGGCCTCAGAGCCTTGCTCGAAAAGTCCCGTATCGCCGAGGCGACGACGCCAGACCAGCTCTGGGTCGGCAACAGCGCCAGCTTCGAGTTCGGCAATGCCGAACGGGCGGGCAAGGTAGTCACCCAGCCGGTCGAGCAGGCGCTGGCCGACCCTAAGCAGAAGAAGGCGCTGGATTACCTGGTGATCGTGACCCAGTCGCTCGACACCATCCTCGGCGAGAACCTCGCGGCGGCGCTTGGCCTGTCGGTCGGGTTCTCGTCGCTCGACGGAGACTGACGATGTGGCAGCGTCGGGCATTCCTCAAGGCAGCGGGGGCGGGGTTCGCCGCGTCGCTGCTGCCGCGACGGGCCGAGGCGCTGGAGCGGGCCGAGATGGTCTTCGCCTCCTCGATCCAGAAGCGTGAGGGCGGTTTTGCCGCGGCGCTGGTGAACGAGGCCGGCTCGGTGATCTCGACTGTCGAGCTGCCCGATCGCGGCCACGACATCACCTTCTCGCCGACCACGGGCCAGGGGGTGGTGTTCGCCCGCCAGCCAGGCACCTTTGCGGTGATCTTCGACCCCAAAGGCAGCACGCCGCCGCTGACGCTGACCAGCATCGAGGGCCGGCACTTCTTCGGCCACGGCGCGTTCTCGCCGGACGGCAAGCTCCTCTATGCGACCGAGAACGACTTCGACAACGCCCGCGGCGTGATCGGCATCTATGACGTTGCCGGCGGCTACAAGCGGATCGGCGAGTTCGACACCTATGGCACCGGCCCGCACGAGATGCTGCTGATGCCGGACGGCGAGACGTTCGTTGTCGCCAATGGTGGGATCGAGACGCATCCGGACTATGGGCGGACCGAGCTCAATATCGAGACGATGGACCCGTCCATCGCCTTCGTCGACCGGCGTTCGGGCGATTTGATCGGGCAGCTGCGGCTCGATGGCGGGCTGCACCAGCTGTCGATCCGGCACATGGCGTTCGACCACAAAGGCAGGGCCTGGTTCGGCTGCCAGTTCCGCGGTCCCTCGGCCGATCGCCCGCAACTGGTGGGCTATGCGACACGTGACGGCGAGATCCGGCTGATCGAGCTGCCTGATGCGACGCTGGGGGAACTGCGCAACTACATCGGCTCGGTCGCCGCCTCCGCCGATGGCGGGCTGATCGGCGTGTCGTCGCCGGAGGGGAGCACCATCCTCGCCATCGACCCGGACACCGCCACAGTCGTCGCCAGCCTCGGCCTCGAGAACGGCTGCGGCATCGCCCCGGACACGGTCGGATTTCTGGCCTCAAGCGGGGAAGGCGTGCTCGGCGGCTTTGCCGGTTCACCTGCGCCGCTGACGACGTTCGAGCTGAACTTCGACAATCATCTGAGGCTGCTGCGGGCGGTTTGACACCCGGCCTCTCGGCCATCTCTCACCCGCCAAGGGAGAGATGGGCATCGCGCGTGTGGCACGCTCATCCCCCACCTTTCGGCCAGTTGCCCGGAGCGACCGGCACCGGTAGGATGCAATTAGGAAAACGTTTTCCTGCATGCTTTCAAACATGGAATCCGCCGCATACCGGCGATCTGAGGGGATCAACTTGAAACTGAAATTTCTGGCTGCGCTTGGCGCGGCCGCGATGGTGTTTGCCGGCTCCGCAGCGTTCGGCGCTGGGATCGTGGAGTTTGGGCTCGAGGCGGAGAGCCCGACGCTGGGGCGGCCGATCCCGTATGCCGTCTACACGCCGTTTCCGGCGCCGGCCGAGGGTGAGCGCTGGCCGGTGGTGTATCTGCTGCACGGGATGACCGGGGCGGATGGCGACTGGTTCACCTGGGGGAACCTGGCACCGATCCTCGACCGGGCGATTGCCGATGGGCGGATTCCACCACTCGTAGTGGTGGCGCCGGGGGCGGGGGATAGCTGGTACGTGGACAACCCCGATCCGGGTGGCTTCGGGTTGATCGACACGGCGTTCGCGACTGACCTCGTGGCAGCCATCGACAAGAAGCTCCCGACGGCGAAGTGCCGTGAGGGGAGGGCGATCGGCGGCGTATCGATGGGCGGGGTTGGGGCAGTGCTGCAGGTGATCAACCACCCCGACACTTACGCGGCGGCGATGAGCTTTGCCGGAGCGCTGCACAAGCCGCTGGAGAAGAATGATCCGCGCAGCCGTTGGATCCCGGACCTCTATCGCAACGTCTTCGGCGCGCCGTTCGATCGCAACCGGTTCAACGCCGCCAACGCGTTCACACTGATGCCGCAGCTGCGGCGGGCGGAGAACAAGCCAGCGTTCTATTTCACCATCGGCGACGACGACTTCCCCGACCTTATCGCGGCAGCCGTGGAGTATCACAGCGGCCTCAGGCAGCTGAGCATCGACACGACGCTGCGGGTGGGGCCGGGGCGGCATTATTGGGACACCTGGCAGCAGCAGATCGTCCCGGCGCTGGAATGGCTGGTGCCGAAGCTCGATGCGACGTGTGGGCGAGGCTAGCGGCCGGTCGTTGACACCCCGGCGGGTCGACCCCATCGTCGTGCCCGAGCGGAGGGGGTGATGATGCAGGCCTATGTCTGGAGCGGCAGCGTCGATCCATGCCTCGATGGTCCGCGTATCCAAGCCGCCGGCCGGGTCACCGTCGGGCTCTACGGCGGCAACGCGGCCTTCGGGGCGAAGAAGAACGAAGACGCTGCGCTGGTCTGGGCCGGGGAGGACTGGGTCTTCGCCGTCCTCTGCGACGCGCATGCGAGCTCCGCCAGTGCCGACGCTGTGCTCGGGCTGTTTGCGGAAAGCAGGGCGGAGCTCGCTGCCCTGATGGGGCGGCCGGAACCCTCCCACATCATCGAGGTGCAGGCAGCCGTGTCGCGCCTGCTGCTGTCCGCGCGAGAACGCATGGCGAAGGTGCGCGGCGAGACGGCGTGCCTCGTCTGCTACCAGCACGGCAGCTATCTGTACTGGCTGTCGATCGGCGACAACGCGCTCTACCTGCTGCACCCCGATCTGCAGCGGCTGGGCCAGCATACGCTGACCGTCCGCAACTACTTCGAGTGGGTCGGCGAGCGCAGCAGCTTGGCGCTCGAAGTGCCGTGCTTTTCGAGCGGCGTTCGCGAACTGAGGCAGGGGTTGAGTACCATCGCGATGATCACCGACGGGCTGCTCGAGGTCGCGCACCGGCCTTATGAGGATGCGGCGGCCTTTAGCCAGGCGCTGTTGTCCGATGCAGGGCTGGGCGGTTCGGTGTCACGGATGCTGGACGACGTTCACGCCCTCGGTGGAACTGACAGCGCCACGGTGATCGCCTGGCAGGTCAACGATCCGCGCGCCGGCTTAATGCCGAGCGGCTAGCGCTACTTCGGCGCCGGCCCCGTCGACTCGCGCAGCACCAGTTCCACCGGCCACAGCTCATGGATCGACGCCACCGGCTTGCCGTCCTGCATCTGCAGCAGCAGTTCGGCGATGCGCGCGCCGGCGGCGCGGATCGAGGAACGGGTGGTCGACATCGAGGGGACCATGTTGTCGGCGTTGAGATAGGGGAAGACGTCGTCGTGGGCGATCATTGACACGTCCTTGCCGAGCTCGAGGCCGGCGAGGCGGATGGCGCGGAACACGCCGAGCGCGGTCATCATCGAGCCGGCGAGGAAGGCGGTGGGACGCGGGCGGCGCTCGAGGAAGGCCTGGGCGAGGCGGAAGCCGTTTTCGTCGGTGAAACGGCCGCCGCCGATCAGTTGCGGATCCGCGGTCAGCCCGCGCGCCTGGAGCGCGCTGCGGAAACCGCGGTCGCGGTGGATGGCGAAGGTTTGGTCCTCGGGTCCGTTGATCATGGCGATGTGGCGATGGCCGAGATCGAGCAGGTGGCTGGTGGCGCGGCGAAACGCGCCCTCGTTGTCGATGTCGAGCCAGGCGTGCGGGACGTTCACTTCGCAGCGGCCGTGCAGCAGGAAAGGCATGCCGAGCTCGGTGAGCGCGGCGATGCGCGGGTCATTCGGGGTCGGGGCCGAGAGCACCAGGGCGTCGACGCGCTTGCTGGCGGCAAGACGGCGGAACACCGGGACTTCATCATCAGCATCGATCGGGGTAACGACGATGTCGATCTCGTGCTGGGCCAGCCGTTCGCTGATGCCGGAGAGGAATTCGGACGTATGCGGGCCGAAATGCATCGAGCGCTGCAGCGGCAGGGTGACGCCGATGGCGCCGGCACGCCCGGTAGCGAGACGGCGGGCACTGACATTGGGGCGATAGCCCAAGCGGTGGGCGGCCTCGCTGACGCGCTGGCGGGTCGCCTCATTGACCTCCGGAAAGCCGTTCAAAGCACGGCTGACCGTCGTCTGCGACAGCCCCAGCTCTGCGGCCAAGTCTTTGAGTTTCATCACCAAATGCGTACTCGCCCAACTGCGGCACGCGGCGGTTTCCGCTCGCGAACCAAGCCCCGGACCGGAGCCCAATGCCGGACGTCCTCCTCCACAAGTGCGCCATTCAAAGCGATTTGAATCGCAAACGCAAGTGGCGCGTTCATACTAACATTTCTGAGGTTCGTACCTCAGGCCAGACGGCGCTAGTTTTCGAGCGTTAACAGATGTGCCAATGCAACATGCTGTTATCAAAGGATAATTTGCGCCGGCAATGCCGATGTTAAGGAATGGCGGCTGAATCCCGCTTGACAGGATTTCGTCCATTTGGGTAGGTTTCATTCAAAGCGCTTTGGAAGACTTTAGCGGGGCGAACTGCTCGCTTTCCGGAGTGTTTTTGTGGGAGGAACTAGTGCCGATCAACGCCGCCTCGGCGTCGATCGCCTTTGGCTGCCTCCCGGTCATGTTTGTCCTTTGGGAGGAAGAATAATGAGAATGAAGTCCCTGATCGCGGCCCTGCTTGCCAGCGCCACGCTCGGCGTCGTGGCTGCCCAGGCCGCCGATCTCTCGATCGTTTCGGGCGATACCGGCAATGGCCTCGAGTTCCTGCGCTCGCAGCTCGACCGCTTCGAAGCCGAGACCGGCAACAAGGTGACCGTGGTCCCGATGCCGTCCTCGACCACCGACCAGTTCGGCCAGTACAAGCTGTGGCTCGCGGCCGGCAACTCCGATATCGACGTCTACCAGACCGACGTGATCTGGGCTCCGCAGCTGGCGGACCAGTTCCTCGACCTGACCGATGCCGCCAAGGACGTGGTGGCGAACCACTTCCCCTCGATCATCGAGTCGCAGACCGTGAACGGCAAGCTCGTCGCTTTGCCCGCTTTCACCGACGCCCCGGCGCTCTACTACCGCAAGGACCTGCTCGAGAAGTACGGCAAGACGCCGCCCAAGACCTGGGCCGAGCTGACTGCCACCGCACAGGAAATCCAGGACAAGGAGCGCGCTGCCGGCAATCCGGACATGCAGGGCTTCGTGTTCCAGGGCAACGCCTACGAAGGCCTGACCTGTAACGCCCTCGAGTGGGTGATGTCGAACGGCGGCGGCCAGATCGTCGAGCCCGATGGCACCATCTCGATCAACAACGAAAAGGCCGCTGCGGCCATCGACATGGTCAAGGGCTGGGTCGGCACGATCTCTCCGGCCGGCGTCCTCGCCTACCAGGAAGAAGAAAGCCGCGGCGTGTGGCAGCTCGGCAATGCCGTGTTCATGCGCAACTGGCCGTATGCCTACCAGCTCGGCAATGGCGACGACTCCGCCGTGAAGGGCAAGTTCGACGTGGTGCCGCTGCCGATGGGCGAGGGCGAGGGTGCTCGCTCGGCCGCAACCCTCGGTGGTTGGAACGTCGCTGTGTCGAAGTACTCCAAGGCCCCGGAAGAGGCGATCAAGCTCGCCCTGTTCCTGTCGTCGACCGAAGTGCAGAAGGAACGCGCGATCAAGCAGTCCAACCTGCCCACGATCGTCTCGCTCTATGACGACGCCGATGTTGCGGCTGCCCAGCCGATCATCCCGAACTGGAAGGAAGTGTTCCAGAATGCCGTGCCGCGTCCGTCGGCTCCGACCAAGGTGAAGTACAACGAGGTCTCCTCGCTGTTCTGGTCGGCCGTGCATGATACGCTGTCGGGCAACGGCACCGGTGCCGAGAACCTCGAGCTCCTGGAAGCTAAGCTGACCGAGCTCAAGGGCGACGCCTGGTAAGGCTTTCGTTCTGACGATTGGCGCGGACGATCCGTTTCGGGTTGCCCGCGCCGTCTCCTCCTCTTCTGCAGCAGGAAGACCGCCCCCATGACCGTCGAAGCCACAGCCGGACCGGTTGTCCGGACCCAGCCCAAGATTCAGTCCGAACTGCTCAAGTCCCGCGTCGGCGCGGCGATGTGGTTCCTGCTCCCGATGCTCGCGGCGCTCGCCGTGGTGGCTGGGTGGCCGCTGCTCCGGACGATCTATTTCTCGCTGACCAATGCCTCGCTGACCAACCTCTATGAGGCGCAGTTCGTAGGCTTCAAGAATTACCTGAGCTGGACCACCCTGAAGAGCGGCCGCACCGTGTTCTCCGGCCTCCTGGTCGATCCCGCCTGGTGGAACGCGGTGGGCAATACGCTGCGCTTCGCGGTGGTGTCGGTCACACTCGAGACGGTGCTCGGCATGGTCGTGGCGCTGGTGCTCAACGCGGAATTCAAGGGCCGCGGCATCGTTCGCGCCGCCATCCTGATCCCGTGGGCGATCCCGACGATCGTTTCGGCCAAGATGTGGTCGTGGATGCTCAACGACCAGTTCGGCATCATCAACGACCTGTTCATGAAGCTGGGGCTGATCAGCCACAAGATCGCCTGGACCGCCTCCGCGGATACGGCGATGACCGCGGTGCTGATCGTCGATATCTGGAAGACCACGCCGTTCATGGCGCTGTTGATCCTCGCCGGCCTGCAGATGATCCCCAAGGATATCTACGAGGCGGCCGAGATCGATGGCGTGCACCCGGTGAAGGTATTCTTCAAGGTGACGCTGCCGCTGGTACGGCCGGCGCTGATGGTGGCGGTGATCTTCCGCCTGCTCGACGCCATGCGCATCTTCGACCTGATCTACGTGCTGACGCCCAACAGCGCGGCCACCAAGACCATGTCGGTGATCTCGCGCGAGAACCTCTTCGACTTCGACAAGTTCGCTTACGGCTCGGCGCAATCCACCTTCCTGTTCCTGCTGATTGCGGTGATGACCGCGCTCTATATCTGGCTGGGCAAGGTACGGTTCGACGGGGGAGACCGCTGATGACCCTTGACCTTTGGGCAATTGCCAAGCGGACGGCGTTCTACGCGCTCGTCATCTTCATCGTCGTGGTGTCGATCTTCCCGTTCTATTACGCGATCCTCACCAGCTTCAAATCCGGCACCGACCTGTTCCGGGTCAGCTATTGGCCGACCTCGTTCTCGATCGAGAACTATCTCTCGGTGCTGACCACCGGCAGCTTCCCGCGGAACCTCCTGAACTCGATCTTCGTCGCCTCGGTGACGGTGCTGGCGGCGCTGTTCCTCGCCATCACCGCGTCGTTCGCGCTGAGCCGCGTGCGGTTCCGGGGCAGGGGGCTGCTGCTGATGACCATCCTCGCGGTCTCGATGTTCCCGCAGATCGCGGTGCTCGCCGGCCTGTTCGAGGTGATCCGCTTCCTGGGCATCTACAACACGCCGTGGG
The DNA here is from genome assembly GCF_056403495.1 of Devosia sp. P2_G7. Classification (NCBI taxonomy): domain Bacteria; kingdom Pseudomonadati; phylum Pseudomonadota; class Alphaproteobacteria; order Hyphomicrobiales; family Devosiaceae; genus Devosia; species Devosia sp. P2_G7. The sequence continues at coordinate 188,324 of NZ_JBFUFI010000006.1, forward strand.
CGCTGATCTTCAGCTACACGATCTTCACGCTGCCGTTCACCGTGTGGGTGCTTACAACCTTCATGCGTGACCTGCCGATCGAGATCGAAGAGGCGGCAATCGTCGACGGGGCGACCCCGTGGATCATCATCTGGCGCGTGTTCCTGCCGCTGCTGTGGCCGGCGCTCGTGACGACGGGCCTCCTGGCCTTCATCGCGGCCTGGAACGAGTTCCTGTTCGCCCTGACCTTCACCTCGTCGAACAACACCCGCACCGTGCCGGTAGCCATCGCGCTGCTGTCGGGCGGCAGCCAGTACGAAATTCCGTGGGGCAACATCATGGCGGCATCGGTGATCGTCACCGTCCCACTGGTCGTCCTCGTCCTCATCTTCCAGCGCAAGATCATTTCCGGCCTGACCGCCGGCGGCGTAAAGGGCTAAATTCCATGGCGCATATCGAACTCAAGAACATCAAGAAGTCCTTCGGCCTCGTCGACGTCATCAAGGGCGTAGATCTCGAAATCTTCTCGGGCGAGTTCATGGTCTTCGTCGGCCCGTCCGGCTGCGGCAAGTCCACGCTGCTGCGTCTGATGGCCGGCCTCGAGGACATCACCTCGGGCGAGATGACCTTCGACGGCACACTGGTGAACGCGCTGGCGCCCTCTAAGCGTGGCATCGCGATGGTGTTCCAGTCCTACGCGCTCTACCCGCACATGACGGTTTACGAGAACATGGCGTTCGGCCTGGAACTCGCCAAGTCGAGCAAGGAAACGATCAAGGAGCGGGTGGAGAAGGCGGCTGAGCTGTTGCAGATCACCCCGTACCTGAGCCGCCTGCCCAAGCAGCTCTCCGGCGGGCAGCGCCAGCGCGTCGCCATCGGCCGGGCCATCGTGCGCGACCCCAAGGTGTTCCTGTTCGACGAGCCGCTTTCCAACCTCGACGCGGCGCTGCGCGTCGCCACCCGGCTCGAGATCGCCAAGCTCCATCACGCGATGAACAGCGCCACCATGGTCTACGTCACGCACGACCAAGTCGAGGCGATGACGCTGGCCGACCGCATCTGCGTGCTGCGCGACGGGCTAGTCGAGCAGGTCGGCACGCCGCTGGAGCTCTATGAGAACCCGCAGTCGCTGTTCGTCGCGGGCTTCATCGGCTCGCCCAAGATGAACTTCCTCAATGGCGAGATCGCTTCGAAGTTCGGCGCCAATACCATCGGCGTCCGTTCCGAGCATATCGAGATCGCCGATCGCGACGGCGCCTGGAAGGGCAAGGTCGTGCACTCCGAAAGCCTCGGCTCGGACAGCTATGTCTATGTCGATATCGGCGCCGGCGGCGATCCGATCATCGTGCGCCAGGAAGGCACCCACATGCACCAGCCCGATGCGGCAATCTCGATCGCTCCAATTCCGGGCAAGGTCTACCGCTTCGACAAGGCCGGTAAGCCGGTCAAGAACTGACGATATTCAGCTGACGTTCCGCCCGGCGGCAAAATTGCCGCAGGGCAACCGATTTTTGACGCACTTGCTTGCCATTCACGGCAAGCCGATGCAGTGAATCGCTTCAAAGTTCAAACCGCTTTGGAAGATATGTTCGAAGCCTGGGGCCGGAGCCGTCGTCCGGCCCTTTCCACGAATTCAAGGAGTTGACCCATGCCGATCAGAGCCACCATTTGGGGCGAGAATGTCCACGAGCAGAAGAACAAGGCCGTGGCTGAGAATTACCCCATCGGCATGCACGGCCAGATCGCCAAGCTGATCGGCGAAGACAAGAATATCGTCACCTCGACCGTGACGCTGCAGGACGCCGAGCACGGCCTGACCGTCGACAAGCTCGCCAACACCGACGTGCTGGTTTGGTGGGGCCACGCGGCGCATGGCGAGGTGAAGGACGAGATCGTCGAGCGTGTGGTGCAGCGCGTCTGGGAAGGCATGGGGCTGATCGTGCTCCACTCCGGCCACCACTCGAAGGTGTTCAAGCGCTTGATGGGCACGCCGGCCAACCTCCACTGGCGCGAAGCCGGCGAACGTGAGCGCATCTGGGTGGTGAACCCGGGCCACCCGATCGCCAAGGGCCTGCCGGCCTATTTCGAGCTCGAGAACGAAGAGATGTACGGCGAGCCGTTCTCGGTTCCCGAGCCGCTGGAGACGGTGTTCGTCTCGTGGTTCCAGGGCGGCGAAGTGTTCCGCTCGGGCCTCACCTACCGCCGCGGCGCCGGCAACATCTTCTACTTCCGTCCCGGCCACGAAACCTATCCGACCTACCACGACGCCACCGTCGGCAAGGTCATCCGCAACGCGGTGAACTGGGCCTACAACCCGGACAACCACGCGCACCTCTTGAAGGCGCCGAATACTCCGGTGGACAAGGCAATCGAGCACATCGTCGAGCGCGGCGCCAAGCTGACGCACCACCCGAAATGATCTGACACCAGGGCCGCCTTCGGGCGGCCCCACGCCATTCTGTTACGGACGACCTTGACGATGCGCCTGCTGATGCTCGGCACTGGCCGAATGGCCATCAATCACGCGAAAGCCTTCCAGGCCATCGATGGCGTGGAAATGGTAGGCGCCGTCGATCCCGTCGCCGAGAATCTCAACAGCTTTGCCGACACATTCGGGATCGCCAACCGGTTCGCCTCGCTGGACGATGCGCTAGCCTGGGGCGATTTCGATGCGGTGGACAACATCACACCGGACTCGATCCACCACCCGACGACGCTGAAAGTGCTGGCCGCCAGCAAGCACGTGTTCTGCGAAAAGCCGCTGGCACCGAGCTATGGGCTGGCCATGGAAATGGTCGAGGCAGCGGAGCAGGCCGGCCTGATCAATATGGTCAACCTGACCTACCGGAACGTCGCCGAACTCCACAAAGCCCGCGAAATCACCGCGGCGGGCACGATTGGGGAGGTGAAGCATGTCGAGGCGAGCTACCTGCAGCACTGGGTGGCGCTGCGCGATTTCAACGATCCCGGTCCGTGGCTGTGGCGCCTGAGCAAGGGTCACGGCTCGAACGGCACGGTCGGCGATATCGGCATTCACATCATCGATTTCACCACTTTCGCCATCGGCCAGCCGATCGTTGCAATGAACAGCCGGCTGCAGACCTTCCAGAAGGTGCCGGGCGACCGCATCGGCGAGTACGTGCTCGACGCCAACGACAGCTTCATCATCAGCGCCGAGTTCGCCAACGGCGCCATCGGCACCATCCACTCGTCGCGCTGGGCCTCGGGCCACTCGAACGACCAGCGGCTGCGTGTTTATGGCAACAAGGGCGGGCTGGAACTCAGCCACGGGCACTGGGGTTCTCTGCTGCGCGTATGTGCGGGCGAGGACGTGGCCACCTCGACCTGGCGCGAAGTGAAGGCCGAGCCAGTGCAGACCAACTACCAGCGCTTCGTCGAGGCCGTGCGAACCGGCGTTCAGACGGAGCCGGGCTTCCGCCACGCCGCGGGGCTGCAGAAGATCCTCGATCTGGCGCTCGTCGCCGATCTCGACCGCAAGGAACACCGGATATGAACGAACTCTCCGCGACGCTTCGCGCGTCCGACTCTCTAGGGAACACCAACATGCGAATGCTCATCCTCGGCACCGGCGGCATGGCCGCCCAGCACGCCAAGCACTTCGCCGCCATCGACGGGGTGACCCTGGTCGGCGGCGTCGACGTCGATCCGAACCGGCTCGAGAAGTTCAACACCACGCACAACATCCCGAACGGCTTCGCTTCGCTCGACGCGGCGATCGCCTGGGGTGAGTTCGATGCGGTGGCCAACGTCACGCCGGACTCGATCCACCACGCGACTTCGATCGCGGCGCTGAAGGCCGGCAAGCACGTGTTCTGCGAGAAGCCGCTGGCGACCGACGCGACCAAGGCCTTCGAGATGGTCGACGTTGCCGAGAAGGCCGGGCTGATCAACATGGTCAACCTGACCTACCGGAACGTCGCGCAATTGCAGAAGGCCCGCGAGATTGTGCTGTCCGGCGCTATCGGCGCGGTCAAGCACGTCGAGTCGAGCTACCTGCAGAGCTGGCTGGTGTCGAAGGCCTGGGGCGACTGGCGCACGGAAAGCCAGTGGCTGTGGCGGCTGTCGAAGAAGCACGGCTCGAACGGCGTGCTGGGCGACATCGGCGTGCACATCCTCGATTTCGCCTCGTATGGCTCGGGGCTCGAGATCGAGCACGTGTTCGCGCGGCTGAAGACTTTCGACAAGGCTGATGGCAACAAGATCGGCGAGTACGAACTCGACGCCAATGACAGCTTCACCATGGCGGTGGACTTCGACAATGGCGCGCTGGGCGTGATCCATGCCAGCCGCTGGGCCACCGGCCACATGAACGAACTGCGCCTGCGCGTCTATGGCGAGAAGGGCGGGGTCGAAGTGCAGCACCGCCACGACGGCTCGCGCCTGCGCGTCTGCCTCGGCGACAACGTCGAGAGCGGCACCTGGGAAGAGATGGAAGTGCCGCCCGTGCCGACCAACTACCAGCGCTTCGCCGAAGCGGTGCGGACCGGCAAGATGCAGGAGCCGAGCTTCCGCCACGCGGCGGAACTGCAGAAGGTGCTGGACCTCGCAACGGTGTCCGAGCAGCAGCGCAAGGAACTGGCGACGCACTGAGCGTCGCCAACCCGGGCCTCAGGGCACCAGCACGATCTTGCCGATCGAGGCCCGGCTCTCGATCAGGCGATGCGCATCGGCGGCATCGGCCAGCGGAAAACGGTGGCCGATGTCGACGCCGAGCGTGCCGTCGGCGACGGCCGCGAACAGCCGATCGTACGAGGCCTGCAGGGTAGGGCCGCGACGTGCGGGATCGCCGAGCAGGGACCACAGTGAGAAGCCGGAAATGGTCTGCGCCGCGGCGGTGACGCCGGCCATCTGCGCCGGGGTGAAGCCGGGATAGGCGCCGCTGGCGCCGCCATAGACGGCGTAGCGTCCCTCGGGTGCCAGCAGCGGCAGGCTCGCGGTGCTGACCTCGCCGCCCATCGCATCGAAGATCACGTCGTATGGGCCGGGTGCCTGTTCGGCCCAGCCCGAGGCGGAAACCACGACCTGGTCCGCGCCTGCCGCCAACGCCGCATCGACCTTGGCCGCATCGCCTACCGTTCCGACGACCCGCGCGGCACCGGCGAGCCGAGCCAGACGTACCAGTAGTTGGCCAACCCCGCCGGCCGCAGAGTGGACCAGCACGCGTTTGCTGGCGGCCGGATGGCGCGCCAGCAGTTGCTCCGCCGTCAGCCCCTGCACGGCCAGCGACACCGCCGCATCGAACGATACGGCGGCCGGCAGTTTAAACGCCACGTCCGCCGCGAGCGCTACATGCTCGGCATAGCCGCCATCGAGCCGTGGCTCGGCGAAGATCGCCCCGAGCACCCGGTCGCCGATCGCCAGCCCGCTGACGCCATCTCCGAGGGCGATGACGGTACCTGCAACCTCGCCGCCCGGGATAAAGGGCATCGGCAGCTGCAGTCCCGAACGACCGGAGCGGATGATGGCGTCGCCGAGGTTCAGCCCGATTGACGCCACCCTGATCAGCACCTGGTCGCGGCCGGCGACCGGCATCGGCACCTCGCGGACCTGCAACTCACCGGGACCACCGAACTGCGAAATCGAAACCACCTGCATGGAACTCTCCTTGTCGAATGCGTCCCTTGTTCCGATATCGAGCCGAGCCCGCTACAGACTTTCTGGTGTCATACGCACCGGCTGGTGCGCTTGGAGAATGCGATGAACCGGCTCTCGACCTGGCCCCTCGAACGCACCCTGCAGATCATCGGCGGGCGCTGGAAACTCTATATCCTGTTCCACGTCCTCGCCGGCCCACAGCGGCTGTCCGAGCTGCAGCGCGGCATTCCAGGCATTTCGCAAAAGGTGCTGGTGCAGCAACTGCGCGAGATGGAGGAGCACGGGCTGATCACCCGCACGGTGTTTGCCGCCGCGCCGCCGCATGTCGAGTACAGCGCCACGCAACTCGGTCTGTCGCTGGCGCCGCTGATGGATAGCCTGCAGCAATGGGGCATCCATCAGGCCAAGGCCACCGGAGACCACGAGCGCATGGTCTATTGCGATGCCTTCGCTGCCGAGAACCGCGCCGCTACGGCGGCCTGAGACGCACTGGGCAGTTGACCCTTCACGGCGTTCGCCCGACAATCGGTGGAGGAGAAGCCCGTGACCAATAGCGAACGACTGGCCCTAGGATTGATCGTTGTCGGCGTGCTGAGCCGGGTGATCCCGCACCCGCCCAATGTCACGGCCGTCGTCGGCGTAACGCTGCTCGGCGCCTACGCCTCCCGCAGTCCGTGGCTCGCGGCGCTGATCCCTCTTGCGGTGATGGCGCTATCCGACCTCGTCCTCGGCTGGCACAGCTCGGCGCTGTTCACCTATGCCGGCATGCTGGCCGGCACCTTTATCGGCCGCGGCCTGCTTCGGCAGCTTTCGGTTGTCCGACTGGGCGGAGCCGCGTTCCTCGCGAGCCTCGCGTTCTTCGTCATCTCGAATTTCGGCGTCTATCTGGGCGGCTACTACGGCTTCGGGATAGATGGGCTGGTAGCGTGCTACGTGGCAGCCATTCCGTTCTGGGGTTACAGCCTCGTGGGCGACATCGGCTCGACCGCGCTCCTGTTTGCCCTGTTCGTACTCGCACGCCGCTATGTCGACCGCGGCGCCGGCGCAGCAGGCGCCAGACTTTAGTTCAACTGAACCGTTTGCCGCCGCCGCGCCATTGACAGGCCGGGGCGGCGCGCCCTTTGGTGATCCTGCCGCCGCAGATCTTCGCGGCCTCCGGACCAGCCAATGACTTCCACCATCGCCCCCGTCGAGGAGCGCCGCAATCTCGGCATCGGCATCCTGCTGTTCTCGCAGCTGTTCTTTGCCACGCTCGATACCTCAGCCAAGTACCTCTCCGTCATCGGCATTCCCCTGACCGAGATCGTCTTTGTCCGCTATGCCATCCACGTGGCGCTGGCGATCGCGCTGTTCGCGCCGATGCAGCGCGGGCTGTTCGTCACGCGGAACTGGAAGCTGCAACTGCTGCGGGGGCTGTGCCTGCTTGGCGTAACCGGCGCCAACTTCCTCGCCATGCGCTTCCTGCCGTTGACGGTGACCGGCGCGCTGATGTTCACCATGCCCCTGATGGTGACAGCGCTCTCCGGCCCGTTGCTCGGCGAGACCATCGGCTGGCGCCGCTGGGCCGCCGTCGGCGCCGGCTTTGTCGGCATCCTGATCATCGTGCGCCCCGGCACCGAGGCGTTCCATCCGGCCTCGCTGATCTGCCTCGCCGGTGCGCTCTCGGCGGCGTTCTACTCGATCATCACCCGCAAGCTCGCAGGCGTCGACTCCGCCGCGACGCAGCAGGTCTATTCCGGCCTGATCGCGCTGACCTGCATCACCCCGTTCGCCTTTAACGGCTGGGTGTGGCCGAGCACCGGGTCAGGTTGGTTCGCGTTCATCGCCATCGGCGTCACCGGCATGATCGCACACCAGCTCAACACCATCGCGCATCGCTTCGCCCCACCCTCGGCGCTGGCGCCGTTCAGTTACACCGAACTGCTGCTGCTGGCGCTGGCGAGCTGGCTGATCTTCGCCGAACCACCGGACGTCTGGTTCTATGTCGGCGCTCCGATCATCATCGGCTCAGGCGTCTACATCTGGTTCCGCGAGCGCCAGCTGGATCGCCAGATCACGGTCGAGCCGGTGGAGGACTGAGCCGTGGCCAGCGTGGTGAAACCCGTCGAGGACCGCCGGCCATTCGCCATCGGCCTGATGATCGCTGCCCTGTTCTGCTACACGGTGATCGACAGCTGCGCCAAACTGATGGTGCAGGCCGGGCTACCTCCGATGGAGGTGGTGTTCGTCCGCTATGCCGGCCAGTTCATCCTCGTGCTTGCGTTCTTCGTGCCGCGCGACCGCAAGGCGCTCGTCGCGACGCGGAACCTGAAGCTCGAGGTGGCGCGTGGGCTGTTCCTGCTCGGCTCGACCATCTTCAACTTCATCGCTGTGGTCTACCTGCCACTGACCATCACCTCGGCCATCTCCTTCACCATGCCGTTGATCCTCTGCGCACTGTCGATCCCGCTGCTAGGTGAGACGGTCGGCTGGCGGCGCTGGCTGGCGATCGGCGTCGGCTTCTTGGGCGTGATGATCATCGTGCGGCCGGGCACCGAGGCCTTCCATCCGGCCGTGCTGCTGTCGCTGGGCACAGCCGTCTGCAGCGCGCTCTACAACCTCTCGACCCGCCGCCTTGCCGGCGTCGACAGTACCTCGGCGCAGCAGTTCTATGCCGCCGGTGTCGCGACGGTTTGCGTGCTGCCCTTCTCGTTGGGCGGCTGGACCTGGCCGACCGATCCGCTGATCTGGGGTTGCTTTGCCGGCATCGGCGTCGCGGCGCTGATCGGCCACCTGTTCATCACCACCGCGCACCGCTACGCCCCCGCCTCGGTGCTGGCCCCGTTCGGTTACCTGCAGATATTCTTCATGACCGGAGCCAGCTGGCTCGTCTTCAACCAGCCGCCCGACGTCTGGATCTACATCGGCGCCCCGATCGTCATGGCCTCCGGCCTCTACATCTGGCTACGCGAGCGCCAGCTGTCGAAGTCGGTGGTCACGGAAGTCACGATCGAGGACTAGGCTGCCGGTGTCGCCATCCGCTTCCTGAGCATCCCGCTTCCCGGCGCGAACAGCAGGGCGAGCAGGAACACTCCCGCCTGGATCAGCACGATGCAGGGTCCGGTGGCGCCGTTGATGCTGAAGCTGATCAGCGTCCCCAGCACGCCCGAGGCGATGGCGACGGTCATGGCGATGGCCAGCATCGTTTCGAAGCGCTTGGCGAGGAGGAAGCCGATAGCGCCGGGGGCGATCAGCATGGCCACGACGAGGATGATACCGACGGCTTTCAGTGAGGCGACGATGGTGATCGAGAGCAGCGCGAGCAGGCCGTAGTGGAGGAGTTTGACCGGCAGGCCAATGGCGCGGGCGTGTTGCGGATCGAAGGCATAGAGCAGGAAGTCGCGGCGTTTTGCGAGGACGATGAGCAGCGTGCCGAGCGCGATGATGGCGGTCTCGATCAGGTCCTGCCAGGTGACGCCGAGCATGTCACCGAACAGGATATGGCTCAGGTGCTGGTCAGTTTCGATGCGCGAAAACAGCACCAAACCGACTGCGAACATGCCGGTAAAGACGATGCCCATTGCGGTATCTTCTTTGATCCGGCTGTTGTCTTTCAGGTAGCCCGTGCTCACCGCGGCAAAGAGTCCCGCGACGAACGCGCCGATGGCGATCGGCAGCCCGATCACATAGGCGATGACGATGCCGGGTAGCACGGCGTGCGAGATCGCGTCGCCCATCAGCGACCAGCCCTTCAGCACCAGGAAGCACGACAGCACGGCGGAGACCGCGCCGACAAGGATCGCGACCAGCAGGGCGCGCTGCATGAAGTCGTAGGTCAGCGGCTCGACGAAGAAGGCGTAGAGCGCGTCCATCAGTTTGCTCCCGCTTCGCGCAGCGCCCGGCGGCGGGCGGCGATGCGCCCGTGCTTGGGGGCAAAGAAGAACGCGAGGAGGAACAGCAGCGTCTGCAGTGAGACGATCACCCCGCCGGTCGCGCCATCGAGGAAGAAGCTGACATAGGCGCCGATTGCTGCGCTGGCCGAGCCGAGCACCACGGCGATGATGATGAGGTTCCGGAACCGGTCGGTGAGGAGGTAGGCCGTGGCACCCGGTGTCACCACCATGGCGATCACGAGGATGGCGCCGACGGTCTGTAACGCCGCCACGGTACAGGCGGCGAGCAGGGCGAAGAACAGCACCTGCAGCAGGCGCGGATTGAGGCCGACGGTGCGGGCGTGGTTCTCATCGAAGAACACCAGCATCAGGTCCTTCCACTTGAGGATAAGGATCGCCAGCGAGACCAGCGAGATGATCACCACCTGGATGACGTCGCCGTCGGAGATGCCGAGGATGTTGCCCATGACGATCGCCTGCACGTCGACTGCGGTGGGGTTGAGCGAGACGATCAACAGGCCGAGCGCGAAGAACGAGGTGAATATGATGCCGATGACGGCGTCCTCCCTCAGTTTAGTCCGCGCCCGCACCAGCACCATCGACGCTGCAGCGAGGCCGCCCGCAACGAACGCCCCGGCGGCGTAGGGCAGGCCGAACAGGTACGCCGTCGCGACGCCGGGCACCACCGCGTGGCCGAGGGCATCGCCGATCAGCGACCAGCCCTTGAGCATCAAGTAGGCGGAGAGGAAGGCGCAGACGGCGCCCACCAGTGCCGACACCCACATCGCCTTGACCATGTAGTCGTAGGTGAAGGGGACAAGCAGGTCTTCGATCATTTCTCGTCCTGCGACCTGCTGGGCGAGGCCGGCTTGCTGCCGCCGTTCTCGCCGTAAAACACCACCGGTCGCTCGTCATCGGTGAGCACGGTAACGCGGCGCTGGTCCTTGTCGTCGTGGAGGTCCTCGCCGGCGAGGTGGAAGTGCCGCAGCACGCCGCCGAACGCCTTCTCGAGGTTGGCCTGCGTGAACACTTCGGCTGTTGGGCCGGAGGCGAGAACGGTGCGGTTGACCAGCACCACCTGGTCGCAGAAATCGGGAACGCTGCCGAGGTTGTGGGTCGAGACCAGCATCAGCTGGCCCTGGCCGCGCAGTTCGCGCATCAGGGTGATGATCGCTGCCTCGGTCTGCACGTCGACGCCGGTGAACGGTTCATCGAGGAGGATGATGCGGCCTTCCTGCGCTAGGGCGCGAGCCAGGAACACCCGCTTCTTCTGCCCACCCGACAGCTCGCCGATCTGGCGCTTGCGATAGTCGCTCATGCCGACGCGGGCCAGCGACTGCTCGACCAGCTCGCGGTCGCGCGCCGATGGCATGCGGAAAAAGCCCATATGACCCTGCCGCCCCATCATCACCACGTCCTCGACCAGCACGGGGAAGTTCCAGTCGACTTCCTCGGCCTGCGGCACATAGGCGACGATGTTGCGCTTCAGCGCCTCGCGCACCGGCAGTCCGGCGATCCGGACCTCGCCGGCGATTGGCTGTACGAAGCCCATGATGGCCTTGAACAGCGTGGATTTGCCGCTGCCATTGACCCCAACGAGACCGGCAATGGTGCCGGCGCCGAGCCCGAACGTTGCGTCGCGCAACGCCACATTGCCGTTGGGATAGGCGACGGTGACGCCCTCGACCTCGAGGCTCGGCTGCGGGGCAGGGTTCCACGCCTCGTGCGGCACGTTTGCGGTAAGCGTCACTTCCCGAACCCCTTGGCGATAGTGTCGACGGTAACTTCGAGCAACTTGAGATAAGTCGGCGTCGGGCCGTCGGCTTCGCTGAGCGAGTCGACATAGAGGACGCCACCATAGGCGGCGCCGGTTTCCTTGGCGACTTGCTTGGCCGGCTTGTCCGACACCGTGCTTTCCGAAAATACCACCGGGATCTTGTTCGCACGCACCGCGTCGATGACCTTGCGCACCTGCTGCGGCGTGCCTTGCTGGTCGGCATTGATCGGCCAGAGGTAGAGTTCTTTCATCTGGTAGTCGCGGGTCAGGTAGCTGAAAGCCCCCTCGCTGGTAACGAGCCAGCGCTGCTCGACCGGGATCTGCTCCAGCCGGGCGCGCAGCGGCGCATCCATCGCCTTGATCTGCGCCGAGTAAGCGGCGGCATTGGCGTTGTAGGTCGCGGCGTTCGTTGGGTCGTACTGCACCAGCGCCTTGCGGATGTTCTCGACGTAGATCAGTCCGTTGTTTGGCGACATCCAGGCGTGCGGGTTCGGCTTGCCGGAGTAGGGGCCCTCGCCGATGCTCATTGGCTCGACGCCGTCGCTGACCACGACCTGGGGCACGTCCTTCACATTGTCGAAGAACTTCTCGAACCAGCGTTCGAGGTTCATGCCGTTCCACAGCACCAGGTTGGCGCCCTGCGCCCTGACGATGTCGCGCGGCCCCGGCTGGTAGCCGTGGATTTCGGCGCCCGGCTTGGTGATCGATTCAACCACAGCCGCGTCGCCGGCAACGTTGCGGGCGATGTCGGCAATGATGGTGAAGGTCGTCACCACCTTGAACTTCCCCTGTGCAAGGGCAGGCAAGGTCGTCATCCCGGCCAGCGCAGCGAGGGCCAGGACAGCGAGGCGGCGGCGGGTGATCATTGTTCGGGCAATCTCTTGTTGCGAATGGTTTGCAATAGCATCTAGTTTCGCCCCGTTGTCAACTCTTTCCGGCTTGAGTTGCTTTCGTCGGCGCTTTCCGTGACAACCAAAGAAAAGTGCCTCCGGGATGGGGACCCCGCTCAATGCCTGCCTTCCGCATGATCGACGCCAAGCTGCCTGAGTTCGGCATTCCCTCAACGCGTCCTGAACTCGACCGTTCCGTCTATCTCGCCCGCTTCGCCGCGCTCGGCAGGGCACGCCGTGCGGCGGGGCTCGATGCGCTGGTGGTCTATGCTGACCGCGAGCATTCGGCGAACCTCGCCTACATCACCGGGTTCGATCCGCGCTTCGAGGAAGCGCTGCTGCTGATCACCCCGGACACCACGCCGACGCTGCTGGCCGGCCCCGAGAACCTCGGCCGCGCCGCCAATGCCGCCATCGATCTGGAGGCCCGGCTCTACCCGCCATTCGGCCTGTTGGGACAGGATCGCACCAAGACCCCGGCGCTGGCCGAGGTGCTGCGCAACGCCGGCATCGCCCACCACCAGCGCATCGGCGTACTCGGCTGGAAGTACTTTGGCCCCGATGAGGCGGCCAAGCCCGAGGCCTGGCTCGAGACGCCATCGTATATCGTCGACACATTGCGCCAGATCGTCGGGCCGGATGGCCGGGTCGTGAACGCCAACGCGCTACTGATGCACTCGGTGACCGGGCTGCGCGCCGTCAACGAGATCGTGCAGATCGCGCAGTTCGAGTTCGGCGCGGTGGCCTGCTCGGAAGCCGTGAAGGCGGTGATCGCCAATGTACGGCCGGGGATGAGCGAGTTCGAGGCGGTGCAGCAGATGCGGCTCGGCGTGCTGCCGCACTCGTGCCACACCATGTTCTCGTCCGGCGATCGGTTGGTCGGGCTCAACAGCCCGTCCGGCAAGAAGCTCGAGAAGGGCGACCCGATGACCTCGGCGGTCGGCTACTGGGGAGGCCTGTCGAGCCGCATGGGCTGGCTGGTGGCCGATGAGTCGGAACTGCCCGAGAATGTCCGCGACTATGTCGACCGCCTCGCCGGACCCTATTTCGCCTGCGCCGCCGAGTGGTACGAGACCATCGGCATCGGCGTCACGGGGGGCGAACTCGACGCGCTGGCGCGCCGGCACCTCGACACGCCGTTCTTCAAGCTGGTGCTCAATCCCGGGCACCTGATCCACATCGACGAGTGGATGAACACGCCGGTATATCCGGGTTCGAAGGAGCCGTTCCTGTCGGGCCAGGCGGTGCAATGCGACATCATTCCGGCGGCCGGGCCGCCATACCAGGGCGCCAACATCGAGGATGGCATCGCGCTGCTCGACGACAAGGGCAGGGACGAGCTGAAAGCCGACTTCCCCGACGTGTGGAATCGCGTCGAGGCGCGGCGCGCCTTCATGGGGGATGTGCTCGGAATTCGGCTGAAGCCGGAAGTTATCCCGCTATCGAATTTGGCCGGCGCCATGCCACCTTACTGGCTGTCGCCCGACCGGATCGTTTCCAAAGCGTGATGCGCACACCGAGCCGTGCTTGCCAATTTGCTAAACGCCATTTATCTCGTTTGCATCGACATTTGGCTGACTTCCGGCCGTAAGCCACCGCGATCGGTCAGGCGCACGATAGGACTTCCAAAATTCGACTGACCGGGCAGGGTGATAGCACGTCGTTCTGTCCACCAACATCACTGCGAAGAGGGACTACCCGATGGAAAAGGGCACCGTCAAATTCTACAACGATCAGAAGGGCTACGGCTTCATTCAGCCCGATAGCGGCGCGAAGGACGTGTTCGTTCACGCCACCGCTCTGCAGCGCGCTGGCCTGACCGGCCTCAGCGAGGGCCAGAAGGTCTCGTTCGAGACCGGCGAAGATCGCCGCACCGGCAAGATCGCCGTCACCGAGATCTCCGCCGCCTGATCTGGCGTAGGATTTTGCATTGAAGAGGCCGGGTACCGCGAGGTTCCCGGCCTTTTTGTTGCCGTCGCGCGGAGCCGCGCCGCTACTTCTTCCCGCTGCCTGCCTCGCCCCAGGTGATCAGCCGCGCACTGCGGTGGCCGGTAAGGTAGATCCACAGCCAGCTGATCGCCACCGAGACGCGGTTCTTGAGACCGATCAGGAAATAGATGTGGGCGAGCCCCCAGGTCCACCAGCCGATCCAGCCGGTGAGCTGGATCCAGCCGAAGTCGATCAGCGCGGCGCTCTTGCCCACGGTCGCGATGTCGCCCAGGTGGCGATAGCGGAACGGTCCCACGGTCTGCCCCTTGAGCCGCGCCATGATCACCGAGGCGGCATACTTGCCGCCCTGCTTTGCCGCATCGCCGATTCCCGGCACGGGTTTGCCATTAGGCGCCAGCACCGTCACCGTGTCGCCGATGGCGAAGATGTTTGGGCTGCCCGGCACCGTAAGGTCAGGCTCGACCTTGATCCGCCCGGCACGATCCGCCTCGACGCCGAGCCACTTGGCTGCCGGCGACGCCAATACGCCCGCCGCCCAGATGATGGTGTTGGCATGCAGCACATGGCCATCGAAGCGGACGGTATCCGCCGTCACCTCGGTGACCGGCTGGCCCAGCAGCACCTCGACGCCGAGCTTTTCCAGCGCCGACTTGGCGTAGCCCGAGAGGTTCTCTCGGAAGTTCCCCAGCACGCGCGGCCCCGCTTCGATGAGGATGACGCGCGCCTCTTCCGGTTTGATCGAGCGGAACTCGTGCCTCAGCGAGGTGCGCGCCAGCTCGATCACCGCGCCGGCCAGCTCTACGCCGGTGGGGCCTGCACCGATGATGGCGAAGGTCAGCAAGGCCTTGCGCTTCTCCGGATCGGTCTCCCGCTCCGCCGCCTCGAATGCCAGCAGCAGCCGGCGGCGCATTGCGGTCGCGTCCTCCAGCGTCTTGAGGCCCGGCGCGAATGGCTCCCAGTCGTCATGGCCGAAATAGGCGTGCCGGGCGCCGGTGGCGATGATCAGGCTGTCATAGGGAACGCGCCCGCCATCCTCCAGCTCGACCAGCTGCGCCGCCTTGTCGATGCCGGTGACGTTGCCGAGCAGCGTCGTGACCTCCGGCCGGTGCTTGACCAGCATGCGGATCGGCCAGGCGATTTCCGACGGGCTGAGGGCGGTGGTCGCCACCTGGTAGAGCAGCGGCTGGAACAGGTGGTGGTTGCGCCGGTCGATGACGGTGATGTCGACATCGGCGCCCCGGAGCTTCTGGATTGCCGCCAATCCGCCGAACCCGCCGCCGATGACGACGACGCGATGTCTTTGAGCCGAGTTGGTCATCTCAAACCCCAAACTTTGCGCCCGACCTGCATGTAAGCCTCGGCGAGATCAGCAACAACGGTCGAGCCAAGGCGTCAGCGCAGGTCACGCATGCGAGGGTCGCAGGGGCCTCTGTCGGCCGCTAGAGCGAGGGCGCGTCGAAGTCCCGGCGCGCCGCTTCGATGCTCTGCTGGTTGCGCACGGCGAACGCCCCCAGCGGGCGAACGCTGGCGACGAAGTCCTGGCCAAGCTCGGTGAGCTCGTATTCCACCCGCGGCGGGATGGTGGCGAAGGCGACGCGCAGGGCGAAGCCGTGACGCTGCAGGCTGCGCAGCGTCTGGGTGAGCTGCTTCTGCGAAATGCCGTCGACGGTGCGCGCAATCTCGTTGAAGCGCAGGCGCTCGCCGCGCAGCGCAGTCAACACGTCGATGGTCCAGCGGGCGCCGGCCAGATCGAGGATCTCGTGCACAATCTCAAACTGGCTGGCTGCGGCCATCATGCTCTCCTTCAATCTCGGGATATCCTTCGAACAGCACGCGGGCGGCCATGCGCCCGAAGGCGCCGGCGACCCCGGCCCGTACGGCGTCGATGTTGTCAAAACTCTGCCAGCTGCTGACGCGTCCGACGATAGCGGTGACATAGAGCCGGCCCAGCGACGGTAGCCGGCGCTGCTCGGTCATGACGAAGCGGAGCACTTTGGCAGCGGTAGGCTGCGCGAGGCCCGCCTCGATGGCTTGTTCGGCCGTGCCCACGGGCGTCGCCGGCAGGCAGTGGGTGGCGACGACACTGGCCACCAGCGCCAGCTTCGAGCCGAAGTGGTAGAGCACCGCCGATTTGCCGACGCCGGAGAGCTTGGCCACGTCCTCGATGCGGCCGCGCTCGTAGCCCTTGTCGAAGAACACCTCGAGCGCCGCGTCGATGATCTGGTCGCGTCGCCCCGCCTGCCGGCGGAAGTTCGGCACGCGGCGTTCGGCAGGTCTGCCGGGAAGAGCTGAAGTCATAGAGCACCCATAGTCGTAGTTGCCCCGGTCGCCGGCTGACGACCGGGATTGGTCGGTGTCGCTATTCGCCCATGGCGTGCGCGCGTTCCTCGGCGGTCATCGGCTTTGCGGCCTTGGGGCGGCGCAGCAGGAAGACGATGGGCAGCGAGGCGAAAGTGATGATCATCATCAGCTTGAAGTCATCGAGGAAGGCGAGCATCGCGGCCTGCTGCGTGATCATGCCGTGCAGCGAGCCGACGACATTGGCGAAGCCGCCCGCGGCCGTCGCGAAGTCGCGCAGCGGGCCCGAGTCGAGGGTGATGCGCTCGGCCAGCTCGCCATAGTTCACCACCTGCATCTGCGCCAGGATCATCGTGACGAACGAGATGCCGACCCCCTGGCCCACGTTACGGATGAGGCTGAACATCGAGGTCGCATCGACCCGGTACTTCGCGTTGATGGTGGCGAATGCCAGCGAGTTGAGCGGCACGAAGATGAAGCCCATGCCGACGCCCTGGATAAAGCCCGATACGAGGATCGGCCCGGAGCTCATCACGATGTCGAACTCGGTCATCATGAACAGCGAGTAGCCCATCAGCAGGGTACCGGCGACGATCAGCAGGCGCGGGTCGTACTTTGACACCAGGCGGCCGACGACGATCATCGACACCATCGTTCCGATGCCGCGTGGACCCATCAGCAGTCCGGTTTCGATCACCGGAAAGCCCATCAGCCCCTGCAGCATTGGCGGCAGCAGTGCCAGGCCGGAGAACAGGGTGATGCCGGTGATGAAGATCAGCGTCAGGCCGGTGACGAAGTTGCGATCCCTGAACATCGCCATGTCGATGAACGGGTTTTCGGCGGTCAGGCAGTGAACCACGAACACCCACACGCCCGAGATGGCCAGCAGCAGGTAGATCCAGATTTCGGCCGAGTCGAACCAGCCGACGCCCTGGCCGCGATCGAGCAGCATCTGCAGCGACGCGACGGCAAGCGCCAGCATGCCGAAACCGAAGAAATCGAACTTGCGGACCTTGATGGCCGTGTTCGGCATCAGCGCGAACAGCATGAAGAAGGCAAGAATGCCGACCGGCAGGTTGACGAGGAACACCGCGCGCCAATTGAACGTCTCGGTCAGCCAGCCACCCAGCGTCGGCCCGATGATCGGCCCGAACATGATGCCGGCGCCGAAGATCGCCATCGCCTGCCCGAGCTGCTCGCGCGGGTTGATGTCCATCATTGTCGCCTGCGCCAGCGGCACCAGCATGGCGCCACAGACGCCCTGGATGACGCGGAACAGCACCATCTGGGTCAGATTGGTGGCGATACCGCACAGCAGCGACGCAGCGGTGAAACCCACGACGGCAGCGAGCAGCAGGTTACGCCGGCCGAAGCGGTCGGAGAACCAGCCGGTGAGCGGCGTCGCGATGGCCGCGGCGACGATGTAGGAGGTCAGCACCCAGTTGATCTCGTCCTGCGACGCACCAAGGCTGGCCCGCATGTGGGGCAGGGCAACGTTCGCGATAGTGGTGTCGAGCACCTGCATGATCACCGCCACCATGATGGCGGCCGTCAGCAGGCCCTTGTTCTTCACCACAACGGTCGGGGCCGAGATAGCGGGAGCGGCGGCAGCCATTTTAGAGCGCCTTCGGGCCTTCGGCAGCCTGGGCCCCTTCGGGCTTGGTGTCGACGTTGACGGAGGCGCTCATGCCGGCGCGGAGCAGGTCCGTTCCCGTGTCGCACGAGATGTTGACCGGCACGCGCTGCGTAACCTTCACCCAGTTGCCGGTGGCGTTCTGCGCCGGGATCAGCGCGAACTCCGCGCCCGTTGCCGCGCCGATCGACGCGACCTGGCACTCGATCGCCAGCCCGGGATAGGCGTCGACCTTCACCTCGGCCGGCATGCCGACCGATAGAGTGGTGAGCTGCGTTTCCTTGAAGTTGGCCTCGACCCAGGTGTCGCCGGTTTCCACCAGCGTAGCGATGGTCGAGCCGGTGTTGATGAACTGGCCGACATTGAGGCTCGCGACCTGGCTGACGATGCCGTCCGCGGGAGCGACGATCGTGCTCTTGTCGAGGTTGCGCTGGGCGTTGTCGCGCGCCGCGAGGGCTGCGCGCACCGCGGGATGGTCGTCGGTCTTGATGTTGGGATCGCCACCGAGTGCCGCCGTGGCGTTGGCCACGTCCTGCTCCTCGAGCGACACGTTCGACTGCGCCTGCTGCAAGGCTAGACGTGAGTCATCGAGTGCAGACTCGGCCGAGATGCCCTGCTTCTGGAGGTTCGACGCGCGGTCCCATTCCTTCTGCCGGATGGCGAGGGTGGATTTGGCGGCCTCGAGCTTGGCGGTGGCCGTCGAATAGCCGACGCGCAGCTGCTCGACATTCACCCGGGCGGTGGCGAGCGCGGCGTCGGCCTGGCTGAGGGCGATGCGATAGGGCTCGGCGTCGATGGCGAACAACGCATCGCCGGCCTTGACCAACTGGTTGTCCTTTACCGCCACCGAAACGATGCGGCCTGCGACGTCGGACGACACCGACACCTTTGGCTGCTGCACGTAGGCATTGTCGGTTTCGACATAGCGCCCGCCGGTCAGCCAGAAATAGCCGCCACCTGCCGCCAGCACCACCGGCACCGCCAGCATCAATGCCAGCCGCTTGCCAGAACGCTTCTTCTTGGCCGGCGCCTCGGGGGTGGCGACCGCCTCCGGCTTCGCTGCCTCGGCGGCCGGGACCAGAACCGGCTTGGCTTCGCCGGGAGCAGGGGGTGTAACGCGGGCGTTCATTTCAGACTTCCTCGAGTTCGGCCGCCTGGCCGGAAAGATTGTCGCGCATCCTCATGAGCGCAGAAATTACTGTTTGCCGATCCTCGGGGGAGACTCCCTCGAGCGCGGCCTCATACATGGCGAGCCCGACCTTCCGGGCCGTTGCATAAACTTCTTCGCCCTCGGTCGTCAGCCGGGCGAGCTTGGCGCGGCTGTCGGTGGGGTCGGCATAGCGGTCGATCAGGCCCCGCTTCTCCAGCCGGTCGAGCACGCCCGATACAGTCATCGGGTCGGTGTCGGTCGCCGCGGCCAGCGCCACCTGCGTGATGCCTTCGTTCATGCCGACATGCGCCAACACCTTCCACTGTGGCAGCGTGATGCCGTGGATGCGGGCCTCTTCCTCGAAGCGGCGCTTCATCAGTCGGCCCACTTCGTTGATCAGGTAGCCCAGCGGGGCTTGGTGCTTGTATCCGAAATTCGATTTCATAAGTGCACATATAATAAGTGCACATACGAAGTCAATGAGCCGGACCGTTAGCATGCTATCTAAAGACGCGTTGCTCCCATGCATGGCGCGCGGGACGACTCGATCGGCCTTGCATTGAGAAAGCGTTGCGCGATGAAACTTAAAGCAGGGTCAGACAGTTATCTTCGCAGAGGCCCAAAACACGCGCGCGAAGGCGAGCGAAAATGGACAGCCACATCAAGCACGCGCCACTCTCGGGTCGACTTGTCATGTTGGGGTTCGGCAGTATCGCGCAGGCAAGCCTGCCGCTGCTGCTGCGTCACCTCGACCTGCCACCAGAGCGGATCGAGATCATCACCGCCGATGACAACGGCGCTGAGATTGCTCGCGCCTATGGCGTGGGACACCGGATCCTGCCGCTGACGGAGCACAACTATCGCGAAGTGCTCGAGCCGCTGATCGTGCCGGGGAGCTTTGTGCTCAATCTCTCGGTCGGCCTCTCCAGCACCGCCTTGATTGAGTTCTGCCGTGCCCGCGGCGCCCTCTATCTCGATACTTGCATCCAGCGCTGGCCGGGCGACGACCCCTTCGGCTTGCGTACGCAATCAGAGCGGTCCAACTACGCCCTGCGCGAGGAGGTGCTGGCCCTCCGCGGTGAGCGCCCCGCCGGTCCCACCGCGGTCATGACAATGGGGGCCAACCCCGGCCTTGCCTCGATCTTCGTCAAGGAGGCGCTGTTGCGCATGGCGGACGACGCCGGCATCGATCCGCCCCACGAGGCAGAGCGGGTCGCCTGGGCCAAGATCGCCCGCACGCTCGGGATCAAGGCGATCCATGTCGCCGAGCGCGATACCCAGTTGAGTGCGCAGCGCAAGCAACGGGACGAGTTCGTCAACACCTGGTCGGTGCCGGGCCTCGTGACCGAGGGGCTGCAGCCGGCCGAGCTCGGCTGGGGCACGCATGAGCGTCACTGGCCTGAGGATGCCGAGCGGCACTGCTTCGGCTGCGGCACCGCGATCTATCTCAACCGCCCCGGCGCCTCGACCCGCGTGCGCAGTTGGACGCCGCTCGAGGGCGCCTACCAGGGGTTCCTCATCACCCATTGCGAGTCGATGTCGATCAGCGACCACCTGACCGTCCGAGAGGCCGGGCGCGTGGTGTACCGGCCGACCGTCCACTACGCCTACCACCCCTGCGACGACGCCGTGCTGTCATTGCACGAGATGGCGGGCAGGGGCTGGGTGCCGCAGCACCGCGCGCGGATCATCCGGGACGATGTCGTCTCCGGAATGGACGAACTGGGCGTGCTGCTGATGGGCAACGAACAGGGCGTCTACTGGTTCGGCTCGCGCCTCGGCATCGAACAGGCCCGGGCGCTGGTGCCGCACAATAACGCCACCAGCCTCCAGGTCGCGGCGGGCATCCTCGCCGGCACCGTCTGGGCCATTCAGCACCCCGATGCCGGCATCGTCGAACCCGACGACCTCGGCCATGAGGACATCATGCGCGTGGCGCGGCCCTATCTCGGCGACGTGGTCGGTGTCTACGGCGATTGGTCGCCGCTCGATGGCCGGGGGCAGCTCTTCGCCGAAGACCTGGACCGGGACGACCCCTGGCAGTTCAAGAACCTGCGCGTCTGCTGAGGACGCTCCTCGACCGGGTGACCCGCCCCGGTGGTCGTGGCGTCTGGCATTTTCGATCAGCATGCCCTATTTCCCGGGCATGGCACACGACCTCGCAACCGCCCGCCGCCTTTCGGTGGCCCCGATGATGGACTGGACCGACAGGCATTGTCGGTACCTGCATCGGCTGCTGACGTCTCGTGCGCTGCTGTTCACCGAGATGGTGACCAGTGCAGCCGTCGTGCATGGGCCGCGCGAGCGGCTGCTGGGATTCGATGCGGTGGAGCAGCCGGTAGCGGTGCAGCTCGGCGGGTCGGACCCCAAGGAACTGGCCGAGGCGACCCGCATCGCCACCGAGTTCGGCTATGCCGAGATCAACCTCAATGTCGGCTGCCCGTCCGATCGCGTGCAGTCGGGCCGTTTCGGCGCCTGCCTGATGGCGGAGCCGGACCTGGTTGCGGAGTGCGTCCGCGCCATGCGCGACGCCACCGACAGGCCAGTGACGGTGAAGTGCCGCATCGGCATCGACGATCAGGATACCGAAGAGAGCCTCGACCGCTTCGCCGACACCATGGTCGCGGCCGGCGTCGATGCGCTCTATGTTCATGCGCGCAAGGCCTGGCTCAAGGGCCTGAGCCCCAAGGAAAACCGCGAAATCCCGCCGCTCGACTACCCTCGCGTTCATCGCCTGGCCGAGCGGCTGGCGCCACTGCCGGTGATGCTGAACGGCGGCATCAAGTCGATCAAGGACGCCGAACTGCACATGGCGCACATGTCGGGCGTGATGCTCGGGCGGGTCGCCTATCACGAGCCGATGCTGCTGACGCTGGTCGACGAGCGCTTCTTCGGCGCGCGGGAGCGGACCGTTGAACTGCGCGACGTGATGCTTGCCATGGCCGACTATGCCGAGCGCGAGATCGGCAAGGGTGCGCGGCTCAACAACATCACCCGCCATATGCTGGGCCTCGCCAACGCCCGCGCCGGCGCCCGCACCTTCCGCCAGATCCTGAGCGTCGACGCCTGCAAGCGCGGCGCCGGTCCGGAAGTCATCATGCGCGCCTTCGACGCGCTGGAGCCGGAACTGGCGCTGGCGGTTTAGTTGAGGCCGTCCCCGTGGGACGACCCCTCATCCGTCTCGGCCTGCGGCCGATCCACCTTCTCCCACAGGGGGAGAAGGCACCCGACTGAGAACCCACGGTCCCATCGCCTTCTCCCCTTGTGGGAGAAGGTGCCCGAAGGGCGGATGAGGGCAGGGAGCCACCGGCCTCTAGTGCTTGTCCTTCCAGAAGTCCGCCTGCAGTTGCGCCGCTTCCTCCGCTAGCATCGGCCCGACGATCTCGGTCGGCCGTTGCCCCGCCTCGAACACGATGTGGCAGGGCAAGTCGAGCGTCGGGTTCTCCTCGTGCGCGCCAGTCTGGGCCTTGAGGTCGCGTTCGGTCTGGCCGAAAACCACCCGGCCGATGCCGGCCCAGTAGATGGCGCCCGAGCACATCGCGCAGGGCTCGGCCGAGGTATAGAGCGTGCAGTCTTTCAGCTCTTCGAGGCTGAGGTTCTTGGCCGCCCACGAAGCCAGCAGCTTCTCGGCATGTGCGGTGCGGTCGCCGCCTTCCGAGCTGTAGCCGTTGCCCTGTTCGCGCAGCACCTTGCCGTGCTTGTCCGCCAGCACCGAGCCGAACGGATGGTCGCCGCCATCGCGCGAGCGCTTGGCCACGGCGAAGGATTGGCGCAGCAGGGCTTCGTCATAGGGGCGTGCGGGCATCGGGGTCTCCGTTGATTGCCCGCAGACTATGCCCGAGCCCGGCTCAGTCGACCAGTTCGAGCGCGTTGCCGGTCACCGCATAGCGGCTCAGCGTACCGAGAAAGCTCATGCCGAGGAGGCTCGTTTCCAGCGCGCCGCGTTCCGCAATGAAGGCGCGCACATTATTGCGCACGATGCCGCCGACCTCGATCTGGTCGAGCGTAACGCTCGCCGCCTTGCCGGTGCCGTTGGCGGTGGAGACCGAGACGTTGTAGTTCAGCACGTCCGTAGCGATGCCGGCTTTCTCGGCGTCGCCATGCGTCAGCACCACGGCGCTGGCGCCGGTATCGAAGATGGTCCGGATGTCCGAGCCGTTGATGGTGGCGTTGATCTGGAAGTGCCCGTCGCGCCCGCCACGGAACGTGGCCGTGCCGCGCTCTCCGTCGACCACTGCGATGCCGGGCATCAGCTCACCGAACACCCGCGACGCGACCCCCGAGAGGTCGTCGCGATAGGTGTAGCCGACCAGCACGACGCCGAAGATGCCGGCCCACAGGATCAGGTTGCCGAACAGCTCGGAGAACCTGTATCGCCGAGAGAACAGCCCGCCCGCGATGAAGATCAGGATGACCAGCAGCGGCAGCAGCTGGCCCAGTTGTTCCTGCGTGAGGCCGACCATCGTCCCGGCGTCGGCGCTGACCAGGAGGGCCAGCCCGATGGCGATGACGATGGCGAAACCGATGAACAGCATGCAGATCCCTTAGCTGGCACTCCCCTCGATAATGGGGTGGTGCCGGCGCAATTCAAGCAGTGCGCTGACCGGCAAACAGTGAACTCTGCGCGATCAGCCCATCGCCGACGATATCGAAGAAGGCCCGGACTCGCGCCGTCTTCCTGAGGTCAGCATGGGTGACGATCCATAGCTCGCGTGTCAACTCGATGACCGGACCGGCGCTGGCCCGCACCAGC
This sequence comes from Devosia sp. P2_G7, assembly GCF_056403495.1. NCBI lineage: Bacteria > Pseudomonadati > Pseudomonadota > Alphaproteobacteria > Hyphomicrobiales > Devosiaceae > Devosia > Devosia sp. P2_G7. Next base: position 212,242 of record NZ_JBFUFI010000006.1, read on the forward strand.
CCCGGCTCGATGTCGCCGAGGTAGCAGGGCAGCACCGCATAGCCGATGCCGGCCTTTGCGGCAGTGAACTGGTTGATGAGGCTGCTGGCGCGATAGACGATATGACGCGGCTCGATCTTCTCGCCGAGCCAGTCCGCCGCAGCGATACCGGTCACCTCCGCGCCCCAGCCAATGAAGTCGCGCCCGGCCAGGTCGTCGACCGGCCCGAGCGAGGGCGCTCCGTAGATGGTCCAGGCGATGTCGGCGAGCTTCCGTCCGAACAGGTCTGGCTCCTTCGGCCGGGTGACGCGCAGCGCGATATCGGCCTCGCGCCGGCTGAGGCTCAGCACCCGGTTGTCGACCACCAGCTCCACCACGATCCCTGGATGCGCCCCGCGGAACCGAGCCAGCTGCTGTGTCAGGACGCTGTAGGCCAGCGTCTCCGACGAGGTGACGCGCAACGCGCCGGTGAGCCGCTGGTCGCGCCCGCCGACTTCGCGGCTCAACGCATCCGCCTCCGTTTCGACCCGCTCGGCGGTGGTCGCAACGCGTTCGCCTTCGGTGGTCGTCTGGTAGACACCACCAGGCAACCGCTCGAACAGCCGCACGCCGAGCTTTTCCTCCAGCGTATTCAGCCGCCGGAAGGCGGTGGAGTGGTTGACGCCCAGCGCATTGGCGCCGCCGCCGAGGGTGCCGGCACGGGCGATGGCGAGCACCAGCTTCAGGTCGTTCCAGTTTTCCATGGCTCTCGATATAGCATGGGCGCCGCTTGCAAGCATGCAAATGCTGATGGCGAAATCACCATTCGCCTTTCGAAGTCGCCGCGACTAGCTCTCTGGCATCACCAACCCGGAGAGACCAAATGCAGCTCTACTACCATCCCTACGGATGCTCGCTTGCCCCAGCCATTGCCGCCGCCGAGGCTGGCGTCCCGCTCGATTTCACCTATGTCGACATCATGGGCGAGCCGCACACGCTGGCCGACAGCACGCTCTACACCGACATCAACGCCCGCAACTATGTGCCGCTGTTGGCGCTCGACGACGGCAGCGAAGTCAGCGAGGCCGGCATCATCCTGCAGTATCTCGCCGACCTGAACCCGGCGGCCGGTCTTGCGCCCGGCCTCGGCACGATCGAGCGGCGGCTGCTCAACCAGTGGCTGACCTTCCTCGGCACCGAACTGCACAAGACCTACTCGCCCTGGCTGTTCCACCCCGAAGTCGGGGAACAGGCGCAGGACTATGCCCGCAAGCGTGTCGCCGCCCGCTACGCCATCGTCGAGCAGCAACTCGCCGGCAAGACCTGGCTGCTCGGCGAGCAGTTCACCGTCGCCGACGCCTACCTGTTCGTGATGGTCAACTGGGCAGCCGCGGCGAAAACGCCGCTCAGCGACTTCCCCAACATCCGCGCCTGGTTCGAGCGGATGAAGGCCCGCCCGCACGTCCGCGAGGCGATCCGCCTCCACTCGGCCAGCCCAGAGGCCAAGGCCGCCTAGACGAACATCAGCAACACCGTCAGCACGGCGACCTCGATCAGCGCTTGCAGCGCCCCGATCAGGTCGCCGGTCTGCCCGCCGATGAGCTTGCGGCAGGCCCACACCCACGCCGCTGCGACACCCGCTGCGACGCCCAGCGACACGATCACCGCGACGACGCTGGTGAACGGTGCCGCGAGCACGAAGGCCAGCAGCACGGCAAAGCCCATGCCGCCGAAGAAGGCCCGTCGCGACACCCGGCCAACCGCCGCCGAAGCACCGCCCTCGCGCGCATTGGGCAGCGCGACACTGAGCCACAGCGAGGCGGACCGTCCGATCACCGTCGAGGCGAGCCAGATGGCGCCGGCCGCAAGCGGGTTGTGGGCAGCGACCCCGCCGATCGCCGTGATGCGGAACAGCAGATAGAGTCCAAGCGCCGCCACCCCATAGGTGCCGTGCCGGCTGTCCTTCATGATCTCGAGCCGGCGCTCGACACTTGCTCCGCCGAACAGCCCATCGGCGCTGTCGGCAATCGCGTCGTCGGCCATCGCCCCGGTGGCCACCAGCATGGCCGCGACGCCCAGCGTGGCGGCGAAATAGCTCGGGATCCCGGCCCAGGCCGTCAGCATCATCAGCAGCGCCGGCAGGAACCCGATGGCGACGCTGGTGAAGCCCAATCCCACCGCGATGCGGTTGAGAACGGGCTTTTCGAACGGGCTGTCACCGGTTGGCAACCGCGAGAAGAACCGCAAGCCCATGATCAGGTCGTCGGTCAGCCGCCAGCCATAGGCAGGAGGCGCCTCGGGTGGCGTGACCGGGCGATGATTGTCCTGCCGTGGGGGCGATCCGGGGGCGTCGTCACTCACTTGCGGTTCCCTTGCCATGGGGCGATGCTCGCTTGTCCTTCAGCCTTCGGGGCAATGCAAGATGAGTGTCACCCAGTTCGAACTGGTGTCGCGTTGGCGGATCGCTGCGCCGTTGGATCGCGTCTGGCCCGAGATCGCCGATGTCGACGCCTGGCCCTCGTGGTGGCGTGCCGTTCGCAAGGTGGAGCGGCTGCGCGACGGCGACGCGAGCGGGGTTGGAGCGGTCCGCCGCCTGACCTGGGTCACGGCGCTGCCTTACACCATCACGTTCGACGTCGAGTCCACCCGCATAGAGCCGATGCGCCTGATTGAAGGCCGCGCCAGCGGCCAGCTAAACGGTGTCGGACTTTGGACGCTCACCACCGACGGCGACGGCACGGCAGTGCGCTACGACTGGCGCATCGACCTCGGCAAACCCTGGATGCGCGCCTTCGCGCCAATCCTGCGTCCCGCCTTCGCCTGGAACCACAATGTGCTGATGGGCTGGGGCGAGTCCGACCTCAAGGCCCGGCTGGGCATCGGCTGAGCCCGGGTCAGCACTGCTGATCCCGATCGTGCTGGACTCTTGGGGCCGGACTCGCCCATGAGTGGCGTCCCCCGATCCGGAGCTGAAATTGCCGTCCCCCTTCGCCGACATCATCGACCTCCTGCATATCGCCCCCTCGGGCGACGAAGCCGCGGTCGCTGCCATCCGCCAGCGCGATCGCCAGCTCACCAAGCCGCCCGGTTCGCTCGGCGAGCTAGAGGGGCTGGTCGAGTTTCTCGGCCGCTGGCAGGGGAAGGCGAAACCGACGCTCGATAACCCCATGGTCGCGATCTTTGCCGCCAACCACGGCGTCACCGACCAGGGCGTCTCGGCCTTTCCGCGCGAGGTGACGGCGCAGATGGTCGCCAACTTCACCGCCGGAGGCGCTGCGATCAGCCAGATCTGCGCGCTGCACGAGCTGAACCTGCGCGTCTTCGAACTCGCGCTCGAACTGCCCACCGGCGACATCACGCGCGAAGCGGCGATGGACGACAAGATGTGCGCCGCGACCATTGCCTACGGCATGGAGGCGATCGCCGGAAAGCCGGACCTGCTCGCCATCGGCGAAATGGGCATCGGCAACACCACCATCGCCGCCGCGCTCTACACCGCCCTCTATGGTGGCACCGGTGCTGACTGGGTCGGTCGCGGCACCGGCGTCGACGATGCCGGCCTCAAGCGCAAGGCCGATGCGGTCGACCGGGCCATCGCCTTCCATGGCGGCGCACTCACCGATCCACTCGCCATCCTCGCCCGCCTCGGCGGTCGCGAGATCGCCGCCATGCTCGGCGCCATCATCGCAGCGCGCCAGCAGAAAATCCCGGTGATCGTCGATGGTTTCGTCGCCACCTCCGCTGCGGCGATCGCCCATGCCGTGAACCCGGATTCGATCGACCACTGCATCTTCGGTCACGTGTCCGCGGAGCATGCCCATGCCCGCGCGCTCGAAGCGATGGGCAAGCGCTCGCTGCTCAGCCTCGGCATGCGGCTGGGGGAGGGGAGCGGCGCGGCCCTCGCGGCGGTGCTTGCCAAGACCGCGCTTCACCTGCACAAAAACATGGCGACCTTCGGCAGCGCCGGGGTCAGCGACAAGGAGGCGTAGGCGATGATCGCGGCCGGTGCGCAGTCGACCATCGACCTCGCCACTGGCCATCTCGCCGCTCTGTTGCAGCGCAATACCGGCGACCTGATCCGCAGCCTGCATCTTGTCGGCTCCGTTGCCGATGGCGATTTCCGTCCGGGCAGGAGCGACCTCGATTTCGTCGCTGTGCTATCGCGGGAACTGACTGATGACGACGCCGAGGCGCTGGTCGTCGTCCACCGCAGCTATCGCACCGACCCGACCCTGCCGAGCCTCGATGGCGTCTGGCTGACGGAGGATGAACTGCACGCCGGCCCCGACGCTGTCGCGGATGGGCCGACGTCCCAACAGGGCGATTTCGTCATCGTGGCGCGCGGCAACCGCAACCCGGTGACGTGGTTCGCGCTCGCCGACGCCGTGACAGTCATCGGGGAGCTAGACCGCGACGCGCTGTGGCACGACCGGGAACGGCTCGTCGCATGGGTGCGCGGGAACGCCGAGAGCTACTGGCGGCGTTGGTTGGCCCGAGCGTCGGGCGTTTCGTCGACAGGAGTCCAGATGTTCGGCCGCGCCATGCCGATGTGGGGCGTCCTCGGCATCAGCCGCCTCCACTACACCAATGCCACGGGCAAGATTGCTTCCAAGTCCGCGGCCGGCGAGTGGGCACTAACGGCGTTCGATGCGCGGTGGCGGCCGATTGTGGAGGAAGCGCTGGCGTATCGGAAAGGTGAGCCATCGCGATACGGCAACCCGTTCGCGAGGCGGAGGGATGCACTGGCATTTGTGGAGATGGCGATTGAGGAGATTGTGGACTGACGTGGCCGGTTACTCGACGCCCATCTCCCCCCTCGCGGGGAAGAGCGGGGCCGGTGGATGTCGTCCCGCTCAGCTCGCTTCCGAGTAAATCTGCAGCCGCGGCTTCTTCTCCACCACCGGCGCCAGCGCATCCATCACCCGCGCCCGGGGGAAAGTCGCGATCACCTCGGTTCCGAACCGCAACTTCGAGAACAGGTCGAAGCGCCCCTGGTGCAGTTCCATGATCTTCTGCACGATCGGCAGCCCCAGCCCCGCACCCTGCTCGGCGGTCTTCTGCGCCAGCGAACCCTGGCCGAACGACGACAACACCGTCTCGATCTCGTTCTCGGGAATGCCCGGCCCGTTGTCGCGCACGCTCAGCAACTGCCCGCCATCGCCCGAGCGCGTCACCATCAGGTGCACCTTGCCCGATTGCGGGGTGAACTTGATGGCGTTGGAGAGCAGGTTCAACACCACCTGGCGGATCGCCCGCTCGTCGCCCCAGAGCTTGGGCAGGTTGTGCGCATAGCTGACCGACAGCTCGATGCTCTTGGCCTTGGCGCGGATCTCCACCATGCGCCGGCAATCCTCGGCGATATCGATCAGCGAGACCGCCTCTTCGTTGAGGTCGTACTTGCCCGCCTCGATGCGGCTCAGATCGAGCAACTCGTTGATGAGGTTGAGGAGGTGCTGGCCGGAGCTATGGATGTCGCCGGCATATTCCTTGTACTGCGGCACGTTATGCGCCCCGAGCAGTTCGGACTGCAGCACTTCGGAAAAGCCGATGATGGCGTTGAGCGGCGTCCGCAACTCGTGGCTCATCGTGGCGAGGAACTGCGACTTGGCGATATTGGCCTGCTCGGCGTGGCGCCGAGCCTCGTCGCTCATCTCGCGAGCTTCCTCGAGCTCGTTGATCAGCGAGTCCTTTTCCGCCTGGTGCTCGATCGTCTCGAGTTCCGACTTGTACAGCTGCTTGGCCAGGTAGACGAAGAACATCTCGCCGCCAACGACGACCGCGGCCAGCGCCCAGTTCAGCGTGCCGCCGGCCGTGACGAGGCTCATCGTCACCGTCACCGCGGAGGGCAGCGTGCTCGACAGCGTGGCGCCAGGCAGCGTGCGCGTCGATACGGCGTTGGCGGCAATACCGATCAGCGCCATGGCGAACATTGCCACCAGCAGCGGTCCGGCATCGGTGGTCATCAGCGTGAACAGTGACAGCAGCGCCCAGGCGATGCCGTTCACCATCTCGGCGACGACGAAGCTGGCGGTCCAGCGCCCGGCGTTGAACTTCTCCTGCGGCTCGTCCTTGAAGCGGCGGCAGAGCCAGGCCACGGCCAGATTGGCGACGATCACCAGGGCCGCCCAGCCCGCGGCGGCCAGCGGCGACACCCACAGGCTGGCGAACAGCGCCAGGATCAGCACCAGGGCCGGCACGGCCAGCAGCCCGCCAAGCCGGGAGCTGGCATATTCGTCCAGCAGTTCGAAATCGAAGGAAGCGCGGGTGCCGGAGCTTGAGGTGAGGCGCTGGCGCGCGTCGAACACCGTCCGCTGCGAGTTACGGCGAAGCTCGCGACCCATCTGGGCGCGCACGTCTTCATCGTGCATCGCGGGCTTCAACGCCATTACTCAAATACTCAACACAACACTATCGCGAACAGGAAACGCGTTCGTTACGCTTGTGCAAAAACCCTATGCGCCGCATGGTTAAGTTACGGTGAACTGCCGGGTGGCCAAATGGGTAAAGCCCAAGACAATCGGCAGTGTTCGCCAGTAGTGCAGGGCGCCATGCCGGCTTGGGCAAGCGGGCGCCGCACGCCGCTGCCGCGCCGTTTCCGCATGCGTTGGCGAAGCTGGATCATCGTGGTGGTCGGGGCAGGGTTGCTCGCAGTCTACCTCATCATGCCCGACGCACCGTTCTCACTCGACGGCCCGCCGCTGACCGGAAGCGTGGAGCGCGTGGTCGACGGCGATACCATCGACATCGCCGGCCAGCGCATCCGGCTTACCGGCCTCGATGCGCCCGAGTGGAACCAGACCTGCCGCACGGCTGACGGCGGCACCTGGAAGTGCGGCGCCCGCTCGTCGCGCTGGATGCGCGACCTGACGCGCGGCAAGACACTCACCTGCCGGCCGGAGGGCCACGACCGCTACGGCCGGCTGCTCGCCCTCTGCCGCGATGGCAAAACCGACATCGCCGAGGCCATGGTAGCCGACGGATTTGCAGTTGCCACAAGCCGTTACGCCGGCGTAGAGGCATCAGCCCGCAAGGCGCGGCTCGGCATCTGGCAAGGCAGTTTCGACGCGCCTGCCGCATGGCGCCGGCGCGAGGCGGCTGCTACCGCCGCCGAGACCGGAAATCCCAGTCGATTTGATCGGTTTCTGGCGTGGCTTTGGAAGCTTCTGTCTAGTTGACAGGCGCAAGATATTTGCGTTGTATGGCCGCCTGCACTGGGTATTTTTGCGCTGCATCGGTGATTTTTCCACCGTCACGCAATCTGATTTCAAGGGGGCTGCCATAGCTTTGGACAAGATCGATCGCAAGATTCTTGCGCTCCTGCAGAAGGACGCGACCACTCCGGTTGCCGAAATCGGCCGCAAGGTGGGGCTGTCGACGACGCCGTGCTGGCGCCGGATCCAGAAGATGGAAGAGGACGGGATCATCAAGGGCCGCGTCGCGGTTCTCGATCCCACCAAGATCAACGCCGGCGTCACCGTGTTCGTCTCGATCCGCACCAACGAGCACAACGACGCGTGGATGCGGAAGTTCGCTGCGGTGGTCGACGACTTCACCGAGGTGGTCGAGTTCTACCGCATGAGCGGCGAGGTCGATTACCTGCTGCGCGTCGTCGTGCCCGACATCGCGGCCTACGACTCGTTCTATAAAAAGCTGATTTCGAAGATCAATCTGACCGACGTCAGCTCGTCCTTCGCCATGGGGCAGATCAAGTACACCACGGCTTTGCCGCTCGAGTTCGCCATCGTTTCGGACGACGACAAGTAGCATGCCCGTTACCCGCGAAAGACTGCGCCAGCTCGTCGGGCTGGTGGAACCGGCTATCTCGCTCAGCGCCGCCCATATCGAGCAGCGCGACGGCTACGAGGTCGAACACCTGACCCTGCTGCTCGACGACACCGAGGTGCGCGGCATCCTCACCCGTCCGCTCAAGGTCGAGGGCCGCCTGCCGGCCATCCTCTACGGCCACTCGCATGGCGGGCGCTACGACATCGGCGCCGACGAACTGCTCGACGGCCGCGAGTATCTGCTCGATCCGCTCGGGCCGGTGTTCGCCCGCGCCGGCTATGTGACGCTCTGCATCGACATGCCGGTGTTCGGCAAGCGCGCCACCGTGTCGGAAGGCGCCGCCGCCAAGGCGCTGCTCTGGTACGGCAAGGGCCTGTTCGGCCAGATGCTCTGTGATCACTCGGCCGCGCTGACCTACCTGGCGTCGCGCCCTGAGGTCGATCCGCTCCGCATCGGCGCCTTCGGCATCTCGATGGGCTGCACCCTGAGCTATTGGCTCGCCGCCATGGACGAGCGCATCAAGGCCGTGGCGCATCTCTGCTGCTTTGCCGACCTCCGCACCATGATCGAGCTGGGCGCCCACGACGGGCACGGTGTCTATCTCGTGGTGCCGGGCCTGCTGAACGAGGCCGATGCCGGCGCCATCGGAGCGCTGGTCGCGCCGCGCCCGCAACTCATCTGCATCGGCGAGGCGGACTCGCTCACCCCCCCGGAAGCCGTGGCGCTGGCCTGGGACGAGACAAGCGCGGCCTACGCCGGCCACCCCAACCGGTTGCAACTGGTGTCGGAACCCGGCGTCAAGCACCAGGAAACGCCGCGCATGCGGGAAGCTGCGCTGGCGTTCTTCGCCAAGAGCCTCTAGCGCGGGCCTGCAACCCCAAGCGTCCCATCGTCATGCGTGACGAACCGCATGCCATGGCGGGCAAAGGCGTCGCATATGGCGGCGAAGTTCTCGTCGCGTACCGCCCGCGGGCCAGGCATTTCGACGCGCCGCACGGTCGAGAACGAGACGCCTGCCTCGGCGGCAAGGTCCAGGGCGGTCCAGCCGAGATAGGCGCGCGCCGCGCGAATTTGTGCATGCGACGGACTGTCGGTCACGCTCCGGGCGCTCCGCAAACCAGCCAATCCCGGCGCCGCTGCGCAACATTATCCGGCGGCGCGATGCGACGCGCATCAATACGTATCTCGGTATTCACTTGTCCCAGCCCTACATCGCCTCGCCGGAAGACCATTCGGGCTCATCCGGGACTGCGCTGGCGTCTCCAATTCGCAGAATATGCGGCGAAATTTAGTCAAACAGGCGGCGATACCAATCACATTTTTCGAGAAGAGGCGAATGGTTAAGTTTAGGCGGTCAAAGCGGATGGATGAGGACAGAAAGTGCTCTCAGATACTTGCAGGCAATGCTTCTCCGGCAGGGTGGGATTACGTCTTACATGATGGAACGAGCGCGAAGTTTGCCGATTCGCGTATCCGTAAGTAACGCGAACATAACGGACCGCCGTTATCTGCGCGTCCCCTGACTTTTGAGCGGTCCGGCCTCCTCCGACCGTTCGACTTTTTCTACGGCCCGTCTATGGTAGGCGAACAAGATGGCGCAAAGCGCCTGACCTGCGCGCCGGTTAGGGCGCGGTCCTGGAGGGGGCGAATATGCGGGAGGAATTCGATCACATCGTGATCGGAGGGGGAGCGTCGGGCTGTGTCGCGGCCGCCCGGCTGGTGACCGATGGCGGGCGGCGCGTGCTGCTGCTCGAGGCGGGCTATTCGCACCATCATCCGCTGCTCGACATGCCGCCGGGGATCTTCAAGCTGATCAACGGCTCCAAGTACATGACCTATCACCACACCGTGCCGCAGCAGCACCTCGATGGTCGCGTGCACGACATTCCGCAGGGCAATGTGCTCGGCGGCGGCACCTCGGTGAACGCGCAGGTCTACATGCGCGGCCGGCCCTCGGACTACGACGAGTGGGACCAGATCCTGCGCGGCAGCAATGACGGCGCCGCCTGGGACTGGTCGACCGTGCTGCAGCACTTCCGCCGCATCGAGGGCAACAACCGGCTGAGCAACGACTACCACGGCAATGACGGCCCGCTGCTGGTCTCCGACCCGGGCCACATCGACGACGTGTCGCGCTGGTTCGTACAGAGCGTGCAGCAGAAGGGCGAGCCGTTCACCAACGATTTCAACGGCGTGACGCAGCGCGGCGTCGGCTTCTACCAGTTCATGAACCGCAAGGGGAAACGCTCGAGCGCCGCCTACGCCTATGTCGAGCCGCTGAAGGACGACCCGCGGCTGACGGTGCGCCTCCGCGCCGCGGTGCAGAAGATCAACATCGAGAAGGGCAGGGCGGTCAGCGTCACCTACCGAGACGCGGCTGGCACCGAGCACACCGCCTACTCATCTGGCGACATTGTCCTCAGCTCGGGCGCGCTGGTGACACCGAAACTGCTGATGCTCTCAGGCCTCGGCCCCGCCGAGCAGTTGCGTAGCCACGGCATCGATACCCTCGTCGATCTGCCCGGCGTCGGCCAGAACCTCATCGACCATCCCGAAGTCCCGGTGATCTCGGTCGCCAACGGGCCTTACGGCTATTTCAAGCAGGGCGTCGGCTGGCGCATGCTGAAGAACGGCCTCAACTTCAAGCTGTTCGGCAATGGTCCGATCCTCTCGGCCGGCTTCGAGGCCGGCGCCTTCATCAACCCCGTCGACCGCGACGCACCGCCCTCCATCCAGGCGTTCTGCGTGCCGATCGTCTACCTCGATCGCGACCTGCTGAAGGTGTTCGACGACACCTACGGGGTCACCATCACCACCGTGCTGGTGAAGCCCAAATCGCGCGGTTACGTCGAGCTGCGCTCAGCCAACCCCGCCGACATGCCGCTGGTCTCGCCGCATCTGCTGCAACACCCGGACGACATGAAGATGATGGTCGAGGGCCAGCGCTTCTTCCGCGACGTGCTCCTCACCGGCGCCCTCGGCAAGCGCATCGAAAAGGTCATCGCGCCGCCCGGCCCGGACCTCAGCGACGAGGTGATGGCCGAGCACTGCCGGCGCTTCGTCAAGACCAACTACCATCCGGCCAGCACGGCGAAAATGGGCGCCGACGGCGACCCGATGGCCGTTCTCGATGCGCGCCTGCGCGTCCGCGGCGTGGATAACCTCCGCGTCTCCGACATGTCGGCGGTACCCAACATCAACGCCGGCAACACCACGGCGCCCGCCATGATGCTGGGCGATCGCTGCGCCGATTTCATTCTCGGCCTCGACCGGCCGCCAACAGCTGTGCTGCATTAGGAGAGAGCAATGATCTTCGATCTGTTTCGTCTGGACGGCAAAGTCGCGCTGGTCACCGGCGCCACCCGGGGCATCGGCCTTGGCATCGTCGAAGCGCTGACCGACGCGGGCGCCCACGTTATCCTCTCGTCCAAGGTCCCTAAGCCGGATGTCGTCGCGCGCTTCAAGGACGCCGGCCACAAGGTCGACTATATCCAGGGCGACGTGCAGGACCCCGCGGTGCCCGCGCAACTCGTCGCCGAGGCAGTAAGGCTCGGCGGCGGCAAGCTCGACATCCTCGTCAACAATGCCGGCGTCGCCCAGCACGGCGAGACCCACAGCTTCCCAGAAGAGCAGTATCGCCGGCTGATGGATATCAACGTCGACAGCGTCTTCCGCGCCTGCCAGGCGGCGCTCATCCCAATGCGCGCCCAGAAGAGCGGCGTGATCCTCAATATCGGCTCGATCTCCGGGCTGATCTCGAACATCCCGCAGCCGCAGGCAGCTTACAATGCGTCCAAGGCCGCAGTGCACATGCTGACCAAGAGCCTTGCCTCGGACTACGCCGAAGACGGCATCCGGGTGAACGCGATCGCCCCCGGCTACATCACCACCGACATGACCAATGGCGGGTTGGCGGATCCGGTCTGGGGCCCGGTCTGGCGCGACATGACCCCAATGAAGCGGCCGGGTTCGGCCACAGATATCGGCGCAGCGGCGCTATACCTGTGCTCACCGGCGTCGGGGTATGTAACGGGCGAAGTGCTGGTGGTGGATGGGGGATATACGGTGCGGTGATCACACCAACACCGGCGCGAGCCAGGGGTGGGGGGCGGCAAACCACCGACGTGTCAGGACGACTGGGGCGCCGTCAACCGCCGGTCACACTCATATGCCGGCTCAGCGCCGGCGCCGTGTGGTCCCGGTCCAGCACGAAATCGTGCCCCTTGGGCTTCAGCAGCATCGCGCGGTCGAGCGCCGCGTCCAGCGCCTCCGGCCCGCCGTCGCGGATGGCACCGCGCAGGTCCACCATGTCGTCCTGCCCCAGGCACATGTAGAGCTGTCCCGTCGCAGTCAGCCGCACGCGGTTGCAGCTCTCGCAGAAATTGTGGCTCATCGGGGTGATGAACCCGACGAGGCCGTTGGTCTCCGCCACGTAGTCGTAGCGGGCCGGCCCGCCGGTGCGGTGCCCGGTCGGCTCCAGCGTGTATTTCGACTGCAGCCGCTCACGCAGCTCCTTCAGCGGCAGGTAGGTGTCGACGCGGTCTATCCCGACCTCGCCCAGCGGCATGCCCTCGATCAGCGTCAGCCCGAAGCCGCGGCCATGCGCCCAATGCAGCATCGGCTCGATCTCGTCTTCGTTGACGCCGCGCATCGCCACCATGTTGATCTTGATCTTCAGTCCGGCCTCGTCGGCGGCGTCGATCCCATCGAGCACGTCGGCGATCCGTCCCCGGCGGGTGATTTCGGTGAAGCGCTTGTCGTCGAGCGTATCCAGCGACACGTTGAGCCGCTTCACCCCAGCTCGGGCCAGGCCTTCCGCATGCCGGCGAAGCTGGCTGCCATTGGTGGTGAGCGTCACCTCCTCGAGCCCTTGCCCGAGATGGCCGCCGATCTTTTCGACCAGTTCCATGATGTCGCGCCGCACCAGCGGCTCGCCGCCGGTCAGCCGCACCTTCTTCACCCCGCGGGCGACGAAGGCGGTGACGATACTGTCGATCTCCTCAAAGCTCAGCACTTCGTGCTTGGGCAGGAACGTCATGTGCTCGGACATGCAATAGACGCAGCGGAAATCGCAGCGGTCGGTCACCGACACGCGCAGATAGGTGATCCGCCGGCCATATCGATCGATGAGCGGGCGCTCTGCACCGGTGGGCGCGAGGTTCGGCTGTTCGAGAAGCGTCAGGGACATCAGGCCTTTTACCGCAACCAGCCGGTCGCCGCCTAGCACTGAAAATGAAAAGGCCGGCCACCAGGGCCGGCCAAATCGAAAACTTGATCCGTCGTTACTGGTGAACGACCACCAGCGCGCCGACCTTCACGCGCTCGTAGAGGTCGGTAACATCTTCGTTGGTGAGACGGATGCATCCCGACGACACAGCCTGGCCGATCGTCCACGGCTCGGACGTGCCATGGATGCGGTACAGCGTCGAGCCGATGTAGAGCGCGCGGGCGCCCAGCGGATTGTCCGGGCCACCGGGCATATAGGCCGGCAGGTCCGGAACGCGCTTGCGCATCTGCGCCGGCGGCGTCCAACCCGGCCACTCGGCCGTGCGGGTGATGCGGTGCTGGCCCGACCAGCGGAAGCCGTCACGGCCGACGCCGACGCCGTACTTCATCGCCTTGCCGTCGGCGAGCACCAGGTAAAGCCGGCGCTCCGAGGTCTCGATGACGATGGTGCCCGGCTTGAACTTGGTTTCGTAGTTGACGATCGAGCGTGCGATCGGGCTGCCGCGCTTGGTCCGGGCTTTGACGGTGGTCGAGTCTTCCCAGATGTTGGAATCGGGATTGTAGATCCGTGCCGCCGCGGCCGGAGCAACTACCGACAGGCTGACGATCGCCGACAACAAGGCGGCAATCGCTATTCTGCTCTTGGACATGTTCTTCAAACTGCGCCTCTTGACGAAATTGACCCTGCTAGCGAGCCAGTCAGTTATGGTTGATAGACTGTTCCTAACAGGCCGTGAATGGCGATGCCACGATTCGGACAAACTCCGAACACCCAAGCCACATTGTGTTGCGGCGAAGCGACATTTCCATTCACCTCTGCGTGAAGCCGCCGGTTGACAGGCCCCCGGACCTCTCCTAGGTCCGGCGCAGGGGAGGGCCTTGTTGTGTCAGATGATCCGAAGTTCCGCGCCGCCGCTGCGGCGATGGCAGAAGTAGAGAGCGGCATGCGCCTGGGCCTGGGCACAGGCTCGACGGCGAAGCATTTCGTCGACCTCGTCGGCCGCGCCGTGCAGGAAGGGCTGAAAGTCGTCTGCATCCCGACATCCGAGGTCACCGACGCGCAGGCACGAAGCCTCGGTATTCCGCTCACCGATCTCGAAACCACGCCCGAGCTCGATCTCACCGTCGACGGCGCCGACGAGATCGGTCCCGGCCTGGCGCTGATCAAGGGCGCGGGTGGCGCTCTCCTGCGCGAGAAGATCGTCGCCACCGCTTCCAAGCGGATGATCGTCATCGCCGACGCCAGCAAGCGCGTCGAGATGCTCGGTCGCTTCCCCTTGCCGATCGAGGTCAATCATTTCGGCCTCGGCGCCACGACCGCCGCGATCCGCGTCGTGATGGCCGATTTCAATGCCGAGGGCGATCTGCGCCGTCGCCTCAAAGCCGATGGAACGCCCTACGTAACCGACGGCGGGCACGCTATCCTTGACGCTTTTTTTGGCCGTATTCCTCAGCCAGAAGCGCTGGCGAAGGCCTTGGTCGACATCCCGGGCGTAGTGGAGCACGGCCTGTTCATCGGGCTGTGCAAGCGGGCCTACGTGGCCGGTCCCGCCGGTGTCGACGTTCTGGACGGCTGAGAGCCGCTCGGATAGAGGCTATAGGGGAAACACAACCAATGGGCACCAAGCTGATGACGTCCACCTTCAAGCGCGCGCCGATGCTTGTCGCCGCCGTGCTGTCGCTGATCCTTTCGAGCTTCGTCGCGCTGCCGGCCATGAGCCAGTCGCCGACCGAGATTGCGCCCGAGCACCTGGCGCTGGCACGCAAGTATGTCGACCTGACCGACACCGGCGGCCTCTATGAAGCCAGCGTCGTGCAGGCGGGCATCAACACCTACAAGCAGCTGCTGCCGCAGAATCCGGAGATCGCCGAGCCGCTGAACGCCGCGATCGAGGCTGTCATCTCCACCTACAAGGGCAAGAAAGGCGAGCTGTTCGACCAGTTCGCGCGCATCTACGCGCTCTCCTTCACCCAGGAAGAGCTGCAGCAGATCGTCGATTTCTACTCCTCGCCGACCGGCATCAAGCTGGCCAAGTCCAACGCCACGCTGAGCGGCACCATCAGCCGCGTCATGGATGTGTTCTCGTCGAACCTCAACACCGAGTTCTTCGCCCGGGTTCGCGCCGAGCTGAAGGCCAAGGGTATCGACACCTGAGCTTCGGCACCCTATCTGATTGCAGGCCCCGCCATCGCGCGGGGCCTTTTTACGTTCGGGGTATGCGATGAGTGACAGTTTCGATCTCGTGGTGATCGGTGCCGGTTCGGGTGGCGTGCGTGCGGCGCGCGTAGCCGCAACGTACGGCGCCAAGGTCGCGATCATCGAGGAGTATCGCGTCGGCGGCACCTGCGTGATCCGCGGCTGCGTGCCCAAGAAGCTGTTCGTCTACGGCTCGCGCTTCAAGGACCTGTTCGAGATCGCCCCGAGTTTCGGCTGGACCGTCGATGCCAGCTTCGACTGGCCGACGCTGGTAGCGAACAAGGACAAGGAGATCGCCCGGCTCGAGGCGACCTATGTCGCCGGGCTGGAAAAGCCCGGTGCCGAGATCATCCGCGACCGCGCCGTGCTCACCGGGCCGAACAGCGTCAAGCTCGTCAAATCCGGCCGCGAGCTCACCGCCAAAACCATTCTCGTCGCTACCGGCGCCCACCCCTACATCCCTGATATCGCGGGCAAGGAACTGGGCATCACCTCGAACGAGGCCTTCCACCTCGAAAAACTGCCGCACTCGATCCTCATCGAGGGGGGCGGCTTCATCGGGGTCGAGTTCGCCACCATCTTTGCCGGCCTGGGGGTCAACACCACCATCGTCTATCGTGGCGAAAAGCTGCTGCGCGGCTTTGACGAGGATCTGCGCACCGGGCTCGAGGCCGGCCTCGAGGCCCGCGGCATCAAGATCATCCACCAGACCAATGTGCGCGGTCTTCGCCAGACTGGAAACGACATCACGGTGAGCTTCTCCGATGGCGTCGATGCGCCATTCGGCGCGGTGATGTTCGCGACTGGCCGCACGCCGAACGTCACCGGCTTCGGCCTCGAAGAGCTCGGCGTGGCGATTGGCGAGGATGGCGGGATTGTCGTCGACAAATACTCACAGAGCAGCGTGCCCTCGATCTACGCCGTCGGCGACGTCACCAATCGGGCGCAATTGACCCCCGTTGCCATCCGCGAAGGGCAGGCCTTTGCCGAGACGCTGTTCAA
Source organism: Devosia sp. P2_G7 (assembly GCF_056403495.1). NCBI lineage: Bacteria > Pseudomonadati > Pseudomonadota > Alphaproteobacteria > Hyphomicrobiales > Devosiaceae > Devosia > Devosia sp. P2_G7. The sequence goes on from NZ_JBFUFI010000006.1 coordinate 228,410, forward strand.
CAACAATCCAATCGCCGTCGATCACTCGCTGATCGGCGAGGCGGTGTTCGGCGAGCCGGAAGTCGGGACCGTCGGCCTCACCGAGCACGATGCCGCCACACACGGCGACATCGACGTTTACATCACCCGCTTCCGCCCGATGATCAACACGCTGTCGCTGAAGTCGGACCGCATGATGATGAAGCTCATCACCCTCGCCGATGGCGGCAAGGTGCTGGGCGTCCACATCCTCGGCCCGGGCGCCGCCGAGCTGATCCAGATGGCGGCGATCCCAATGGGCATGAACGCCACCAAGGCCGATTTCGACCGTGCCATGGCGATGCACCCGACCGCCGCCGAGGAACTGGTGACCTTCAAGAAGCCCAGCTACGTCTATCGCGGCGGCCAAAAGCAGTAGACCGCTGCGGCTTGGCATCGCCCCAATCCCCTGCTATTCCGCCCGCCGACCGGGAGATGACGCCTATGCCGACGACTTGGACGCCGCAAAGCTGGAGACAGAAACCCATTTCGCAGGTGCCGGTTTATCCCGACGCGGCGAAACTGGAAGCGGCCGAGGCGCAGCTCAGGAAGTTCCCGCCGCTGGTGTTTGCCGGCGAGGCCCGTGAGCTGAAGCACCAGTTGGCCGAAGTCGCCGAGGGCAGGGCGTTCCTGCTGCAGGGCGGCGATTGCGCCGAGAGCTTTGCCGAGCACGGCGCCGACCACATCCGCGATTTCTTCCGCGTCTTCCTGCAGATGGCGGTGGTGCTGACCCACGGCGCGTCCAAGCCCGTGGTAAAGGTCGGCCGCATCGCCGGCCAGTTCGCCAAGCCCCGCTCGTCCGACACCGAGACCATCGATGGCGTGACGCTGCCGAGCTACCGCGGCGACATCATCAACGACATCGCCTTCACCGAAGCCGCCCGTGTCCCCGATCCGGAGCGCCTGCTGCTCGCCTACCGGCAGTCGGCGGCAACGCTCAACCTGCTGCGCGCCTTCGCCTCGGGCGGCTACGCCGACCTGACCCGCGTCCATGACTGGACCATGGGGTTCATGAAGGACTCGACCGCCTACCCGCGCTTCGAGGAGCTGGCGCAAAAGATCGACGACGCCATCGACTTCATGCGCGCCCTCGGCCTCAACGGCGACAACACGCCCTCGCTGCGTGAGACCAAGTTCTACACCTCGCACGAGGCGCTGCTGCTGGGCTTCGAGGAAGCGCTGACCCGCCGGGACTCGATCACCGGGGACTACTATGCCACCTCTGGCCACATGCTGTGGATCGGCGATCGCACCCGCCAGGCCGACGCCGCCCATGTCGAGTACTTCTCCGGCATCCGCAATCCCGTCGGCATCAAGTGCGGCCCGAGCCTTGCGGCTGATGACCTGCTGCGCATCCTCGACAAGTTGAACCCGGCAAACGAAGCCGGCCGCATCACGCTGATCGGTCGCTTCGGCTCGGATAAGATCGCCGACCACCTGCCGCGCCTGATCGAAGCGATCAAGGCAGAGGGCAAGGTGGTCGTCTGGTGCTCCGACCCCATGCACGGCAACACCATCAAGGCCTCGAACGGCTACAAGACCCGGCCGTTCGAGCGCGTGCTGAGCGAAGTGAAGAGCTTCTTCGACATCCACCGCACCCTGGGCACCTATGCCGGCGGCATCCATATCGAGATGACCGGCGACGACGTGACTGAGTGCACCGGCGGCGGCGTCGCGGCCATCACCGAGGCTGGCCTGCAGGACCGCTACCACACCTATTGCGACCCGCGCCTCAACGCCAGCCAGGCGCTGGAGCTTGCTTTCCTCGTCGCCGAGGAACTGCGGCTACAGCGTCCGGTGCGCGAGCGGATCATCGCGGCGGAATAGTCAGGCGACGGCGGCACTGGCGCCGAGCCCGTCGAACAGCTTCAACCGAAGCGGCGGACGGGCATCCGCCTGGTGGCGGCGTCGCACGGCGATCGCGTACTCGACAGCCTGGCGAAGTTCGTTGTTGTCGGCCGGCTTCGGAATGACCCCGATGGTGCCGGGGACGCCGTCGCCGAGCTGCTCCGGATTGGCAGTCATATAGATCACCGTTACCCCACGGTCGGCGAGGGCGCGCCCAACCTCGACGCCGGTTGGTCCGTCCGCGAGATTGAGGTCGACAAACGCCAGCTCGGCCTCTGACGCCAATGCCATGGCGCGCCGGCTGTCGGGGGCGATGCCGATCGGTTCGTGGCCCAGGTCGTGCAACAGGTCTTCAAACGCCATCGCGATGAAGATCTCGTCCTCCACAACCAATATCTTGCTGCTCATAAGTCTGCCTAACTCGGTCGGCTGTATTGCTGGTGCAACTCATCTGCCCGCCCAAGGGTTGCAGTCCCATGGCGCATAGCCGCCCTGTAGCAGTGGAAAACCTCGTCAGCGTTAGCAAATCGTGCAGTTCGAAGGGCTTGCGGGCGTTCGATTGCATTGTGCCACTGCCGTTTAGCGGAACATTAACCCTAACGGGGCATAAACGAGGACAGTACTGTAGCGGAGTTTTCCATGTCCCGTCTGGCCACGAGCATCATCGTTCTTGCCGCCGCCATCGGCGGCCCGGCCCTCGCCGCGGACTGGGGCGACGACATGTCGCCGGAGGAAATCTACCGCGGCGCCTACTCAGTCGAGCCCAAGGACTGGAACGAAATGGGCGACGAGAGCGACGGCATCCACATCGAAACGGGTCTGCGCTACTGGTACTCGTGGGGCAGCCAGAATTTCGATCTCGGGGCGTTGAGCTTCGAGGAAAGCGACAACGCCCACTCGGTCGAGGCGCATATTCGCATCGAGGACGACGCCACGCGTACCTATGCCAAGGCATGGGCCGGCTACACCTCCGTTATCAACGGCGAGTACTCCGATCCATACGGTTCCGCCCCCGTCGTCGATGGCATCCTCGGCTATGCCGGCGCCGATTTCGGCTGGAACGCCTTCGGAGACGGCAAGGGCAACGGGATAGGCGGCCTGATCGGCTACAACTACTGGAACAATTCACCGCGCACCGGCCGCGTCAACTTCACCACCGCTACGAGTGCCGCCGACGTCAACTTCGACCCTGACACCGGCATCTGGTCGTTGCCCGGAGATAGCGTTGACGACAGGCTGGAACTGAACATGCTGCGCCTCGGCCTCAGCGGCAAAGCCGAGATCAACGAGTTTCTCGACGTCAGTGCCGAACTCGCCGCCGTGCCGTTCGCCACCATCAACGGCGTGCTCGGCGGCCATGCCGGCAGTGCCAGCGGCGACCTTGGCCCATTCCCCGGCTGCGCCCTCGGCGACCCGTGCACACCCTACGTCTTCGCCGGTTCCGCCACCGACGTCTCCGGGTGGGGCTATGGTGCGATGGGCGAGGCGATGGTTGGCATCACCCCAGTCGACAACCTGACCATCCGTCTCGGCGGTCGCGCCTGGTACGTCGGCGGCACCTACGATGCCACCTGGCGCCAGGTTACGGTCATTCCCCCAGTGGAGCAGCCGCCGGTCGGTGCTCCGCCGGCGCCGCCCGATCCACTCTACTCGCAACCCAACGTGAGCGTGCAGAACGTCATCTCCACCGAGAACCCGTTCTCCCTCTTCCGCTACGGCCTCCTCGCCGAGCTGACCTACTCGTTCTGATCTCCTGATCAGACTTCTCTGATCAGATCCAGCATGACCGGCTGTCCGCTTGCCCCGACCGGGGTGAGCGGATAAGTCTTGCCGCGTTTTCAAACGGCTCGGATTTCTAACGTGACCGATCGTCTCCGCATCGCCCTCGCGCAGCTCAATCCGACGGTTGGCGCCATCGCGCAGAACCTGGTGCTGGCCAAAGAGGCGCTGGCCGATGCGGCCGGGCAGGGCGCCGATATCCTCCTGTTCTCCGAGCTGTTCCTGACTGGCTATTTCCCGGACGACCTGTTGTTCAAGCCGCGCTTCATCGCCGACGCGATGGCCGCTGCCGAGGATTTCGCACGCGCCACCGCCGGCACCAGCGTCACCGCCATCATGCCGACGATCTGGCGCGAGGAAGGCAAGCTCTTCAACGCCGTGATCGTCTGCGAGCAGGGCACCGTCATCGCCCGCCGCTACAAGCGCGAGCTGCCCAACGACGACATCTTCTACGAGAAGCGCTACTTCGAGCGCGCCGAGCTGCAGGAGCCCGTGACCATCAAGGGCGTCTCGATCGGCATCCCGATCTGCGAGGATATCTGGCACCCCGAGGTCTGTGCCCACCTCGTCGACCACGGCGCGCGCATCCTTCTCTGCCCCAACGGCTCGCCCTATTGGCGCAACAAGCAGGCCACCCGCTACAAGCTGGTGACCGACCGCGTGGCTGAAGACAACGTGCCGCTGCTCTATCTCAACCAGGTCGGCGGCCAGGACGAACTGGTCTATGACGGCGCCAGCTTCGGCATCGAGCCGGGCGGCCGCCTCGTCGTGCAGGCCAAGAGCTTCGAGCCCGAGATCCTGATGTCGAACTGGGCCCGCACCGAAGACGGCTGGCGCTGCACCGACCCGCACGTGACCCCGCTCTCGAGCGTGGACGAAGCGCCGTGGCGCGCCTGCGTCCTCGGCCTGCGCGACTATGTGAAGAAGAACGGCTTCAAGTCCGTCGTGCTCGGCCTCTCGGGCGGCGTCGACAGCGCCATCGTCGCGGCCATGGCGGTGGATGCCATCGGCGCCAAGAACGTTCACTGCCTGATGCTGCCCTATCGCTACACGTCGCCCGAAAGTCTCGCCGACGCCAAGGATTGCGCCGAACGGCTCGGTGTCCGCTACGACGTCGTCTCGATCGGCGATCCGGTCGAAGCAGCCCTCAACGAGCTGCAGCCGGTGTTCGGCAATCGCCCGCAGGACCTCACCGAAGAGAACATCCAGTCGCGTATGCGTGGCGTCTACCTGATGGCCGTCTCCAACAAGCTCGGCTCGCTTCTCCTCACCACCGGCAACAAGTCCGAGATGGCGGTGGGCTATGCCACCATCTACGGCGACATGAACGGCGGCTTCAACCCGATCAAGGACATGCTGAAGATGCGTGTCTACGAACTGGCCGACTGGCGCAACAAGCACCGCCCGGCCGATTGCCTCGGCCCCGATGGCCTGGTGATCACCCAGAACATCATCGACAAGGCGCCCTCGGCCGAACTCCGCCCCAACCAGACCGACCAGGACTCGCTGCCGCCATACCCGATCCTCGACGAGATCCTCGTCGGGCTGGTCGAACTCGAGCTCAGCGTCGCCGAAATTGTGGCGCGCGGCGATGGCCGCTTCGACCGCGCGTTGGTCAAGCGCATCGAGAAGCTGGTCAACATCGCCGAATACAAGCGCCGACAGTCTGCCCCCGGCGTGAAGATCTCGCGCAAGGCCTTCGGCCTCGGCCGCCGCTACCCAATCACCAACGGCTACCGCGACGAGAACCTGATCGCCGAGCCGATGGCGCGGCTGGATAGCAAGGGCCTCGAATGACCATCGTCCGCTACGCGCCGTCGCCGACGGGCCGCCTGCATCTGGGCAATGCCCGCCCGGCGCTGATCAACTGGCTGTTCGCCAAGGCCAACGGCGGCAAGTACATCCTCCGCCTCGACGACACCGACACCGCCCGTTCCACCGAAGAATTCGCCCGCGGCATCGACGCCGATCTCGCCTGGCTCGGCATTACCCCCGACCTGCGGGTCCGCCAGTCCGACCGCACAGCGCTCTACGACGCCGCCCGCGACAAGCTGATCGCCGCCGGCCGGCTCTATCCCGCCTACGAAACCGAGGAAGAGCTCGACAGCAAACGCGCCCGCGCCCGCCTGCTCGGCCGCCCACCCATCTACGATCGCGCCGCTTTGAACCTCACCCCCGAGCAGAAGGCGAAATACGAAGCCGAAGGCCGCAAGCCCCACTGGCGCTTCAAGCTCGATGGCCGCCCGGTCGAGTTCAACGACCTGGTCAAGGGTCCGCAGACCGTCAACACCGCCTCGATGTCCGATCCGGTGCTGATCCGTGCCGATGGCTCCTACCTCTACACGCTGCCCTCGGTGGTCGACGACATAGATCTCGCGATCACCCACGTGATCCGCGGCGAGGACCATGTCAGCAACACCGGCACGCAGATCGAGATCATCGAGGCTCTGGGCGGCAAGGTTCCCGCCTTCGCCCACCACAACCTCCTGACCGGCGCCGAAGGCGAGGGCCTCTCCAAGCGCCTCGGCTCGCTGTCGCTGGCCGAGTTGCGCGAGGCCGACTTCGAGCCGATGGCCGTGGCGATGGCCGCAGTGCTGACCGGCACCAGCCTGCCCCTCGAGCCCTATGCCGACCTTGCAGCGCTGGGCCAGGTCTTCACCCTCGACGCCGTCTCCCACGGCTCCGCCCGCTTCGATCCCGCCGAACTCGCGAGCCTCAACGCCCGCATCCTCCACCAGATGCCCTACGAGGCGGCCCGTCCGCGCCTCGAGCCACTCGGCCTCGCCTCCGAACCGCTCTGGCTCGCTTTGCGCGGCAATCTGTCGGTATTCGGCGATATTGCCGATCTCGGCACGCTGGTCTCAGGCCCCGTTACCCCGGTCATCGCCGACGAAGACCGCGAGTTCATTTCCCAGGCGCGCGACCTGCTGCCTGCCGAGCCATGGGACGAAACCACCTGGTCCAAATGGACCGAAAGCCTGAAGGCCGCCACCGGCCGCAAGGGCAGGGCGCTGTTTCACCCGCTTCGTCTCGCCCTCACCGGGCGGGAGCAGGGGCCCGAGCTTAAGTCCCTGCTGCCACTTGTGGGGCGTACGGCGTGCTTGGCCCGACTACCCTGACGCGCTTGTCGCCGAACTGCACGATCCGCTCGGGCTGATTGGCCACCACCGGCACGGCCACCACCACCGGCTTCGGCGTCTCGCCGGGCGCGGCAGGGCGCCGGCGCGGCAGCGGCACATCCGCAAAGGTGGTCAACTCCGCCACCTGCGTCACCGGTGCGTCGATGACCGTCGACGCAATCCGCCGCCCGTCGCGCAGCGGCAGCGGGAAGGTCGCGCCGCGGAACGTCACCATGGCCCGCGTGCCACCGGTCGGTAGCTCGGCCAGGGTGATAGACCCCTGGTCCTGCGTCGAGGTGCACTTGCTGGCGGTGTCGAACTCGGTTCGGAACTTGAATGCGTTGGGCAGCGACGAATAGGGTTCGCCCCATTCGTTGATCATCTGCTCCGGTTCCTGCCCCGGATTGTCATAGTAGTAGAGGTCGACATCCAGCCCCGGACATTGCGCCCGGCATTGCTGTGCGTCGTTGGAGACATAATCCACCAGCGTCGAATAGCTGATCGGCCACCAGAACCCGTCGGTCTTGCGGACGCACAGCGTACGCACCGTGTGGTAGTCGCCATACGGGTCGAACTCGTCACCGCGGATCCCGCCCTCGCCGTCGAAGTCCTCGGTGAACCCCCCGAACAGCTGCTCGAACAGGTTGCCGCGGCCTTCGCGCTGCACGTTGACGCGCGAGCGGCCGTCGCAATCGAAGCGCGCCATTTCCTGCAGGATCGCCTCGCGCTGCTGCGCCACGGCTTCTCCGGTGTCGACGCTCTGCGACAGCTGCTTCACGTCCTCGCGCCCGCGCAGCACTTCGCGCGCCAGCGCCCGGCACTCGCCGTTGAGCTTGCGGCCGGCCTTGGCGTCGTCATTGCAGCCCTGGCGCACATAGGCGCTCTCGGAGCGCTGCACCTCGCGCTGCAGCCGCTTCAGCTGGCCACCCTGTGAGTTCTGGAAATCGGAGTTCCGGTCGAGCGAACGTAGCGTCGACTGCAAGCGCGCGCAGCTGTCGGCCTGCGCATAGGCCGTCGAGACGTCGATCAGCAGCCCCACCCAAGCGGTGAACAGCAGCACCGCAAAGCGGAGGAGGAATGTCGTGGCCCTGGGCCAGGCGCGAGTCATCAGTTCGAACCGGATCGTGTGGCCCTCCGTTAGTCGGCCAATACGCCTAAAGCGAGACAGCGCCGTGAGATTCGTTCATGTCTAACACAGCACGGGCGTGCGTTAACGCCCGATAAGCAACCCCGCAACCGACGCTCGCGACGATAACGCAGCCGTGACTGGGCATCCCGAGTTTGTGAGGTCGAACCGCCTGCCCGCCCGCAGAAATCACGGCTACGCTCCCGCCCGGATGTTTGCCAAGCAGCGGTATCCGTTGGCAAATCCAGCGTCACCAGGCCCGATCCCCCAGGACCTTCAGGAGTTGCACAATGCCGTCGAATAGAATCGCAGCGTTCGCGCTGGCCGTTGTCGTGGCCGCCGCCGCGACCTTCGCCTTCGCCCAGGATGTGACCATCACCGCCGATCCATCGCTTGCCTCGCTCTCCCCCGAGGAGATGGTGGCCAAGCGCCAGGCCATCATGAAAGAAGATGGTGGTATCCTCAAATCTGCCGGTGGGCTGAGCGGCGCCGACGCCGCAACCGCAGCCGGCCACCTGATCACCAACTTCTCCAACCTCACCGTGCTGTTCCCCGAGGGCTCAGCGGTCGGCGACAGCGAGGCACTGCCGGCCATCTGGGAGAACAATGCCGGGTTCCAGGCGATTCTCGCCAAGGCGGTCGCCGCGGCGACGACGCTGAAATCCGCAGCCGAGGCCGGCGACACCGCCACCTATTCCGCCACCATCAAGACCATCGGCGGGTTCTGCGGCGAGTGCCATCAGCAGTTCCGCGAGAAATCCTGACGTTTTTTGCGCGCCAAACGCACGCGGGCGGTCCGGCAACGGGCCGCCCGCTGTATTTCTGCCCGATAGTCGCGGCAGGGTTTGTGTGATAGGTGCGCCGTCGCGCGCCACGCGCTCGTAGGAGTACCCCCGTGCAAGTTCGTACCGTTTTTGCCGCGCTTGTCGGCCTGATGACCATTTCCGCGACGCCCGCCGCGTTCGCCCAGACCCCGGCCGATTTCGCCAAGTTCACCGAGTCCTGCCTCACCGCCGAGGCCTTCCTGCTCGGCGAAGTGCCGGCCGGTGTCGATTCCTCGCTGATCCTCACCCCGCTCTGTGGCTGCCTGACCGGCGCCTTCAAGGATCTGCCGCAGAAGGACGTCGACATCCTCGCCGCCGATCTGCGCGGCGAAGGCACCGATGAAGCGCACACCGCTCACGGTAGCTACGAGAAGGTGTCCGAGTCCGCCCGCGAGGGCCTGACTACCTGCTTCGCCAGCCCCGAGGTCACCGCCGCCATGCAGGCTGCGACGCCGCCGGCCCCCGCACCGGCCGATCCGGCCGCCGCGCCGGCGACACCCGCTGCACCCGCGCAGTAACCTCGCAAAAACCTCTTCGGCAGGGGCGCTTCGGCGCCCCTTGCTTTTTGCCGGGGCTGCAGTCAGATTGCGCCCCATGAAAACCGGCACCGCAAACTGCATTTTCGGCTGCATTATTATCCGCTAGGCATCTGCTTACGGCTCGGTTTTCTTCATCCTTGATTTCTAGACCCGAAGAATCCGGCCGCGAGCACGTGGAGCGTTGTCAGGAAAAGTTGCAGACTTTTCCGGTTCGACAGCGCGACCATTCAAGACGATCGTGCGCGAGGAACACTGGCTTTGGGCGAGACCACACTTAAGCTCCACAACACGCTGACCCGGGCGAAGGAGGACTTTGTCCCCATCGATCCCAACAACGTCCGCATGTATGTCTGCGGGCCTACGGTCTACGACTATGCCCATATCGGCAACGCCCGCCCGGTGATCGTCTTCGATCTGCTGTACCGGCTGCTGCGCCACATCTACGGCGCCGACCATGTCACCTATGCCCGCAACATCACGGACGTCGACGACAAGATCAACGCCCGTGCCGTCCGCGATTACCCCGGCCTGCCGCTCAACGAGGCGATCCGCAGGGTCACTGAGAAGACCGCCTCGCAGTATTTCAAGGATGTCGCGGCGCTCGGCACGCTCGAGCCCGACCACCAGCCGCGCGCCACCGACTTCATCCCCGAGATGCAGTCGCTCATCACCACGCTGATCGGCAGCCACCACGCCTACGAGGCGGCCGGCGAAGTGCTGTTCGACGTCGGCTCGATGCCCGACTACGGCAAGCTCTCGGGCCGCAACCTCGAGGACAACCTCGCCGGCGCCCGCATCGCTGTCGATGCGCACAAGAAGAACCCGGCCGACTTCGTGCTCTGGAAACAATCCAGCGCCGATGAACCCGGCTGGGACAGCCCATGGGGCAGGGGCCGCCCTGGCTGGCACATCGAGTGCTCGGCCATGAGCGAGCGCTATCTCGGCCAAGTCTTCGACATCCATGCCGGCGGCCTCGACCTCATCTTCCCGCACCATGAGAACGAAATCGCCCAGTCGCGCTGCGCCCACGGCACGCCTGTCATGGCCAACTACTGGCTGCACAACGGCTTCCTGCAGGTCGAAGGCCAGAAGATGTCGAAATCGCTCGGCAACTTCATCACCATGCACGAGCTGCTGGAGACCGATAAGTTCGGCGGCCGCAAATGGCCCGGCGAAGTGCTGCGCCTCGCCATGTTGATGACCCACTACCGCGAGCCGATCGACTTCTCGGTGAAGCGCCTCGAGGAAGCCGAACAGAAGCTCCGCGACTGGCAACGCGCCGCCAAGCCCAAGCCCGGCACCCCGCCCGAGCCGTCCGTCGTCGCCGAACTCACCGACGACCTGAACTTCCACCGCGCCGCCGTGGCACTGGACGTCGTTGCTCGCAAAGCCAACCGCGGCACCGAAACCGCCGCCAACTGCCTCGCCGCGACGCTGGAGTTCCTCGGCTTCACCGCCGACGGCCTGCTGACAGCCGCCACAGACGCGCCCGCCGGCGTCGCGCAGGCCGTAGCCGCCCGCCTCGCCGCCCTCAACGCCAAGGACTTCGCAAAGGCTGACACGATCCGAGCGGAATTGCTGACACAGGGTGTCCAACTGATGGACTACAAGGATGAGACCGGTCAGCGGCAGACGAAATGGGAGGTAGTGAGGTGAGCCCGGATCGGAGTGGTTTGACACCATCGAGCGCCAGCCTCCCCTCTCCCCTTGAGGGAGAGGGTGCCTCGCGAAGCGAGGCGGGTGAGGGGCAGTTCAGCCAAGGGAATCACCCATGACCATCATCGACCACGTCGGCCTAAAGGTCGCCGATTTCGCCCGCTCCCGCGACTTCTACACCGCCGCCTTGGGCGCCCTCGGCATCAAGCTGCTCGCCGAGTTCGAGTACGAGGGGGTGAAGTCCGCCGGCTATGGCGACGACGCCGGCCCCACCTTCTGGATCGGCACCGGCAAGCTGATCCGCAGCGGTGACTCCCATGTCGCCTTCGTCGCCCCCAGCCGGCCCGCCGTCGAGGCCTTCTACACCGTGGCGCTGGCCGCCGGTGGCCGCGACAATGGCCCGCCGGGCCTGCGTCCGCACTATGCTCCGGATTACTACGCCGCATTCGTGCTCGATCCAGATGGGAACAATGTCGAGGCCGTCTATGTCGGCCCAGAGGGAGGACGCCAATGAGCGCACTTGATCACGTAGCCATTTCGACTGCCGACTACCCGACCTCCCTGGCGTTCTACGAGAAGGCGCTGGCCCCGCTCGGCATCAAGACGCATATGAAATTCGAGGGCGAGGAGGGCAACGTCGCTGGCCTCGGCTCCGACCAGCCGTTCCTCTGGATCGGCGATGGCGGCAAGCTGACGGGCGGCCGGGTGCACTTGGCATTTCGCGCCGATACCCGGGCGGCGGTCGATGCGTTCTATGCCGCCGCGATCTCGGCCGGCGGCAAGGACAACGGCCCGCCGGGCATCCGCGCGCACTACCACGCCAACTACTATGCAGCCTTCGTCTACGATCCGGACGGGCACAACATCGAAGCCGTCTGCCATGCCCCAGAGTAAGTCGACCGGTGAGGCGCCCTTCACCGGCGGCTGCCAGTGCGGCGCCGTGCGCTTCAGCGTTGCTGCGCTGGGCGGCGCCGCGATCTGCCATTGCCGCATGTGCCAGAAGGCCTTTGGCGGGTTCTTCGGGCCGCTGGTCACCGGGCACCGGGTCACCTGGTCGCGCGGCGCCCCGGCCTGGTTCCAGAGCTCCAACCGGGCCCGCCGCGGCTTCTGCCGCGATTGCGGCACGCCGCTCGCCTATGACACCGGCGTCGACAGCCTGGAAATGGCCATCGGCGCCTTTGACGATCCCACCGTCGCGGCCCCGACCCGCCAGGTCAACGCCCACGGCAAACTCGCCTTCTTCGATGGCTTGACCGCGCTGCCCACCCGGCCGCTCGGCGCCGCGCCCGAGATCGACGCCTTCAATGCCGCGGTGGTCAGCCACCAGCACCCCGACCACGACACGGCCGAATGGCCGCCCAGACAAGGTTTCCCCGCGTGAGCGCTCTGCGTACCTACTATCCCGAGATCGAACCCTATGCCTCCGGCTACCTCGACGTCGGCAACGGGCACCGTGTCTATTGGGAGCGCGTCGGCACGCCGGGCGCCAAGCCGGCGGTGTTCCTCCACGGCGGCCCGGGCGGCGGCCTCAGCCCCAACCAGCGCCGGGTGTTCGACCCATCCCGCTACGACGTGCTGCTGTTCGATCAGCGCGGCTGCGGCAAATCCACGCCTTTTGCGGAACTCGAGCACAACACCACCTGGGACCTCGTTGCCGATATCGAGCGACTGCGCGAGATGGTGGGCGTCGAGCAATGGCTGGTGTTCGGCGGCTCGTGGGGCTCGACGCTGGCGCTGGCCTACGCCCAAAAGCACCCCGAGCGCGCCACCGAGCTGGTGCTGCGCGGCATCTTCACGCTCCGCCGCTGGGAACTGCTCTGGTACTACCAGCACGGCGCCTCACTGCTCTTCCCGGACAAGTGGGAGCGCTTCGTCGCGCCCATCCCGCCCAAGGAGCGGCACGACATGATGGCCGCCTATCGCCGCCGGCTCATCAGCCCCGATCGCGACATCCGGCTCGGCGCGGCGCGCGAATGGGCCCGCTGGGAAGGCGAGACCATCACGCTGCTGCCCGATCCGCAGGTCAGCGAAGCCTTCTACGGCGAGGAATACGCGCTCGCCTTTGCCCGGATTGAGAACCATTATTTCGTCCATGCCGGCTGGATGGACGAGGGCCAGTTGATCCGCGACGCCGGCAAGGTCCGCGACATCCCGGGCGTCATCGTCCAGGGCCGCTACGATGTCTGCTGCCCGCCGCAGACTGCGTGGGAGCTACACCAGGCCTGGCCGGAGGCGGAGTTCATCATGGTCGAAGGGCAGGGGCACGCGCTTGGCCAGCCGGGCATCCTCCATCATCTCATCGAAGCAACGGACCGGTTCGCAGGAGGCGGAATGTGAGCCAAGTGACGACGAGCCAGGTGACGACGAGCAACGACAGCTATCGTTTCCGCGAGTACTCGGGCGGCTGCCAGTGCGGCGCCGTGCGCTGGCACGCCACCGAGCTGCGCGACAACCCGCATGTCTGCTACTGCCGCATGTGCCAGAAGGCGTCGGGCAACTTCTTCGCCGACCTCGTCGGCATCCGCCACGAGCACCTGACCTGGACCCGCGGCAAGCCGAGCGAGTTCAACAGCTCCGACGTTGCGGCCCGCGGCTTCTGTCGGGATTGTGGTACGCCGCTCTACTACCGCAGCCTCGGCGGTCCGCACGTGTCGATGACCATCGGTTCGTTCGACGAGCCGCATCTGATCCCGATCCGCTACCAGCTTGGCCTCGAAGGCCGGCATCCGGATTTCCCCCTGCTGCCCGGCGCTGAAGCAGTCGGCACCACCGAAGAAGCGGAGTCGCCCGACGACATCGCCGCCATCCGGGCGTCGAACCATCAGCACCCCGACCACGACACCACCGACTGGGTCCCGCGAGTAAGCCATGTCTGAAAGTCCGATGTCTGAAGTTCATCTGAGCGGTGGCTGCCAATGCGGCGCTGTCCGCTTCCGCGTCGATCAGCAGCCCGAGGGTGTGCATGTCTGCCACTGCCGCATGTGCCAGAAGGCCGTCGGCGGCCCGTTCGCGGTCATCTGCCCCGTCGACAAGGTGAACTTCCACGTCACCCGCGGCGAGATCAGCTGGTTCAAGAGCTCCGAGCTCGCCAACCGCGGCTTCTGCAAGAATTGCGGCACGCCCCTGATCTTCGACTACCCTTGGGCCCCCGACATCGGCATCCTCTCCGGCGCCTTCGACCAGCCGGACCGCGTGCCACCCGTCGTGCAATACGGCAACGAGAGCCGCGTCAGCTGGTACGCCCACATTGCCGAGCTGCCGGGCGATACCGCAACCTATTCGGTCGACCCAGAAGGCCGGCTCGGGCGAATTAGTGCCTCCAACCGGCAACACCCCGACCACGACACGGCCGAATGGCCGCCCCGTAACTGAGTACCTCACGATGACTGCCCACAAGGAACGCCTCTACCTCTTCGACACCACGCTGCGTGACGGCGCGCAGACGGCCGGCATCGAGTTCTCGCTCGAGGACAAGATCTCGGTCACCGCGCTGCTCGAGCGCCTCGGCGTCGATTACATCGAGGGCGGCTACCCGGGCGCCAACGTCGTCGACGATCAGTTCTTCGCCGAAAGCCGCACCCGCGACGCCACCTTCACCGCCTTCGGCATGACCAAGCGGTTCGGCCGTTCGGTCGGCAACGATCCGGGCGTCCAGGCCATCCTCAATTCCGCCGCCGATGCCGCCTGCTTCGTCGGCAAGGCCTGGGACCACCAGGTGAAGGTAGCGCTCGAAATCACCCCCGAGCAGAACCTCGGCAACCTGCGCGAAACCGTCGAGGCCGGCGTTGCCGCAGGCAAGGAAGTGCTGGTCGATTGCGAGCACTTCTTCGATGGATACAAGGCCAACCGCCCCTACGCGCTGAGCTTCGTGAAAACCGCCCTCGACGCCGGCGCCCGCTGGATCGTGCTCTGCGACACCAATGGCGGCACCATGCCGTCCGAGATCGCCGACATCGTAGCCGAAGTGCTGAAGGTTGCTCCCGGCGATCACCTAGGCATCCACGCCCATGACGATACCGGCCAGGCCGTAGCCAATACGCTCGCCGCCGTCACTGCCGGCGTCCGCCAGATCCAGGGCACCCTCAACGGCATCGGCGAGCGCTGCGGCAACGCCAATCTCGTCACCCTCATCCCTACGCTGATGCTGAAGCCAGGCTTCGCCGATCGCTTCGAGACCGGCGTCACGCCCGAGCAGTTGAGCGACCTGACCTCGATCTCGCGCGCCTTCGACGACCTGCTGAACCGCGCCCCGGCGCGACAGTCGCCCTATGTCGGCACCTCGGCTTTCGCCACCAAGGCCGGCATCCATGCCTCCGCCCTCGCCAAGGACGTCTCGAGCTACGAGCACGTGACCCCCGAGAGCGTCGGCAACGAGCGCTCGATCATGGTCAGCCAGCAGGCCGGCAAGTCGAACCTCCTCGCCGCGCTCAAGCGCCACGGCATCGAGCTCGCCAAGGACGACGCGCGCCTCGAGCGGCTGCTCCGCACCGTCAAGGAGCGCGAAGCCCGCGGCTATTCCTACGACGGCGCCGACGCCTCCTTCTTCATCCTCGCCCACGGCGTGCTCGGCACGCTCCCCGAGTTCTTCGACGTCGAGAGCTACCGCGCCAGCGTCGAGCGTCGCCACAACGCCCGGGGCGAGCAGGTCGTCGTCACCGAGGCGGTGGTGAAGATCCGCATCGGCGACGAACTGCTGATGTCGGTGGCTGAAGGCAACGGCCCGGTGAACGCGCTCGACCTTGCCATGCGCAAGGACCTGGGCGTGTTCTCGGCCCGTATCGCCGATCTCGAACTGGTCGATTTCAAGGTCCGTATCCTCGACGGCGGCACGGGCGCGGTCACCCGTGTGCTGGTCGAAAGCCGCGATGGCACCGGCGAGCGCTGGTATACAATCGGCGTCAACACCAACATCATCGACGCCTCATTTGAGGCGCTTTACGAGTCGATTACGTATAAATTGATGAAGTCAGAGGCAGCCTGAGACGCCGGAACGGTATGGGGCAGGTTGCCCCTATACTCCCGGAGGCCTCGCTGAGCCGGACCGACGATCGCCGCAACTTGCTCATCGCCCTCGGCGCCGCCGGGGTGACCTTGGCCGTCGCGCTCGGCGTCATCGGCATCCCCGCCGTCGATGCCTGTTCCGCCGATCCGCGCGGCGTCGTCACCTGCCTGCGCGACATGGCCGACCGCAAGTTCGATCTCCCGGGCACGGTGCCCGGGTCCTCGGCCGAGCAGGTTCCGGAGGCACCACCTGCGCTCAGCCCAGTGTCGGCGCCCGTGGCCGCTGTCGACCCGCAGCCCGCCATCCCGACCGAACCGCGGCCCTCCGTACCCGAACCGGTGCCCGCCGCTTCAGAGCCGCCCCCGACCGCGTCGAGCGAGGCCAGCATCGTCGAAACCACCGCCGCGGCGGAAGCCGACAGTGCCGCGCCGAGTGGCGTACCACCCGACAATCAGCCTGCGGCGTTTGAAATGGCTGTAGCGGCGGAAACCTCCGCCATCCCGGAAACTGCCCACGCGCCAGCCGCTACTGCCTACGATCCGCCGATGTGGAAGGCCGACCTCACCCCACCGCCGGGCTCGATCCCAGAGGCTCCCGAACCCGCGCCTGCATCGCCGGCGGTTGTGCCTACCCAGATCCCACCCTTCGCAGTCGCGCCACTGGGCATCGATCTGGCCAACACCGCGCCGGTCCAGACCCAGTCCGACGCAACGCCCGTCATCGCCGCGCCGCTGGTGCTGGCCCCGACCATTGACGCCATCGAACTCGATGGCGAGCAGAGCTTTGTCTCCGGCTCCGGTCCCGCCGGCGCATTGATGCGGCTCTACGCCGATGGCGAGCTGATCGGCGAGAGCCCCGTCGAGCAGGGCCGCTGGCTGGTCGAGGGCAGCAACCTGCTCGATAGCCCGCGCCGCGAACTGCGCATCGAAGCGATCGAACCCGAGACCGGCAAGCTGCTCGGCACCGCGGCTATCACGGTGGAGATCGAGTTGCCGCACGATCGCACGCCACCCGACGAGCAGCCCGCCGACCCCCCCGACCTCGGCAGTGGTGTCGCTCCAGCCGCTGGACCGGATCCGGTCGCGGAAGCCGTGGCCACGGCGCCGACGGTTCCGGCCGAGCCGGCCACTCCGTCAACCACGGTCGCACCGGAAGAAGTTGCCTCAACCTCCGAGCCCGCACCCCTTGCCGTACCAGAGCCGGCGCAACTGTCCGAGCCACCCCCCGCCCAGCCCGAACCGCCGCCCGTCACCCGTGATCCGCCGATCGAGGAAGCCATCGTCCTACCGGCTCCGTCAGAGCCCGAGCCGCTGCCCGAACTCTCCGCCGTAAACCCTCAGCGCGAGTCCGCCTCCGTCGACATCCTGCGCCCATCGGAGCTCCAGCCGACCACTCTGCCGCCGATCGACACCATCACGCACGAGCCGGCGACCATCACGCTCGACCCGCCCGATGCCCCCGCGCTGCTTGCGGACCTGGTGGTGCCGGCCCCAAAGCCCGCCGGCCAGCCGGTCACCGTGCTGCGCCTCCTGCCGTTCGGTGATCCCGATAGCGGCCGGTACAATGTCGGCAAGGCCATCATCCGCCGTGGTGACACGCTGTGGAGCCTCGCGCACCGCTATTACGGCCACGGCATCCACTACCGCACTATCTTCCACGCCAACCGCGACCTGATCCGCCGCCCCTCCCGCATCTTCCCCGGCCAGATCTTCGACCTGCCCTTGGTCACGGACGACTGAGGGGCCGCGCTGATCCTCCCCTGCGAACGGGGGAGGGGGACCGGCGAAGCCGGTGGAGGGGGCGGCCGCATACGCCATCGCCCGACCCCCATTCCCTGACAGCGCCCCGCCGCAAATCCCGTTCAACTGCCCAGTAGGGCAGGTGGTTTCGCCTTGCCTTGCCGCGGCCGATCTTTTATCGCTGAATGACGATGAACCCCATGCACGACGATGACATCGCCAATGTGATGCGGGCGCTCGGACACCCGGTCCGGCTCAACATCCTGCGCATCCTCGCCGCCCAGAGTGCGGGCGATTGCTGCTGCACCGATGTCACGCAGAATTTGTCGCTGGCGCAGTCCACCGTCAGCCAGCACATCAAGGTGCTGCTCGATGCCGGGCTGGTCGAGCGTCATCCCAAGGGCACGCGCAACTGCTACTCGCTCCGGGCCGATCGCCTCGCCGAGTTCGGCATCGCCTGCAACGGCCTGTTCTCGGGCCTCACCACCACCGATCTCCCGGTCAAAGAGCTCGCCTGATGTCTACTGCCGAAGAGGCAACCAAGGGCCCCACCGTTAGCGCGGAGGAGGGCGGCCTGCTCGCTACCGTGCGCAATCTCTGGGGCTACATGTGGCCCGAGGGCCGGCCGGACCTCAAGTTCCGCGTCATCCTCGCCATCGGCGCCCTGCTGGTGTCCAAGGTCGCCACCACGCTGATCCCCTTTGTCTACAAGGGCATCATCGACAGCCTCGATGGTTCGACGCCGGATGCCGGGTTGATCCTCGGGCTCGCCGTGCCCATCGTCCTCGTCGTCGCCTATGGGGTCGGCAACATCATCGACGCCGGCTTCCAGCAGCTGCGCGACGTGCTGTTCGCCTCGGTCGGCCAGCACGCGGTGCGCAAGCTCGCTCTGCAGACCTTCGAGCACCTGCACAAGCTGTCGCTGCGCTTCCACCTCGCCCGCCGCACCGGCGGCCTGAGCCGGGTGATTGAGCGCGGCACCAAGGGCATCGAGACCATCGTGCGCTTCACGATGCTCAACACCGCCCCCACGCTGGTCGAGTTCATCATCACCGGCGTGATCTTCATCGTCATGTTCGGCGTCAGCTACCTCAGCGTGCTTGTCGTCACCGTCTGGCTCTACCTGTGGTTCACCATCAAGGCCTCGAACTGGCGCATCTCGATCCGTCGCGACATGAACGACAGTGACACCGATGCCAACGGCAAGGCCATCGACAGCCTGCTCAACTTCGAGACGGTGAAGTACTTCGCCAACGAGAAGATGGAAGCCCGGCGCTTCGACGCCTCGATGGAAAAGTACGAGCGCTCCGCCATCCGCATCTGGACCTCGCTCGGGTTCCTGAACTTCGGCCAGGCGCTGATCTTCTACGCCGGCACCGTGGTCATCCTGGTCATGGCAGTGCTGGGCGTCATGAACCGCACCCTGACGCTGGGCGATTTCGTCCTGCTCAACACCTTCCTGATGCAGATCTACCGGCCGCTCAACTTCATCGGCTTCGTCTACCGCGAGATCCGCCAGGGCCTCACCGACATCGAAGAGATGTTCAAGCTGCTCGATCGCGCCCCCGAGATCCAGGACAAGCCCGGCGCCAAGCCGCTGGCGGTCACTGGCCCGGTGGTGAAGTTCGACGACGTGAAGTTCCACTACGACACTGATCGCCCGATCCTGAAGGGCATCAGCTTCGAGGTCCCGGCCGGCAAGACCATCGCGGTTGTCGGCCCGTCGGGCGCCGGCAAGTCGACCATCTCGCGGCTCCTCTACCGGTTCTACGATGTCATCGAGGGCAAGATCACCATCGACGGCCAGGACCTCCGCGACGTAACGCAGGAGAGCCTCCGCGCCGCCATCGGTATGGTCCCACAGGATACCGTGCTGTTCAACGACAGCATCGAATACAACATCCGCTACGGCCGCCCCGACGCCACCGATGCCGAGGTGAGGAAGGCCGCGGAGCAGGCACAGATCGGCCATTTCATCGAGTCGCTGCCCAAGGGTTACCAGACCCAGGTCGGCGAGCGTGGCCTCAAGCTGTCCGGTGGGGAGAAGCAGCGCGTCGCCATCGCCCGCACCATCCTCAAGGGTCCACCGATCCTCATCCTCGACGAGGCCACATCGGCGCTGGATTCGAAGACCGAGGAAGACATCAAGTCCGCCCTCGACGTGGTCTCGGCCAACCGCACCACGCTGGTGATCGCCCACCGACTCTCCACCGTCGTCAATGCCGACGAGATCATCGTCCTCCGCGACGGCCAGATCGCCGAGCGAGGCACCCATTCGGGCCTCCTTGCCAGGCAGGGCCTCTACGCCCAGATGTGGAGCCGCCAGCGCGAGGCCTCCGAGGCCGAAGAACTCGCCCGCCGCGCGGCCAACGACCCAGAGGGCTTCGTCAAACGCGGGCTTCCAGCAGCGGAGTAGACCGTCGCATTGCGGCTGTGGCCATCCCCACCCCATGCCGGGTGGAGATGGCCAGTCGCTCCGGCTTCAGCGCCCGCATGCAACCCACCCCTTGACCAATTCGTTGCGCCCGACCATCACAGCGTCGGCCAATGACCTCAGCACCATCCCGCAACGCCTCGCTCGACGCGCTCCGCGTCCTCAGCCTCCTCGGCATCGTGACGCTCCACGTCGCGGGCGGCGGCTTCTCCGACGACAAGCCGCTCGGCTTCGTGCTCGATGAACTGAGCCGCTTCGCCGTACCGGTCTTCTTCCTGATGTCGGCCTATTTCTGGAAAGACGCCGACCTCGCGCGCCCTCTCAAGCTCGTCGGCCGCGTCGCCTGGCGCGTCCTCCCGGCCTTTGCGGCGATTCTCGCTTTGACCGTCGCCCTTCGCCTCCTCGACAATCCCGGCCGGCCCGGCTTCGAGCTCTCGCCATGGGGGGTGACGCTCCTCATCTGGAGCGGCGGTCCGGCATTCCACCTGTGGTTCCTGCCCGCGCTGGTCCTCGGCACGGCCGTCGTCGCGACACTGCTGAAGTTCATCGGCCTGCGCTGGACCATCGCCGCGACGCTGCTGCTCTATGCAGCGGGGACCGTCATCGGCGCTTATTCCAAACCGCTGTTCGGCCACGGCTTCCCGTTCTGGATGGATCGCAACGGCCTGTTCTTCGCACCGGTTTTCCTCGTCGCCGGCATCGTCCTCCGCCGCCGCCGCGACGACCTGCAGAGCCTGCCTATCGCCGCCCTCGTGTTGGCGGCGCTCGCCTTCGCCGCCCTTCATGTCGCCGAGGGCTACTTCATCGTCGGCCGCTACGCGCTGGGCCACGACTACTCCCTCGCCACCCTCGGCTACGCCCTCTCCGTCGCCATCCTGTTCATGCGCCTCGAGCTGAAGAGCCCGCTCTGGTCCACCCTCGGCCAGGCCACCTTCGGCGCCTACCTCATCCACCTGCTGGTACTGAAAGTTCTAGCCTCCGACCTCGGCCTCGGCCGCTATTCCTGGCTGATGATCGCGCTGGGCTTCGGGGTGAGCCTGGGCCTGACCGTAGCCTTTCGCGCCGTCCGCTCGGCTCTCGGGAGCCGCCCGGCAAGGGCCTAGAGTGTAACCCCCAAAAACGAAAGGCCCGGATCGCTCCGGGCCTTTCCAATTCGTATCTGCCGTCTGGCTATTCGGCCGCCTGGCGGCTGACCACCGTGACGCCGTCCTGCTCGGTTTCCACCAGGCCCGAACCTTCGGTCTTGATGAAGCGCTTCGAGCTGTCGATGTCGGCCGGGATCTCGACCGTCTCGCCTTCCGGTGTCACCGCGACGTGCTTGCGGCCGCCGAAGATTGCCCGGAACGGCCATGCGAGGACGCTCCAGATCGCTCCGAAGATCGAGCCGACCAGCTGGCCGAGCCAACCGTTCCTGATCACGCTCGGCGCGGTGATCATCACCGGCACCATCACCAGCGTCAGCGCGGTCGAGACGAACAGGCCCGAAACCAGTGCTGCCGACAGGTGCGTGAACCACGAACCGGCAAGGCCGCCCGACACGATCTCGCGCCGGATGAAGTCGAACTCGACGTTCACCGCCATCGGGATCACGCCCAGCGCCGTCACCGTTGCGGTGAGCAGCACTGGCCGCACGCGCTGCGCGGCGGTGATCAGCATCGCCTTGGTCGGCTCCACCCCGTCACCACGGTTGTAGTGGTTGTAGGTGTCGATCAGCACGATGCCGTTCTTCACCACGATGCCTGCCAGCGCCACGATACCGAGGCCGGTCATGATCGCCGAGAAGCTCATCCCGGTGACCACCATACCCAGCATCACGCCCGCCAGCGACATGACGACCGTCGAGAGCGTCACCAGCACCTGGTAGAAGCTGTTGTACTCGAGCAGCAGCACCAGGAAGATGATGAACAGCGCCGCGGCGAGGGCCTGCATGATGAACGCGTTGGTGTCGCCGATCTGCTCGTCGGCACCGCCGAACTTCACCGTCGTCGTCGCCGGGATGTCCTGCGTCTTCACCCACTCCTTGAGCTGGGCGATCTTGGCGTCCGCCGCGATGCCCGGGTTCAGGTTGGCAGCCACGCCCATGACATAGAGGCCATTCTTGCGGCTGATATTGGCGACCTTCGGCACTGCTTCGCGCTTGATGAAGTTCGAGACCGGCACAAGGCCCTGTTCGGTCACGATCCTCAGCGAGTCGAGGCTGTCGAAGCTGCGCTCGTCGAGCGGCAGGCGCACGCGGATATCGAGTTCGTCGTCCGCGTCGTCCGGCCGGTACGAGCCGAGCTTCACGCCCGACGTCACCAGCTGCACGTAGGGGCTGAGCTCACGCACGCCGATGCCGTACTTGGCCGCGGCAGCGCGATCGATCGTCACTTCCCAGTCGATACCGGGGGAGGGGCGGCCGTCTTCCACGTCGATGGTGTCGCCGAGATCGTTCTCGACGTAGTTGCGCAGCTTCGTCACCACCGGTGCCAGGTCGGCATAGTTGGTGCTCTGGACCGTCAGGTTGATCGCCTTGCCGGCCGGCGGACCGTTCTCCTGCGCCGCGATCTGCACTTCGAGGCCCGAGATGCCCTTCACCCGCTCACGGATGTTCTGGAAGATCTCCTCGGCCTTGACGCGTTCGTTCCACGGCTGCAGCTGCAGGTTGAACTGCCCGATGGTGTCCGGCGGACCGCCGCTCGAGAAACCGTCACCGCCACCGCCCGAGAACGTCATGATCGAGTCCTGCACACCCTGCACCTGCAGGATCTGCGTCTCGACCTCGGCCAGTAGGTCGCGGACCTGGACAGGCGAGTAGTTGCCGCGGGCGATCACGTTGACGGTGCCGAACTCGGCCTCGGAGGCCGGGAAGGCTTCCATGCCGGTCGGGTTGGCGATGTAGGTGTAGAACATCAGGCCAACGATCGTGAAGCCGCCGAGCAGCGTCAGGATCGGGTGCCGGATCAGGTGCTGCAGCGTGCGCACATAGACGCCCGTCGGCCCCTTCACCTTCTTGGTGTCGAACTTGTCCGGATACATCACGACGTCCGCGGCTTCCTTGGCCTTGGCGTCCACATGGGTCGAGGCGATGATCGCGCCGATCACCGGCATGAACACCAGCGCCGAAAGCAGCGAGGCGCACATCACCACGATCACGATGATCGGCAGGTAGCTCATGAACTTGCCGATGATGCCCGGCCAGAACAGCAGCGGCACGAACGCGCCCAGCGTCGTGAAGGTGGCCGAAACCACCGGCACGAACATCTTGCGCGCCGCGAGGATGAATGCCTCCTTCTTCGAGACTCCCTCCTGCAGCTTTCGTTCTGCGTATTCCACCACCACGATTGGATCGTCGACGAGCACGCCCACCGCGAGCACCAGGCCGAACATGATCATCATGTTGATGGTCATGCCGAGCATCTGCACGATCAGGAACGCGATCATGAACGAGATCGGGATCGAAGTACCGATCATGAGCGCTGGGCGCACGCCGAGCGTCGCCACGCACGTCACCATCACCAGGGCCACAGCGGTCAGCACCGCCGCTTCGAGCGAGCGGAACAGGTTCTTGGTCTGGTCCGCCTGGTCGATCAGGAAGCTGTGCTGGATGCCGGTCGGCCAATCCTTGGTGAACGCGGTCGTCACGCTGCGGACCTGGTCGGAAACGTCGATGACGTTCGTTCCGAGCTCCTTGATGACGCCCAGGGTGATGGCCGGCTGGCCGTTCACGTGGGCGAACTGCGTGGCGTCCTGGAACGTGCGGGTGATCGTCGCAACGTCGCCGAAGGTGACGACGGTGTTGCCGTCGGTCTTGATCGGCAGCGAATAGACGTCCTGCGCGTTGGTGATGAGGCCCGGGACCTCGACGTTGAATGAACCACGGCCGGTATCGAGCGTACCGCCCGGCACCACCATGTTGTTCTTGGCGAGCGCATCGAGCAGCTGGCCGGCCGTGAGGTTGAACGCCTCGAGCCGGTTCATGTCGATGGTCACGGCCAGCATCTCGTCGCGCGAACCGGAAATGGTCACGCTCTGCACGGTCGGGATATCTTCGAGTGCTTCCTTGAGGTCCTTGGACCGCTGCACCAGAGTGCGCTCCGGCACGTCGCCGTAGAGCGCCACCGAGATCGAGGGCTGGTTGGTGAACGAGATCTCGGTCACCGACGGCACCGTCGCATCGTCCGGCAGGTCGCCGGCGACGCCGTCGAGCTTGGCGCGGATGTCGGCCAGCGCTTTGTCGCTGTTGGCATTCACGTTGAACTCGAGGAACACCGAGGCGTGACCGGTGGTCGCGGTCGAGGTG
This sequence comes from Devosia sp. P2_G7, assembly GCF_056403495.1. Taxonomy (NCBI): domain Bacteria; kingdom Pseudomonadati; phylum Pseudomonadota; class Alphaproteobacteria; order Hyphomicrobiales; family Devosiaceae; genus Devosia; species Devosia sp. P2_G7. Next base: position 252,776 of record NZ_JBFUFI010000006.1, read on the forward strand.
TAGTTCTCGAGCCCGTCGATGTCCTTGACGCGATCCTCGATGGGCTTGGCCAGGAGGCGCTCCGCATCGCGCGGCGACACGCCGGTCTGGCTGGTCGACACGTAGAAATACGGAATGTCGATTGCCGGGAAGCTCTCCTTGGGCAACGACACGTAGGCGCTGAAGCCGGCAAACAGCAACAGCACCATCACCGTCAACACGACCCGCGGCATGCGCAGGACGCGTTCGAGGAAATTCATCATGACTGCACCCCTTCAGCAGCGGCTTCGGCCTCGCTCGAAGCCGGCGTCCCCGTAACGTTGGTCGCGTCGACCTTTTGGCCCGGCACGACGAATTCCTGGCCCACGGTGATGACGTCCACCGTCGGCGGCAGCCCGGTCACCCAGACGCCCTGGCGGGAGTCCGAGATAATCGTCACGGGATAGAACTCGACCACGCCGTCCTTGACGGCCCGCACCCCAAGTGCGCCGTCGTCATCGAGCGTCAGCACCGACTGCGGCAGCAGATGCGCCGGAACGGTGCCCAGATTGACCGTCGCCGTGGCGGTGATGCCCGAGAGCACCTTGCCGTCCTTGTTCGGCAATTCGATCTCGATCGGGAACGACCGGGTCGCCTCGTCAGCAAGCGACGCGATGAAGCTCACCTTGCCCTCGACCGTCTGGCCGGTGACGGTCGTCACCGCAGCCGGCAGGCCGAGTTCGGCGCGGGCGATCCGCGATTCCGGTACGTTGGTGATGAACAGCATCGGATCGAGCTCCACCACCGTCGCGCATGCCTGGCCGGGGCTCAGCACGCTGCCCACGGTAGCCATCGGGTCCTGCACGATGCCGGACACCTTGGTGGTCACCTTGGCGCGGTCGAACTCGAGCCGGGCCTGGTCGAACGCGGTCTGCGCCTGGCGCAGCGTCGCTTCCGAGGCGATACCGGTGTTGGCGGCGGCCAACCCCTTGTCGCGCAGCGCCTTGTTGGAGTCGTAGGCGGTCTGTGCCTGGGCCAGCGCAGCCTCGGCCTGCGCCACGGCAGCGGCACGGGTGCCTTCGTCGAGGGTGCACATCAGGTCGCCCGGCTTCACCAGCTGACCCTTGGTCACGTTCACCGCAGTGACGATGCCGCTGGTCTCGGGGGTGATCGTCGCGGTCGACTTGGCCTTGGTCCGGCCGCGCAGCGGCACGTCCAGCGGCATCGGCTGAACCTTGTAGGTCTCGGTCCGCACTGAGCGCACGGTGCCCTCGCCGCCATTGTTCTCGGCGACGCGCTCGGCGATGGTCAGGTGCGGGTCGATCCCGCCCGCCTCGGACTCATGCTCGGCAGCCGTAGCGCTGCTGTGCAGGAATGGAATGATCGGCCGTTCGCCGTTGCCCGGGCCGTTGCCCCCGGCCACAAATACGCCGCTGCCGAGCCACAGGGCTCCAGCTATGACGATGGCGCCGGCAACGCCGTAAGAAATGATTGCTCGCATAATCTGAAAGTCCCTCTATTCCGCCGCAGCGGCATCGTCCCGATCCGGACGCGCCAGCGCTATCAGTTCGGCCCCATGTGCCTCGATGTAATCACGGGCCGCTTGCATACAAGTGCGCCCATAATCGATGACCCAGGCGTCACCGGGGTGGTTGTGTTGTTGCTTGAGCCGGTCGAAGTCTTTGAGCGTTGCGTCGACCTCGACGATTCGCTCGTTCAGACGCTGCTCGACCAGCGATTGGGGAAGCTCGGAGGCGAAGCGCAGGAACAGCAGAAATTCGCTGCGGAACTCGTCCTCGCCAAGCTTTTCGAATAGTGACTGGATGAAGGCCGAACGGCCCGCTGTTGTGATCGAGTAGATCTTCTTGGCGGGCTTGCCGTCCTGTTGCTCGACACGCGAAGTGACTAGCTGTTCCTGTTCCAGCTTGGCCAAAGCCGGATAGATCGAGCCATAGCTGGCGTCGATGAAATACGAATACTCCCCTTCAACGGAGAGCTTCCTGATCTCATATCCAGTAGCTTCGCCATCATAGAGGATGGCAAGGCAGATGGTTCTGACGTTCATGGCTTCCTATCCGGCTGGCATATAACGGACCAGCATATGCCGGGCCTATATATGGAGCCGCGAGAAAGCGCAACAAGGGGTGAAGTACGGGCTGCCATGCATTTTCTTCATGGCCAACCGTTTGAATACTAACGGTTTCCCGTCAGGCGTCGGCCAGACGCACCATTTCGACCAGTGCCTTCAACGCGAGTTCCTGGCTGGCAGCGGCCACAAACCAAGCATTGAGGAAGCTGGCGTCCCGGTGTCCGCAGGTTAGCGGCAACCGGTCGAGACCCAGTACCACACCGCCCGCCGCCTGCAGCACTGCCTGGCCTGCGGCGGTGTCCCATTCCGAAGTTGGGGTAAACCGCGGGTAAAGCTGCGCTGCGCCTTTGGCCAGAAGGCAGAACTTCAGCGACGAGCCCACCGACACGTCCTCTGCCACCTGCAACGTGTCGCAAAGCTCGGCCAGTGCAGCATGCCCGTGCGACCGGCTGGCGACGATCCGCAACGGGTGCTCGGTTTCGCTCACCCGCAGCGCGCGAATATCGGTGATCTGCCTGCCGACGACCTTGCCGGCGAACGCCCCGGCGGTCCCGCCCCAATAGATGTCGTCGGTCGCCGGCGCCAGCACGACACCGCTCACCGGATGGCCGCCTTCGCAATAGGCGATGTTCACGGTGAACTCGCCGTTGCGCTTCAGGAACTCCTTGGTGCCATCGAGCGGATCGACGACGAAGAAGCGCTCGCCCAGCTCGGGAATACGCCCAGCCGCCACGCTCTCCTCGGCCAGCACCGGCACGCCGGTCGCCTCGAGTACGGCGAGGATAATCGCCTCGGCCTTCTGGTCGGCCTCGGTTACCGGCGAGCCGTCCGCCTTCTCCATGGCGACGGCGCCCCGCTGATATACCTCGCGGATCGCCTCGGCCGCCTCGATCGCAGCCTCGTTCATCAGGTCGGTGAAGTCGCTGCTCATTGGATTTCCGAGACTCTTTGGACTTCAACGTCCAGTCCTAGGTCGAGCGGCTTGGCGCCCATGGTGATCTGGCTCGATGAGATATAGTCGACGCCGGTTTCGGCGATGCCGCGCACCCGCTCCAGCGTCACCCCGCCAGAAGCTTCGAGCCGCGCCCGCCCATCATTGAGCCGAACCGCTGCCCTCAGCAGTTCGTTGTCCATATTGTCGAGCATTACGATAGTGGCGCCCGCGTCCAGAACCTCCTCGAGTTCGCTGAGGCTCGTCACCTCGATCTCGATCGCCACCAGATGCCCAGCCGCTGCCCGCGCCGCGCGATAGGCCTTGCCGGCGCCGCCTGCCACCGCGACATGGTTGTCCTTGATCAGGATCGCGTCACTGAGCGCATAGCGGTGGTTCGAACCACCGCCGCAGCGCACCGCGTATTTCTCGAACGCCCGCAGCCCGGGTGTGGTCTTGCGCGTATCGCAGATCCGCGCACCCGTTCCGGCGACCGCTTGCACAAACTTCTGCGTATGCGCCGCGATGCCACTGAGATGATTCAGGAAGTTGAGCGCCGTCCGCTCCCCCGCCAGCAGTTGCCGCGCATCGCCGGCCACCACCGCGACAATGTCGCCCTTCGCCACCGTGGCGCCGTCGGCCACCTGCGGGTCGAACGAAACCCCGCCGCCCACCTGTCGGAACACTTCGACCGCCAGCGGCAGTCCGGCGATCACCCCGGCCTCGCGTGCCGACAGCGTCGCCGTTGCGACAGCCCCGGCCGGGATCGTCGCCTGCGAGGTCAGGTCGCCGGCTAGTCCGAGATCCTCGGCAAGTGCCCGTCGGACTGCGTCCTCGACAAGGGCAGGGGGCGGGGCGGCGATGGTGGCAGTGTCGCGCATTTGCTGGGCTCTGATGGCGTGGTCGGTTTACGCGACGGCGCCCCGGCAAGCAATGCCACGGGCGTTCAGCCGGCGGACCGTTAGTTTCATAGCCGGAACGAAACCCCCGCCAACCCGTTGAGTAGTAAGCGCAGTTCCGGGCGGGTTGGCTGTTGCATAACAAGAAAACTGGAGAATAAGCATGCAACTCAAGCGATTGTTGCTGACCACCACGAGCCTATGTCTGCTCTCACTCATGCCGCTTCCGGCCATGGCGCAGGATGCGGGTCTCACCGCCGCCTACAATGCCTATGTCGCAGCCAGTTCCGGCACCGACGCCGACGCCAAGGCCGCCGCCGAAGCCGCCTTCCTCGCTGAATGCCAGCGCGTCGGCACGCCCGAACTCGAGGCGTGTATCGCACTCGCCACCGGTGCCGCGGCAGCCGAGCAGCCCGCTGCTCCGGCTGAAGAGCCAGCCGCTCCGGCTGAAGAACCCGCTCCGCCGGCTGAAGAGCCTGCGCCGCCGGCCGCTGAAGAACCGGCTCCGGCATCCGAACAACCGGCCGCTCCCGCTGAGGAGCCTGCCGCGCCTGCTGCTGAGGCACCTGCCGCTCCTGCTGAGCAGCCCGCAGCCGAACCCGCACCTGCTGATCAGCCCCCGGCTGAGCCAGCGCCTGCCGAGCAGCCCGCTGCTGCCAACGATCCGGCCCTCAAGGCCGCCTTCGAGGCTTATGTCGCGGCCAGTTCCGGCACCGATGCCGGCGCCAAGTCGACGGCCGAAGCCGCCTTCCTCGCCGAGTGCAACCGCTTGGGCATCCAGTCGCTCGACGAGTGCCTGGCCCTGATGGGTGGTGCCCCGGCAGCTCCGGCTACGCCTGCCGCACCGGGCGAAGCTCCGGCGGCCCCGGCCACTGACCAGTCCGGCCAGCCGCTCGAGCAGGTCACCGACCAGCAGACCCCCGATGCTCCCGTCGCTCCGGTGCTCGATAGCGCCAAGGACGCCGCCGGTGCCGGCACCGAGGCGCCTGCGCCTGCCGAAAAGCCCGCCGAACCCGTCGCGGCTCCGGCATCCGATGCAGATGCACAGGCCGCCGCACCGCCGCCTGCCGAACAGGTCGAAGCCACGGTGGTAACGCCTGGTGAAAAGGTCGATCAGTTGCCGGTCGCCGAACCGCCGAAGAATGCCGATGTCGTTCAGAAGACCGACGACGATCGGCTGATCATCAAGATCGGCATCAACTTCGATATCTTCACGCCCTACAAGGACCGTGACCGTATCGGCCGCGACAACGACGTGACATACGAGCGGCTGGACAACGACCGCTACCGCCAGACCGTCATCCGTCCTGACGGCACCCGCATCATCACGGTGTGGAACCGCGATGGCGAGATCATCCGCCGCGTAAAGGTGCTACCGGACGGCACGCGCATCATCATCGTCTTCTACGCTGACGACGATCGCGACGACGATTGGCGCGATCCGGGCGACGACCTGCCGCCCTTCTTCCTGCCGATCCCGGTCAACGAATACGTGCTCTACAGCGAACGCGCCGATGAGAACGATATCGAGCTGTTCCTCAGCGAGCCGCCGCTGGAACAGGCCGCCCGCGTCTACACCGTCGACGAGGTCAAGCGCTCTGCCCGTATCCGCGACACGGTCCGCCGCGTCGAGATCGGCGACCTGACCTTCGAAACCGGTTCGGCCGAACTCGGCCGCGACCAGGTCGGCTCGCTCGGCAAGGTCGCCGCCGCGATGCAGAAGATCCTCGACCGCAACCCAGGCGAGACCTTCCTCATTGAAGGCCACACCGATGCCGTCGGTTCGGACGAATCCAACCTCGTCCTCTCCGATCAGCGTGCCGAGACAATCGCCAACCTGCTCACCGAGTTCTACGACATCCCGCCGGAGAACCTCACCACGCAGGGTTATGGCGAGCGCTACCTGAAGGTCGAGACCGACGGCGAAGAGCGTGCCAACCGTCGCGTCACCGTCCGCCGCATCACCTCGCTGGTGACGCCTAAGGCGAGCTGATCGCTGGATCATCAAGCACAGAGCCCCGGGCCACGGCCCGGGGCTCTTCCTTGTGCGCCAAAACTCCCAGTCGTCTCCCTCCCCCCATCGCGGAGGGGATCAAAAGTGGGAGCCACCCGCTCGATCCCCCGTGATCCTCCCCCGCGTGGCGGGGGAGAGGGACCGGCGAAGCCGGTGGAGGGGGCGGCCACAACCTCGATGCCCACCCTAGACAAGCCACAATCCCTCAGTCTAATTGAACAACGTTCAGTTGGAGTTGCCGATGGCCCGTCGTGCCGATCACTCAAAAGAAGAACTGGCGAGCCTAGTCGTCAACACCGCCGAGGAGTTGATCGCGGAGGAGGGGATCGACGCCTTCTCCGCCCGCTCGCTGAGCCGCGCCATCGGCTACACCGCCGGCACCCTCTACCACCACTTCAAGGACCTCGACGACATCGTCACCCAGGTGAATACCCGCACCTTGGTCGGCCTCGCCCAAGCCTTCGCCGACGCCACCCCATCGTCCGATCCCCGCCAGATGCTCCACAACTACGCCGATGCCTTCCTCGGCTACATCACCCTGAAGCGGAACCTCTGGAACGCCCTGTTCGAGTTCCGCCGCAAAGCCGATCAGCCGGTCCCCTCCTGGTACATCGAAGCCATCGCCTCGCTGATCCGCATCATCGCCCAGTGCTTTACCGACATCCGCCCCGATCTCGACGAGAAGACCGCCCGCCAGTCCGGCCAGCTGGTCTTCGCCTCCATCCACTCCGTCGTCTCCCTCGACAGCTCCGGCCGCCTCAGCCTCGTCATGGACCGCGACATCGGCAAGGTCGTCCACGAACTGGTCGACATGCACATCCTCGCCTACACGCACCGGGCGAAGTAGGCGGGCGGTTGCGCTCGACGCTCCCACCACCACCAGCTGTCATCCCGGCGAAAGCCGGGACCCAGTGCACGACACCCTCCACACGAACGCCCTCTCCGACCCATCCGTGAAAGACCGGATGGTGTCGCTACCGCCGAATCTTCCGACCAGTGGGTCCCGGCCTTCGCCGGGATGACGGCCGGATATGCTCTGTTCTCCACAGCCAAAGCTCACCTCATTTCCCACCCAAACCATTGATTCCACTTAGCTTAAACTCCAATCTAAACGCCGTTCAATTTTCCACTTGAACACCGTTTAAAACCCTGTATGTTGATCCTCGTGAACAGCGTTCAATTAAACGCCGACACCAACCGAAGGGAGACGTACTGCGATGTTGAACGTTCTGAAGACCTTATTCCTGGGAGCCTCGGCCCGTGCCGAAGAGCAGCTCACCGACCATTTCGCCATCGACCTGATCGAGCAGAAGATCCGCGAAGCCGAGGGCGCGCTGTCGCTCGCCAAGACAACGCTGGCCGCGCTGATCATCCGCCAGCGCAACGAAGAACAGACCCTCAACCGCCTCAACACCCAGATCGCCGATCTGGAAACCCGGGCCCGCCAGGCGCTGGCTGCCGGCCGCGAAGACCTCGCTGCCGACGCCGCATCGGCCATCGCCAATCTCGAGAACGAGCGCGCCGTGCGTCGCGACACGCTCGATCAGCTGGCCAACCGCGTCGCCCGCACCCAGGCCGCGGTCGAGAAAGCCCATCGCCGCATCCTCGACCTGCGGCAGGGGATGATCTCGGCCCGCGCCGCCGATGCCGAACGCAAGGCACAGAAGTCGCTGAACCGCTCGATCGGCTCCACCACCTCGATCCGCGAAGCCGAAGAACTGATCGCCCGCGTCGTCAATGGTCCCGATCTTTTCGCCGAAAGCGAAGTACTGGACGAGATCGATGCTGGTCTCAACCAGACCGGTATTCAGGATCGTCTGGGTCAGGCCGGCTTCGGCAGCAAGAACAAGGTCGATGCATCAGATGTTCTTGCCCGGCTTAAAGGTTCGTCCACGGTTCTCTGAGCAACTGAAGCAACTTATTCAATTCAAATCCAACGGGAGATAAATCATGGAATCCAATAACGGCATCTACATTCTGTTCAACGCCTGCGGCGTCGCCGCCGCGCTGTTCCTTCTTGCCCTGTCGCTCTGGTTGGCGCCGGTCGACCTCGCCACCAAGGGTTACTGGGGCATGGGCATCGTGCTGCTGATGGGCAGCCTCGTGAACCTGGTCAAATACCGCATGGACGACCGCCAGAGCCGCGACGCCGTTCGCCAGCTCGAGCAGGCCAAGAACGAAAAGATCCTCAAGGACTACGTCGGCAACCAGTAACGCCAGTCACTGTCGAATGAAGGAGCCCCGGACCGCAAGTCCGGGGCTCCTTCATGTCTACCCACCGGCCCGCACCTCCCCCTCGACGGGGGAGGCAAGCGAAGCTTGTGAGCGCTGCGAACTAGCGAAGCCGGAGGGGGGGCATCCCGCGCACCGGGGTGCGCGTCCCTCCGTTGCCTTTTCCCGCGCTCCGTCCCATTCTCCGCTTCGACTAACCGGTCAACCCGGGCGACTAAGGGCAGGGGACTCCATGCAAAAGATCATCGCCGCGCTCGATCAGCGGCGCACCGACGCCCGTCTCGGCGGCGGCCAGAAGCGGATCGACGCACAGCACGGCAAAGGCAAGCTCACGGCCCGCGAGCGCCTCGATGTCCTGCTCGATCCTGGCAGCTTCGAAGAATACGACATGTTCGTCACCCACCGCGCGGTGGATTTCGGCATGGAAAAGACCATTATCCCCGGCGACGGCGTCGTCACCGGCTGGGGCACCATCAACGGCCGCCTGACCTACGTCTTCAGCCAGGATTTCACCGTTTTCGGCGGCTCGCTCAGCGAAACCCACGCGCAAAAGATCTGCAAGATCATGGACCTCGCCGTGCAGAACGGCGCCCCGGTGATCGGGCTCAACGATTCCGGCGGCGCCCGCATCCAGGAAGGCGTCGCGGCCCTCGGCGGCTATGCCGAAGTGTTCTGGCGCAACGTCCAGGCCTCCGGCGCCATCCCGCAGATCTCGGTCGTCATGGGCCCCACCGCCGGCGGTGCGGTCTATTCCCCCGCCATGACCGACTTCATCTATATGGTGAAGGACACGTCCTACATGTACGTGACCGGCCCGGACGTGGTGAAAACCGTCACCTCCGAGATCGTCACCCACGAAGAGCTAGGCGGCGCCTCGACCCACACCAAGGTCAGCTCCGTCGCCGACGCCGCCTTCGACAACGACATCGAGACCCTGCTCGAAGTCCGCCGCCTGTTCGATTTCCTGCCGCTCAGCGCCGCCGACAAGCCTCCAGTCGCCGCCGTCAACGACAGCGTCGACCGCGCCGAGCCCAGCCTTGACACCCTGATCCCGGACAGCGCCCAAAAACCCTACGACATGCGCGAGGTGATCCTCAAAATCGCCGACGAAGGCGATTTCCTCGAGATCCAGAAGGACCACGCCGGCAACATCCTCGTCGGCTTCATCCGCCTCAACGGCTCCACCGTCGGCGTCGTCGCCAACCAGCCCCTCGTCCTCGCCGGCTGCCTCGACATCAACAGCTCCAAAAAGGCCGCCCGCTTCATCCGCTTCTGCGACGCCTTCTCGGTCCCCATCCTCACCCTCGTCGACGTCCCCGGCTTCCTCCCCGGCGTCGCCCAGGAATATGGCGGCATCATCAAGCACGGCGCCAAGCTCCTCTTCGCCTACGCCGAAGCCACCGTCCCCAAGGTCACCGTGATTACGCGCAAGGCCTACGGCGGCGCCTACGACGTCATGGCCTCCAAGCACATCCGTGCGGACGTCAACTACGCCTGGCCCACCGCCGAAATCGCGGTAATGGGCGCCAAGGGCGCCACGGAGATCCTCTACCGCTCCGAGCTGACCGATAAAGACAAGATCGCCAAACGCACCGCCGACTACGAAGCCCGCTTCGCCAACCCCTTCGTCGCCGCCGAACGCGGCTTCATCGACGACGTCATCATGCCAAATGAGACGCGACGGCGTGTGGCCCGGGCATTCGAGATGCTGAAGGGGAAGAAAGCGGTCATCCCCCTGAAAAAGCACGGGAACATCCCGCTGTGATTGGCTCGATGCTCTTCCACGAGTGGAGCGGCACCCTCCCCCTCGCGGGGAGGGTTGGGGAGGGAGGCGCCAAACGCTCGAACGCTGGTGAGACCAGCCCGTGATGTTCAGCGGCCCGCAAACGAGAAAAAGGGGCGGTTCTCCAGTGAGAACCACCCCCTCGACTTTCAATGGAGAAGCTGGAGCTTCCGGCTCCCCCACCCATGCACCCCTACTGCTGCGCCTGATACTGATCCGTCAGGGCGTCGAGCCGCGCCGTCGCCCAAGCCATGATTTCCGGCGTCAGGTAAGCCTCGCCACCCGCTTCGGCGACGCGGTTCTTGTTGGCGGCCGCCAGCAGCGCGGCCTTCAGGGCGTCCTCGCCGGTAAGCGGCTCCAACTCGGCGATTTCGGTTTCCAATCCGTCGATCACCAGCTGCTGGTCATTCACCGCCGCCAGTTCGGGGCTGGCATTGATGGTTTCCAGCGCCGCGACAAGCGCAGTCTGTTCATCGATCGCAGCTTGGTTCGTCGGGTCGGTGGCAATCGCCGTTTCGAGCTCGCCCAGCCGGGCATTAAGCCCGTCGAGCGTCGGGGTGTCGTAGACCGTCGAGCCATCGAAGGCGACCAGTCCGGATACGGACGTACCGATAATCGCGTCCAGTTCGGTCTGCAGGCCCGCCAGGGTCTCGTTGGCGGCAGCGAGGTTTGCCGTCGCCGTTTCCAGCGCCGCGCTGGCCGCGACAAATTCACGAACCTGCTCCATCCGCTTGTCCGAGCTGTTCATCAGCCCGTTGATGTTGCGCTTCAGCGAATTGAGCCCGGCCAGCTGGGCGTTGAGGTTCTTGGTCTTGGCCGCCTTGGTCGTGGTCGTCGTCACCGTCTCGGTATCGGCGACCTTCTTGGCCTTGCCCTGCGACTGCCCTTCGGCGCCACCACCGCCACCCCCGTGGCCGTTCCCGCCGGCGTTGCTGTGCTCGCTGCCGCCGCCGTTGCCCCCGCCGTTGCCGTTACCCCCACCGTTTCCACCACCACCGCCATTGCCGTCCCCACCGCCATCGCTCTTGTCCTTTGCTATCGCCTGCAGGTCAGAGAGCGCGGTGTGGTTCATCAGCACCGGAGCGGCGATCAACGCCAGCGCCGTTGCAGAGAGCACGATCATATTGCGGATTGGGTGAGACATTTGGGCTTCCTCCTCCCCGGGACGATGCGTAGCCGGGGTGCGGATGAGGCCTATCTGCGCGTTAAGAACGTAAGCCTTCGTCCCGCAGCATTTGATGAAAATGCCGCGCAACCCGCCAGCAGGATCGCGTAAACTCCAGTGATGTTCTCCTCACTCCTCATCGCCAATCGCGGCGAGATCGCCTGTCGCGTCATCCGCACCGCCAAGCGCCTCGGCATCCGGACCATCGCCGTCTATTCCGACGCCGACCGTGAGGCCGTCCACGTCAGGCTCGCCGACGAGGCCGTCCACATCGGCGGCTCGGCCGCCCGCGACAGCTACCTCTCGATCGAAAAGATCGTCGCCGCCTGTCGCGCCACCGGCGCCGAAGCCGTGCATCCCGGCTACGGCTTCCTCAGCGAAAACCCGAGCTTCGCCGCCGCCCTCGACGCGGCCGGCATCATCTTCGTCGGCCCGCCGGTCAAGGCCATCGAGGCGATGGGCGACAAGATCACTTCGAAGAAGCTCGCCGCCGCGGCTGGCGTCTCCACCGTGCCCGGCCACATGGGCCTCATCGCCGATGCCGAGGAAGCCGTCACCATCTCGCGCTCCATCGGCTACCCGGTGATGATCAAGGCCTCGGCCGGCGGTGGCGGCAAGGGCATGCGCATCGCCCACAATGATGCCGAAGCCCGCGAAGGCTTCGAGCGCTCCAAGTCCGAAGCCGCCTCCAGCTTCGGCGATGATCGCATCTTCATCGAAAAGTTCGTCACCGAGCCGCGCCACATCGAAATCCAGCTGATCGGCGACCAGCATGGCAACGTGCTCTGGCTCAACGAGCGCGAATGCTCGATCCAGCGCCGCAATCAGAAGGTCATCGAGGAGGCGCCGTCGCCATTCCTCGACGCCGCCACCCGCAAGGCGATGGGCGAGCAGTCCGTCGCCCTCGCCAAGGCCGTCGGCTACACCTCAGCCGGCACCGTCGAGTTCATCGTCGACAAGGACCGCAACTTCTACTTCCTCGAGATGAACACCCGCCTGCAGGTCGAGCACCCGGTCACCGAGCTGATCACAGGCCTCGACCTCGTCGAACTGATGTTCCTCGCCGCCGCCGGCGAAAAACTGCCACTCACGCAGGAGCAAGTCCCGCTCAACGGCTGGGCCATCGAGAGCCGCATCTACGCCGAGGACCCGTTCCGCAACTTCCTGCCCTCCACCGGCCGTCTCACCCGCTATCACCCGCCAGCCGAGCAGGCGACGCCCGACCTCGTGGTGCGCAACGACACCGGCGTCGCCGATGGCGGCGAGATCTCCACCTTCTACGACCCGATGATCGCCAAGCTCTGCACCTGGGCCCCCACTCGGATCGAGGCGATCGACGCCATGGAGGACGCGCTCGACGAGTTCGAACTCGAAGGCGTCGGCAACAACATCCCGTTCCTCGCCGCCGTCATGGGCCAGGAGCGCTTCCGTTCGGGCCGTCTCACCACCGGCTACATCGCCGAAGAATTCCCCAACGGTTTCAGCGGCGTAGAGCTGGATGCGGAATCACTGACGCATCTCGCCGCGCTCGCCTGCTGCTCCGCTTTCGCCCTCGACAAGCGGCTCTATCCGACTACCCCGGAACCCCGAGCCGTCATCATCGGCAACCAGCGCTGGGATTTCTCGGTCCGCGCCGACGGCATCGAGTACTGGCTCACCGCCCCCGACGGCAAGAAGCTGCTGGTCGAAAGCGGCTGGAAGCCCGGCAACTCCATCTGCATCGGCCGCGTCGACGGCCACCTGCTGCACGTCAAAGTGCAACGCCTCACCAGCGGCTTCCGCCTCCGCCACCGCGGTGCCGACCTCATCGCCAAGGTGCTGCTGCCCCAGGTCGCCGACCTGATGCCGCTGATGCCGGTCAAGCTCCCGCCGGACCTCAGCAAGTTCCTCCTCTGCCCGATGCCCGGCCAGATCGTCCGCATCGACGTCGCCGAAGGCGATATCGTCGAAGACGGCCAGACCCTCGCGATCGTCGAAGCGATGAAGATGGAAAACGTGCTGAAAGCCGAAAAGCGCGCCCGCATCAGCAAAGTCCGCGTCCAGGCCGGCAGCGTGCTCGCGGTGGACGAGGTGATCCTGGAGTTCGAGGCGATATGAGTGGCCCCACCTTCGCCGACTGGGCAAAGCTCGCGCAGAAGGACCTCCGCGACACCCCGGTCGAGTCGCTCAACCGCGACTACGGCGATCTCCCAATCCGCCCGGCCTACTTCCCCGAAGACGCCGCCGACCCCGGTCTCCCGGGCGCCGCCCCGTTCACCCGCGGCGTCCGCGCCACCATGTACGCCAACCGCCCGTGGACCATCCGGCAGTACGCCGGCTTCTCCACCGCCCGCGAGTCCAACGCCTTCTACCGCCAGAACCTCGCCGCCGGCCAAAAGGGCCTGAGCGTCGCCTTCGACCTCGCCACGCATCGCGGCTATGACAGCGACCACCCACGCGTCACCGGCGATGTCGGCAAGGCCGGCGTCGCCATCGACAGCGTCGAGGACATGAAGATCCTGTTCGACGGCATCCCGCTCGATCAGATGTCAGTCTCGATGACCATGAACGGCGCGGTCCTCCCCGTCCTTGCCATGTTCATCGTCGCCGCGGAAGAGCAGGGGGTGAAGCCGGCCCAGCTCGACGGCACCATCCAGAACGACATCCTCAAGGAGTTCATGGTCCGCAACACCTACATCTATCCGCCCGAGCCGAGCATGCGGATCGTCGGCGACATCATCGCCTACACCGCCCAGAACATGCCGAAGTTCAACTCCATCTCGATCTCCGGCTACCACATGCACGAGGCAGGAGCGACGGCGGTCCAAGAACTCGCCTACACCCTCGCCGACGGCCGCGAGTACGTCCGCGCCGCCCAGGCCCGCGGCCTCGATATCGATGCCTTCGCCGGCCGGCTGAGCTTCTTCTTCGGCATCGGCATGAACTTCTTCCTCGAGGTGGCAAAGCTCCGCGCCGCGCGCACCCTCTGGCAGAAGATCATGGTCCAACTGGGTGCCAAAGACCCCCGATCGCTGATGTTGCGCACCCATTGCCAGACTTCCGGTGTGTCGCTCACCGAGCAGGATCCGCACAACAACATCGTCCGCACCACCATCGAGGCGCTCGCCGCGGTGCTCGGCGGCACCCAGAGCCTCCACACGAACAGTTTCGACGAAGCCATTGCGCTGCCAACGGAATTCTCCGCCCGGATTGCTCGCAACACCCAGTTGATCCTGCAGCACGAGAGCCGCGTCACCGACGTCGTCGACCCGCTCGGCGGCTCCTACTACATCGAAAGCCTCACCGCCGACCTCGTCGCCCGCGCCGAAGCCCTGATCGCCCAGGTTGAAGCCGAAGGCGGCATGACCGCCGCCGTGCAGGCCGGCACGCCAAAGCTCGAAATCGAAAAAGCCGCCGCCCTCCGCCAGGCCCGCGTCGACCGCGGCGAAGACGTCATCGTCGGCGTCAACCGCTATCGCCTCGAGAACGAGCACCCGATCCAGATCCGCGAGATCGACAACAACAAGGTCCGCGAGGAGCAGGTCGCCCGCCTCGCCGAAGTCCGCCGCACCCGCGATCCCGACAGGCTCTCCGCCGCTCTCGCTTCCCTCCAGGCCGCCGCCCGCGCCGATGGCAATCTCCTCGCCGCCAGTATTGAAGCCGCCCGCGCCCGCGCCACCCTCGGCGAAATCTCGGCGACCCTCGAGCAGGTCTTCAACCGCCACTCCGCCATCACCCGCGTCATCTCCGGCGTCTACGCCGAAAGCTACGCCGCCGACCCGCAATACGCCGCGCTCACGGAGCGCATCGCCGCCTTTGAGAAGGCCGAGCACCGCCCGCCAGCGCTGTTCATCGCCAAGATGGGCCAGGACGGCCACGATCGCGGCGCAAAAATCATTGCGACCGCCTTCGCCGACCTCGGTTTCACGGTCCACATGGGCGACCTGTTCGAAACCGCCCCGGAAGTCGCCACCCACGTCGCTGAGCTCAAGGTCGACGCCGTCGGCGTCTCCTCCCTCGCCGCCGGCCACAAGACGCTGGTCCCCGAACTGATCTCCGAGTTGCAGGGCAGGGGCCTCGGCGACGTCACCGTCATCGTCGGCGGCGTCATCCCCGAACAGGACTACGCCTTCCTCCGCCAAGCCGGCGTCGCCGAAATCTTCGGCCCCGGCACCAACGTGCTGGAAGCCGCGTTCAGCGTGCTCAACCAGATCGAGGGAAAGCTAAGCAACCGATGATCGGCCGCCTCAACCACGTCGCCATCGCCGTCCCCGATCTCGCCGCCGCCGCCGCGAAATATCGCGATCTCCTCGGCGCCGACGTGCACCACCCGCACGACCTGCCCGAACACGGCGTCACCGTGGTATTCGTCCACCTCGAAAACACCAAGATCGAGCTGATGACCCCGCTCGGCGCCGACTCCCCCGTCCGCAAGTTCCTCGAAACCAACCCCTCCGGCGGCATCCACCACGTCTGCTACGAAGTCCCCGACCTCGCCAGCGCCGCCCGCACCCTCACCGAAGCTGGCGCCCGCGTCCTCGGCGACGGCAAGCCGCGCATCGGCGCCCACGGCCTCCCGGTCCTCTTCCTCCACCCCAAGGATTTCGACGGCACCCTGATCGAGCTCGAAGAGGTGAAGCCCGAGCTGCAGCCCGCCTGACTTATCCCCGCGCGAAACCGCCCGCCTATCCTCGGCTCACCGACCCGAGGACACCATGACCACCAGCACCCACCTGAAGCTCCCCTTCATCCTCCCGGCCCAGGCCGGCAAGCACATCACCCACAACGAGGCGATCGCCGCCCTCGACACCCTGGCGCAACTCGCCGTGCTCGACCGCGACCTCTCCACCCCGCCGTCCAGCCCCGCGACCGGCGCTCGCTACATCGTCGGCCCAAGCCCCACCGGCCCATGGTCCGGCAAGACCAACCAGATCGCCACCCACGACGGCGCCATCTGGCTGTTCCACGCCCCCGAACCGGGCTGGCTCGCCTTCGTGCTCGACGAAAACGGCCTCCTCGCCTGGAGCGGCAGCGCCTGGCAGCCGACGCTGGGCCTCGATGCCACCGCGGCCAAACTCGGCCTCAACACTGCCGCCGACGGCACGAACCGCCTCGCCGTCAAATCCGACGCCATCCTCCTCAGCCACGACGACGTCACCCCCGGCTCCGGCAATGTGCAACTGAAGCTCAACAAGGCGGGTGCCGGGCAGTCCGCCAGCCTCCTCTACCAGACCGGCTTCTCCGGCCGCGCCGAACTCGGCACCACCGGCGATGACAAGCTTCACCTCAAGACCAGCCCGGACGGCACCACCTGGCACGAGGCCCTAGTGGTCGATCCGGCCACCGGCCACATCGGCATCGGCACCGCCGCGCCAGCCGTCCGTCTCGACGTCGATGGCCCGATCCGCCCCAAATCCTACACCATCGCCACCGCCCCCGCCGCCMGCGCCGGCGCTGGCCAACTTATCTACTTCGCGGATGAATCCGGCGGCGCCACGCTCGCCTTCTCCGACGGGACCGATTGGCGCCGCCTCGCCGACCGCGCCATCGTCAGTTAGCGGTGGCAATCGCCCAACATGGCATCGCTGCAATTGGCCCCGGCGTCTCCCTGTGCTACGCGAGCACGCGACTAACCGCCCGGGGCACCCATGCTCAAGATTCTCAGCAACGCGCTCACCGACATCGTCGGCGGCTACGAGCAGCGGCGCGTCTGGATCGCGCTGGCCACCGAGGACATCTTCGATCAGCACCGTCGCACAACGCTCGGCCCCCTCTGGCTGCTGGTCAACTATTTCGCCTTCGCAGCCACCTTCATCTTCATTTTCACCCCGGCGCCGTTGGACCCGCTGCACGCCATCTACATTGGCGTCGGTCTCCTCGTTTGGCTCTACATCACCGACACGATCACCCAGGCGGTATCGCTGTTCGAACGCGAAGAGGGGTTCATCAAGGGCACGACCCTTCCGCTGTCGGTCTACGTCATGCGCCTGACGCTGCAGAACCTCATCCGTTCCGGCTACGCCCTGGCTGGCTGCGTCATCATCTTGCTCCTTGCCGGGGTAGCCGTCACCGGTGCCTGGATGTGGTCGGCGCTGGGTATCGCCCTTGTACTCATCGCCTCCCCCGCTGTGGTGACGGTCTTTGCCTTCCTCGGCGTGTTCTTCCCCGATAGCCAGTTTGTCGTCGCCAACCTGATGCGCGTCGCCATGTTCGCCACTCCGGTATTCTGGGGCAACGCCGGCGGCGATCCGCTGCGTACCGCGCTCTACTACTGGAACCCCTTCACCTACTTCCTCGACATCGTCCGCGAGCCGATCGTCGACGGCACCGCGCCGCTCAATTCCTTCGGCGTTTGCCTCATCATCACGCTGGCAATGTGGGCCATCGCCGTCCTGCTGCTCGGCACCTTCCGTCGCCAGGTGGCTTTGATCGTCTGATGGTTTCCATTCGCGCCGACGATCTGCATCTCAACTACCAGGTGCGGGAAAAGCTGACCCTCCGCCCCCGCGACAAGCGCTTGCCGCAAACCGGCGGCACCATCTCGGGCAGCGGCTCGCATCGCTTCGTCACCGCCCTCGATGGCGTCAGCTTCGAACTCAAGGCCGGCGATCGCCTCGGCCTCGTCGGCGCCAACGGCGCCGGCAAGACCACCTTGCTCAAGGTGCTCTACGGCATCTACGAGCCCACCGCCGGCAGCCTCGACATCCGCGGTAAGGTCGATGCCCTGTTCAACATCAACCTCGGCTTCCGCCCCGAAGCCACCGGCCGCCGCAACATCCTGCTGCGCGGCCTGATCAACGGCTGGACCGAGGCCGAAATCGCCGAGCGCACCGACGAAATCATCGAGTTCTCCGAACTCGGCGAATTCATCGACCTGCCCTTCAAGAGCTACAGCCAAGGCATGGGCGCCCGCCTCGCCTTCGCCATCGCCACAACGATGGAGCCGGAGATTTTGTTGATGGACGAATGGATCGGGGCAGGGGACGCGAGCTTCCAGAAGAAGGCGACGGACCGGATGAACCTGCTGGCCGAGAAGGCGGGCATCATTGTGCTGGCCAGCCACAGTGAAGAGCTGCTCGCGAAGACCTGTAACAAGCGGCTCGAAATGGAAAAGGGCAAGGTGAAGGCGTTTGGCTGAGGATTTCCCTTGGGCCACTGATCGCCCAGCCTCTCGTTAGTACGTCACCCGGGCCGCCCTCAAGCCTCCGCGTCACCTTCGCCTCCAACCCAGCGATCGACCAACCGGGCGCTACGGTGCTGACAGCACGTCCCTCAGATGCGCCTCGATCATCGTGACGCCCTTCCACCCCAGTTCCGCCGTCCCTTCGCGGGCGCTGCGCGTGTACCACTTCGCGTCGTCTATCCGGGCCATCTCCACCGCCTCCGGACAGAGCGCCAGCATCAACGAGGTCTCGCCGATCCCCGCGTGATCGAACGGGTACTTGCTTATGATCTCCGCCGTCATCAGCGGGTGGCCCTTGATCCAGTTGAACGGGTCGTCGCCTGTCGCGTGCTGCTGGTAGTAGTCGTCCATCCCGGCCTGGCCCCACCAGCCTTCGCCCCGATGCTCCTCGAGCCACGCGAAGATCGCCTGCCGCGCCGCGAACTTGAAGCTGAGGTCGGTCGGCATTCCGGCCGCGAAGTTCTCGCTCTGGTGGTGGATGAAGAAGTGGATGTTGCGAAATCCCACCCGCAACAGGCTGCGGAACAGGTCGCCCGCAAACGGCGCCAGCGCCTGCTGGCCAACCTGGATCGAGCCGTTCCCCTCCGGCGGCTCCACGGCGTAGCTGGCGGCGCCGTAGTAGAACGGCGGCAGGATCACCAGGTTCATCTCGGCCTCCAGCCGCTCCAGCACCTTGATCACCACCAGCGTATCCATGCCCACTGCCATGTGCTCGCCATGGTACTCGAGCACCCCCAGCGGCAGCACGACCGGCCAGTTCTCCTCGATCGCCCGCCGAATCTGGTGCGGCAGCATCATCTCGTAACGCATCGTCTCCCCTCGCTTGCGTCTCTCCGGCTTTCCATGGACATTAGCCGGCAAGGGCAGGGGAGAAAATCATGCTCAAGGGGATCGACCCAATTCTGAATGCCGACGTGCTGCATGCGCTCAAATCCATGGGGCACGGCGACGACCTGATCATCGCCGACATGAACTTTCCCTCGGATTCGATCGCGCGCCAGACCGTCTACGGAAAGCTCCTGAAGCTGGAGAATGTCACCGCCGGCCGCGCCGCCGAGGCGATCCTGTCGCTGATGCCGCTGGACAGCTTCGTGCCGCACCCGGCGTTGCGCATGGAAATCGTCGGCAAGCCCGACGAGGTGCCCGCGGTGCAGCAGGAGGTCCAGGCCGCCATCGACAAGGCCGAGGGTAAGCCATCTCCCATGGGCTCGATCGAGCGCTTCGCCTTCTATGAGGCCGCCAAGCAATCCTACGCCGTCATCCAGACCGGCGAGCGCCGGTTTTATGGCTGCTTTGTCTTCAAGAAGGGCGTCCTGCCGCCCGAAGCATAGGCGGAAGTGCGCATTCATTGGTGAAAGCAAATGCCGCTCACCCATGAATGCAAGTGCTCTTTGTGCAGTCCGGTGCGCCGGCTCGCGCCGCCAACCTGTTGACTTCTAACATGTTAGCTCCGTACCATTCATCAGCATCCCGCACATAAGGATGCGCTCCCTGGGGAGGGACTTAGGCAGGGGTTGAGGGACTTGGGTTGCGCTGTGGCGCCGCCCGACCTGCCATTCAGTTTCCCATCGAGCGCCGGCGCGGAGGCGACAACGCCGCTCGAGCGGCGATTTGAGGGAGAACTGACGTGAAACTCGAACTCTACAACGCGGTTGCTGCCATGCAGGCGAACCGCCGCAACTTCCTGAAGGGCGCTGCCGCGCTTGCCGCCGGCACTGCCCTGAGCAGCTCTTTCGCCGGCCGCGCCCTCGCCCAGGACAGCGTGCGCGCCCAGATCCTGCAGATCCCCGGCGTCGGCAAGGGCTCGCCCACCGATGCCGACTGGCAGAAGGTCGGCGAACTCTGCCTCGCCGCCACCAAGGCAAACGTCGCCGAGGGTGAATTCGCCGGCGTTGAGCTCACCTTCATGGGCCTCAACAACCAGAACCTGCACAACTTCCTGTTCCGCGGCTTCCTGAAGCCGTGGGAAGCCTATACCGGCGCCAAGATCAACTGGATCGACCTCGCCCAGGCCGACTACAACCCGCGCCTGCAGCAGTCGATCGCCACCGGCACCGTCGATTTCGATATCGTCGAGATGGGTGCACCCTTCGAGGGCGATACCGCCAGCAAGGGCCTGCTCGACGAGATGCCCGACTGGGTGAAGACCCAGATCGAGGCCGACGACCTCGTGGACTATCTGAAGGCGCCGGTCGGCACCTGGGATGGCAAGACCTACCGCATTAACATCGACGGCGATTGCCACACCTTCGCCTACCGCAAGGACTATTTCGGCGACGGCTCGATCAGTGGCATGGCCGACGTTCCGACGCACTGGGAAGATTTCCCGGCGCTGGCCACGGCCCTTGCCGGCAAGAACGATCCGATCACCGGAACCCCGGCCTACGGCTTCATCGACCCGCTGAAGTACCAGTGGGGCGGCTTCGGCTTCTACTTCCTTGAAGACCGCGCTGCCGCTTACGCCAAGCATCCGGACGATCCGGCCTGGCTGTTCGACCCCGACACCATGAAGCCGCGCGTCAACAACCCGGCCTGGGTGCAGGGCATCCAGGACGTGCTCGATCTGGTCAAGGCCAACGCCTATCCGCCTGATCAGCTCAACGCCGATCCGAACGCCACTGCCTTCTCGCAGTTCCTCGGCGGCACCGGTGCGGCCCTCACCTGGTGGGGCGACGTCGGCTCCAACGCCCGCACTTCGGACACCTCCGTCGTCGGCGATGTCGTTGGCTTCTCGATCAACCCTGGTGCCAAGAAGGTCTACAATTCGAAGACCAGCGCCTGGGAAGAGAAGGAGAACTTCGCTCCGAACATGGCCTATATCGGCTGGGGCGTTTACGTCACAAGCCGCGTCTCCGCCGACGAGAAGAAGCGCAAAGCTGCCTGGTCCGCCGCTGCCCATCTCGGTGGCAAGGACATCTCGCTGTGGACCGCCGCCTATCCGTCCGGCTTCCAGCCCTACCGCAACTCGCACTTCCAGTACGAGGAGTGGGAAGCGGCCGGTTACGATCGCGCCTTCGTCGAGGATTATCTCGGTTCCAACCTCGACAGCTACAATCACCCGAACGCGGCGATCGAGCCGCGTATCCCCGGCATCTTCCAGTACTATTCCATCGCCGAGGACGAACTGGTGAAGGGCATCAACGGCCAGTACGCCGGCGCTCAGGAAACCGCCGACGCCATCGCCGCGGCCTGGGAGAAGATCACCGACCAGATCGGTCGCGACAATCAGATCAAGCTCTATAAGGCCTCGCTTGGGCTCTGACGCCCTGCGCTGATTGACAATCCACGGCTGGTGGCGGACCGTCACCAGCCGATTTCGTTCTGAGCCCGAACTGTTCGATGAGGCGTGGATGGCGTTGACTGAATCACCAAGCTACGGCGTCGTTGCGCCCCGCCGCAAGGAAGCGGGCAGGGCGCTGATCGCCGCCGCCACCGTCCTGTTCCTGGCCGTCGGCCTCTTGCAGGCGCTCAACTCGGCGGGCATCCTGCCGCTCGGCCTCAGGGATTGGCGTCCGACGCTTTACGCCTACGTGCTCTGGGCCGTCGCCCTCGGCACCGGCATGGTAATGATGCGCGGCGAGGCGGGCCTCAAGGCCCTGTTCATCCTGCCGGCCGCGCTCTTCACCGTTGCCATGGCGATCTTCCCGACCCTGTTCGGCTTGTCGATCGCCTTCACCGACTGGAACCTCG
The DNA here is from genome assembly GCF_056403495.1 of Devosia sp. P2_G7. Taxonomy (NCBI): domain Bacteria; kingdom Pseudomonadati; phylum Pseudomonadota; class Alphaproteobacteria; order Hyphomicrobiales; family Devosiaceae; genus Devosia; species Devosia sp. P2_G7. The sequence goes on from NZ_JBFUFI010000006.1 coordinate 274,699, forward strand.
CCTCCCTGACCGGCCAGAAGTTCAACGGCTTCGACAACCTGGTGCAGCTGGTCCGCGACCCGTTCTACTGGAACGCCCTGCGCAACATGGTGATCTATGTCCTCTTCGTCCTCGTCGAGTACGCCATCGCCTTCGGCCTCGCGCTGCTTCTGAACGCCGAGATTCGCGCGCGAAAATTCTGGCGTGTCGTCTTCCTCATTCCGTTGATGCTGTCGCCCGTCGCCGTGAGCTGGATGGTCGGCAAGTCGATGCTCGAATACCGCTTCGGCCCGGTGGCGCGCTTCGCCCGCTGGCTGGGCTTCAACAACCCGAGCTTCTTCACCGACCCCTGGGTCGCCCGGCTCTGGATCGAGGCGATGGACGCCTGGGTTTCGATCCCCTTCGTGATGATCCTGCTGCTGGCCGGCCTCCAGGCCATGCCCAAGGAAGTCATGGAGGCCGCGAGAGTCGATGGCGCCTCGCCATGGCAGCGCTTCTGGCAGATCACCTTCCCGCTGATGCTGCCGGTCTCGATCACCGCGATCGTCCTCCGCATCATCTTCAAATTGAAGCTCGCCGACATCATCATCACCGTCACCTCCGGCGGCCCCGGCGGCGCTACCGACAGCGTCTCGAGCTTCATCTATCGCGAGTACCGCGACCGCTCGAACGTCGGCTACGGCACCATGCTGGCGATGTTCTACCTGGTGGTGATCGTGGTCTTCATCACCATACTGCTGAGGGTGCTGAGCAAGCGCATGCGGAGAATGACCTGATGGCCGCCGAAGCAACAATCTCCGCCGCGGCCCACCCAGATACCGGTGTTGCGGTCCGCCGAACCAAGTGGCTGCTCGGCCGCATCGGCATCTACGCGGCGCTGGTATTCTGGGCCTTCGTCTCGCTGTTCCCCGTCTACTGGACCATCACCACCTCGATGAAGGTGGCCAAGGACGTGCAGCTCGGCCACCTCATCCCGTGGGTCGACTACCAGCCCAACTGGCTGGGCTGGCGCTCGCTCGGCCTCTCCCCCGACACCATCGGCCAGATCTCGACCGTTCGCGACGAGTTCCTCGGGCGGTTCCTCAACTCGGTCTACACCGCCTTCGGCGCCTCGACGCTCGCCGTGATGATCGGCGCGCTCGCTGCCTATGGCCTCAGCCGCTTCCAGTACAAATTCCTCTGGATGAAGAACGAAGACCTGAGCTTCTTCTTCCTCAGCCAGCTCATCCTGCCGCCGGTCGTTCTCGCGCTGCCATTCCTCGTCCTCTACCGCGAGCTGGCGCTGCTCGACAGCCTCACCGGCCTGATCCTCCTCTACACGCTCACCGTGCTGCCCATCGTCATCTGGATCATGAAGGACCAGTTCGACACCATCCCGATCGAGCTCGACGAAGCTGCGCAAGTGGACGGCCTCGGCCCCTGGGGCACCTTCCTCCGCATCATCCTGCCGATGGCGCTCCCCGGCATGGTCGCCGCCTTCATCCTCAGCCTGATCCTGTGCTGGAACGAGTACTTCTTCGCCGCGCTGCTCACCGGCTCCAACGCCAAGACGCTCCCCGTCATGGTCGCCAGCCAAACCGGCTCGCAAGGCATCAACTGGTGGAGCATGGCCGCCCTCTCCACCGCCGCCATCGCCCCGTTGGTGGTCGTCGGCATCCTGCTGGAGCGCTACATCATCAAGGGCCTGACAGCGGGATCGATTAAGGGGTAGCGGCGCGATCCGGCCAGAACCACCGGCCCCCACCTCCGCCTAGACGGGGGAGGCAAGCGAAGCTCGGAGGGTGCGCCAGGCACTCGATGCCGGGGTTAGAGCTCCCGCATCAAATCCTTGTTCCGCTCGTACAGCTCCCGGAACACCCGATACCGCCGCCGATACAGCTCCGCTAACCCCGCATCCGGCGTGATCTCGTGATCCACCGGGTTCCACGTCCGGATATCATCCGGCTGCACATCCCCGATCGCCAGCGCCGCGATGAACGCATCGCCATACGATGCCCCCACCGTCTTCTGCCGCACGATCTGCGTTCGCCCCGAAACGTCCGATGTCGCCTGCGCCCACACCCGGTTCTTCGTGCCGCCGCCCGCCGCGAGGATCGCCTTGGGCGGCTGCCCCACATCGGCATAGGTCTCGAACACGTGGTTCGTGCCGAAGGCGATGCCCTCGAAGATCGCCCGGTAGATGTCCCCGCGCGTATGCGTCAGGTCCATCCCGAACAGCACACCCTTGGCCTCGGTGTCATGGATCGGCGTCCGCTCTCCCGAGAAATACGGCAGCATTACCAGCCCGTTCGCCCCCGGCGGCGAGCCCTCGGCTTCCAGCGCCAGCGCCATCACCGCCGTCGCCGGATCGAGCTCCTTGGCGAACTGCTCGCGGAACCAGTGGCTCAGCGTTCCCGAGGTCGCGAGCCCCGACATCGCGGCATGCTTGCCCGGGAAGAACCACGGCGCATACCACAGCCGCGCATCCGGCACCCGCACCGGCGTGATCTCGATGATGAAGATGGTCGAGCCATACATCAGCAGCATGTCGCCGCTATCGAGCACCCCGACGCTCAGCGCCTCGGCACCCGCGTCGATGGTCCCGGTGGTCACCGGCGTCCCCACCGCCAGCCCGGTCGCCGCCGAAGCCTCCGCCGTCACTGTCCCGGCAATATCGGTGGTCCAGATCGCCTCGGGCAGCTTGTCCAACCCGATGATGTCGTCCGCCAGCTCGTCGGTCCACGCCAGCTTCTCGACATCATACAGCGGCGAGAAATTCGCCGCCGAATAGTGGTCGATCACGTATCGCCCGGTCAGCTTCTGCACAATGTAGGTGGTCGAGGTCAGGATCTTCGCGGTCTTGGCATAGATCTCCGGCCGGTTCCGCTTCAGCCACAGGATCTTCGGCCCGATCGACTGGCTGGTCAGCGCATTGCCGCAGCGGCTGAGCAGAACATCCTCGCCGATCCGCGCCGTCAGCTCCTCGATCTCCTTGGCCGCCCGCGTATCGACGCCATAGAGCACGCCGTTCATCAGCGGCTCGCCGTCGGCATCCACCGGCAGCATGCACGGCCCGATGGCGCTTGCCGCCACCGCCACGATGTCCTTGGGGTCGACGCCGCTATCGGCGATCAGCGCCTGACTCAGGAAGCAGAAGTCGCCCCACCAGTCCTCGCGCGGCCGGTGCTCGGCCCAGCCGGGCTGCGGCACCAGCATCTTGTGCGGCCGGGCGGCGCTGGCGACGATCCGCCCCTCCGCATCCACCAGCACGCCCTTCGATTCAAACGTCCCGATATCGATGCCGAGATAGTGCCTCATCCGATGTAATCGTCCCGATCGAGGCTGAACTTGCTGTCGATCCGCGGCAGCGCTTCCACCAGCAGCATCGTCAGTTGCTCGAGATCGGCCATGTCGCAAACCTCCAGCGACGAGTGCGAGTAGCGCATCGGGAAGCCCACATCGATCGACGCCACGCCCTGGCCCACCAGCTGCACATAGCTGAGGTCGGTCAGCGCCCCGATATGTGCGCTCCGCTGCAGTGGCAGTTTCGCCGCATTGGCGCTGTCCTCGAACAGCTTCACCATCGCCGGATGCGGCAGCGTGCCGTTCAGCGTCCCACGCCCGTGGAACGAGTAGAGCGAGATCGCTGGCCCGCCGCCGAGCTTCACATCGCCGCGGGCGGTCATGTCCGGCGTGTCCGTCGCAAGGATCAGATCAAGCTGGATCGCCACATCCGGCATCAGCACCTGCGCCGCCGTCACCGCGCCACGCAGGTTGAACTCCTCCTGCACCGAGAACACGAAATGCACCGTCGGCCGCTTCTTCACATCAGCGAGCGCCTTCGCCACCTCGATCATCACAGCGCAGGCCGCCCGGTCATCCACCGCCGTGCCGGCGATCCGCCCGTTGGCGAGTTCGGTCACCTTCGGCGCGTAGACGATGGGCGTCCCCACATCGATCCCCGCCGCCAGCACCTCGGCTGCCGACTTGAACCCGGCGTCGATATAGAGCTCGGGGTAGGGCAGTACCTTGTACTTCTCGTCCTGCGACGTCGCGTGGTGGCTCTTGTGCGCAATCAGCCCGGGCACATCCTTGCCCTCGCCGATGCAAAACAGCACCTCCGTCGAAGGCAGTGCCCGCTCCGGCACGCCGCCCAGCCGCTCGACTCGAACCATGCCATTGGCTTCGATCTTCCTGACGATCAGCCCGAGCTGGTCCATGTGCGCGAACAGCATCACACTCGGCGCGCCCTTGTCGCCCTCAAGCGTCGCGATCAGGTTGCCCATCCGGTCGGTCGTCGAGGTGATCCCCAACCCGGCCATCGCCGCCTTCAGGTACTTCCTGACGCGCCCCTCATACCCGGAGAGCCCTGGGATCAGCATCAGGTCAATAACCCATTGCTTCAAGCTCATCAGTAGCCCCGTGCTGCGCGGACCAGCCGCATGAACTCGGCCGCCCGGTCGGCGTCCACGGCCTTCCAGGTGTCGCCGTCGACCTTCAGCGACGAGCCGACGATGCAGCCATCCGCCACCGCCAGCACATCGGCCACCGTCGCGTGCTTCACGCCCGTGTTCGCCAGCACCGGCGTCGTCGGCAGCACCCGTTTCACCGCCTCGAGGTCGACCATCTTCGCCGCCTCGCCGGTGATCGCGCCCGAGACGAGGATCGCATCAGGGATCGACGAGAACACCGCGCTCCGTGCCCGGTCGCTAAGCGGCCGCTGGTCCAGCGAATAGGCGAACTCGGCGCTCACATTGTAGAGCAGCGCCAGGTCCTGCCGGCCCAGCCGATCGCGATAGCGCATCGCCTTGCCAGCATCCGGCGTCCACGGCCCCATGTCCGAAGCATAGGTGCCGGTGAAGATTTCGCGCACGAACCGTGCGCCCGTCGCCGCCGCGAGAGCAATCGAGCTTTCGGGGTCCCACAGCACGTTCACGCCGAACGGCACCGTGATCTCCGAGCGCAACCGCCCGATCACGTAGCCCATGGTCGCCGTCGACGCGGTGTCGACCTTGAACTCATACGGCCGGTCATTCTCGTTGCCGAACATCACCGCATCGAAGCCCGCCGCCTGGAGCGCGTGCAGATCCTTGCGCGCTCCCTCGACGATCGCCTCCACGCCCCCCTCGTAGTCGTGCAGCGGAGCGCCGGGCAGGGCGCCCAGGTGCACCATCGCAATCACCGGCTTCTTGTCGCCGAACGCCGTCTTGAATTTGCTTGTCATTGTGCTTTGTAAACCGCTTTACTAGACGCCTATGCGTAGCAGCGGCAAAGCTCGGCGTCTACGGTCCGCGACGGGCCGCAAGCCTGCTCCACACCAATCCTTAACCACGATCCGGTACATTGCGCGGGAATGAGTGCGAGGTTCCCCCGATGGAACTGCTCCTTCTGCTCCTGCTGGTCCCCATCTTCTGGCTGCTCCTGCTGCCCGGACGGATCGCCAAACGCGCCCGCAAGTACCGCTTCACCGGCGCCGGCATCCTCGCCGGAGCGCTGGTCGCCGGCTGGATCGGCATCCAGGCGTTCTCCGGCCCGCCACCCGCCAAGGTCGACTACACAGCCGGAGACACCGAGCTGCGCGCCATCCTGCTCCAGCCCGAAAACGCCCCGCGCTACAGTTTCCGCGATTAGGCGGGGAGCGTCCGCGCCCTCAGGTCATCACCGAAGTAGACGAACGGCGCGCCCGGCACCAACCGCCCGAGCCCCTCCGCCCCGATCGCCTGCGCCGGATACAGCGATGCCATCCGCAGGCACTCGCCCAGTTCCAGCCCCAGCTCAAAATGCGCGTATCGCAGCGCCGCATCCAGCGTCAGGTCGGCCCCTGCCAGCGTCCCGTCACCAAGCCGCAGCGCGCCGTCCTTGCGATAGATCGTCCGCCCATTGAGCTCGAAGCTCGCCATGTCCGTACCCGCCTGCGACATGGAATCCGACACGAGAAAAATCCGCCCGGGCCCGGTCTTCGCCCGCAGCGCCAGCCCCAGCGTCGCCGGGTTCACGTGGATGCCGTCGGCAATCAGCCCAGCCCACACGCTGCCGTGATGCAGCGCCGCCCCGACCACGCCCGGGTCGCGGTTGCCGATTTGGCTCATCGCATTGAACAGGTGCGTCGCCATGCTGGCGCCCGCCCGGATCGTCGCCGACGCCACGTCGAACGAAGCATCCGAATGTCCGATGCTGACCACGATTCCGGCCCGCACCAGCCGCGCGATCTGTTCCGGCGTCACCGTCTCCGCCGCCACCGTCACAAGCAGATGGGGCAGGGCGCCGCGCGCCCGCTCCAGCCGCACCAGGTCCGCCTCGTCCATCGGCCGGATCAGCGCCGGATCATGCGCACCCTTCCGCTCTAGCGACAGATGCGGTCCCTCGAGATGCAACCCGAGAAAGCCCGGCACCTTCCGCCGCGCCGCCTCGGCCCCCGCCGTCAGCACCGCATCGGTGACCTCGGCCGCGTCGGTGATCAGCGTCGGCAACAGCCCGGTCACCCCGAACGCCGCATGCGTAGCGCTAACCATCGCCAAGTCATCGGCTGTCGTTCCTGCCCCAACCAGATGCCCGCCACCCCCATTGACCTGCAGGTCGATCAGCCCAGGCGCCAGCACCCCACCATCGAGGACAACGCGCACAGCCCCAGCAGGCACAGCGCCGATGGCATGAACGAACCCGGCCTCGACCACGAGCGCAGCATCATCGTGCCACGCCTCGCCATCGAAGATGCGAGCGCCGGTGTAGGCGGTAAGTGTCTGGGTCATATCGAAAAGGTGTCCCGGGCGTCAGGGTCAGCCAAGCGCCCGGGACGTCCGATCAGCCTTCCTGGGCCATGGACTTCTTGAACTGCGGCAGATGCTTCTGCTGCGCTTCCAGCATCCGCTCGCGGTAAACGCCGTAGATGATGTCGGTGTCATGCAGCGTCACGCCCGGGATCGTCGGCGAAGCGAACACCGGCAGTTCGATGCCGCGATCCGCCAGCTTCTGCGCGCTCTCGGCCAGCAACTCGTGCATCATCATCATCGCCAGCACAGTCGACGAACCCGCCACCGGGCGGCTCCAGCCCTTGATGTCGACGATCGCATCTTCCACCGGCGAGCCCGTGTCGATGACGATGTCGGCAGCGTGCGGCAGGCGCTTGCCCGAACTATGGCTGGCGGGCTTACCGGCATTGGACTTCGCGGTGATGGCGATCACCGTCAGCCCGCGCTCCCTCGCATAAAGCGCCGTGTCGATGCCTGAGGCGTTGCTGCCCGAATGGCCGAAGATCACGATGGTGTCGCCGGCATTCAGCGGCTGATGGTCGAGGAACTTCTCGGCATATTTCTCGGTGCGCTCGAGCCACAGCAGCTCGCGCACGCCGCCGGCGCCGAGGATGTTGTGCCACATGACGCGCGGGTCGGTCAGCGGGTTGAAGCCGACATAGGAGCCATAGCGCGGGTAGGTCTCCTGCACCGGCAGCACCGAGTGGCCCGAACCGTACAGGTGCACCAGGCCCTTGTTGGCGAGGGTTTCCGCAACCGCGGACGAGGCCTTGTCGAAGGCGTCGGCATTCGCTTCGGCCGCCGCCTCGGCGATCTTCACGAGCTTGCTGATATACAGGGTGGACATAGGTTTGCCTTTCAAAACAAAGCGTTACACATAAAGGGTGGAGCGAATCTCGTAGCGGTCCGCGCGCATGGTGGAGAGGGCGTATTCGAACGGCCCCCTCGAATCGTAGGCGATACGCTCGACCTCGAAGGCCGGCGTGCCCGCCGCCAGCTGGATCATCTCGGCATCGATCTCCGCCACCCGGCCGACCCGATAGACCTCCTTGGCCTTCACCGGGATGATGCCGCAGTGCTCCTTCAGCCAGCCGTAGAGCGACTGTACATTCGCCGCATCTTCGAACAGCCCCGGCACCCGCGCCTCGGGCAGGTGGCTGGTCTGGATGCCGATCGGCATGCCGTTGCCCAGTCGCAGCCGGCGCAACTGCACCACCGGGTCGCCGAGCGCAATCTCCAGCGCATCGGCCATCTCCTCGTCGGCCGGCACGCGATGCGCCTCGAGCAGCTTGGTCCCCGCCGCCAGCGCCAGCGTCTTCATTTCATCGGTGAAGCTCGTCAGCCCGCGCACACCGGCGACCACCGTCGCCGACCGCACGAAGGTGCCGCGCCCGTGCTCGCGCCGCAGCAGCCCGGCTTCCTCGAGGTTGCGCAGCGCATGCCTGAGCGTAATCCGCGAAATGCCCAGCATCTCACCCAGCCGGTCCTCGTTGGGGATTTGCGACCCCGACGTCCATTCGCCCCGCTCGATCAGCTCGCGCAGCGCCATCTCGGCCTGGTGCCACAGCGGCTCTGGCCGCCGCCGGTCCGGCTTCATCAGACCTGTCGGTTCAACCATGCCCATTCCTCCAGTTCGCCCCGTAGCCGCCCGCAAACGCGGCACCCACCAGGCCGGCCTTCGGCCCGAATTGCCCGGGTCTCAAATCAATCTCTCTGAGATGCGGCGGCAATTGCTTCCGCAATGCCACGAGGATCAGCGGCTTCAGCACATCCACCGATGCTGCAACACCACCCGCGAGGATGATCGCCTGCGGCGCCAGCAGCGCCACCGCCCCGGCCAGCGCTGTACCCAGCGCCGTCATCGCCGGCATCAGCGCCTCGATCGCCGCCGCGTCGCGCCCGCGCGCCGCCCGCACCAGCGCCGCCCCATCGGGCAGCCCGATCGATTGCGCCGCAACATCGAGCGCCCGGCCAGAAGCCTGCCGCTCCAGCCAACCGCTCCGGTCCTCGCCCGCATCGTGCACATCCGCCACGGCCCAGCCGAACGAACACGCCGCCCCGCCATTGCCGGCAACGATCCGCCCACCCGCCAGCACCGAGGACCCAATCCCCGTGCCGATGGCGAGCAGGATCGCGTCCGTGAGCCCCGTCGCCGCCCCGGCCGAAGCCTCGGCCAGCAACGCCAGCTGCGCATCGTTCCCGAGCCCGATCGAAACCCCCGGCAGCTCCGCCGCAAGGTCGAGTCCATCGAGATACCCGAGGTTGGGCACCCACCGGCACACCGTGCCCTGTGCCAGCCCCGGTATCCCCAGCCCCAGCCGCGTCGCCCCATGCGCCGCCAGTTGCGACCGCAACAACTCCATGAACGCCGCCAGCGTCTGCGGCGCCGCCCATTCACCCACCGGCTGCACTGCCGCCGGATCGGCCACATCCGCAATCCCGGCGCGGAACCGCGTCCCTCCGAGATCGATGGCGAGGATCGTGCTCATCCCTTCACCCCCGAACTCACGACGGAATCGACGAAGAACCGCTGCAGGATCACGAACAGCAGCACCGGCGGCAGCACCGCTAGCGTCGCGCCCGCCATCACCAGCCCGGTATTCATCGCACCGCGGTTGTAGCTGAGCAGCCGCGAGAGCGAGATGACGATCGGATACTGGTCCGCGCTCCCCTGCAGCACCGTCAGCGGCCACAGATAGCTGTTCCAGTGATAGACGAACGCGAACAGCACCAGCGCCGCGATCGCCGGCATCACCGCCGGCGCGACGATCTGGAACAGCACCCGCAATTCCGACGCCCCATCCACCCGCGCCGCCTCGATCAGCTCATCCGGCACGCCCTTGATGAACTGCCGCATCAGGAAAATCCCGAACGCATTGGCGAGATTGGGCACGATCACCCCGGCAAGGCTCGCATTCAGCCCCAGATAGCCGGTGATCCGGTACAGCGGGATCAGCGTCACGATCGGCGGCAGGAACATCGTCGCGATCAGCAGTGCAAACAGCGCCTCCTTGTAGCGGAACTCGTACTTGGCGAACGCATACCCGGCCATCAGGCTGGTCACGATGATCGCCACCGTCGTCACCACCGCGATCACAGCCGAATTGAAGAACGAGCGCCCGAGGCTCACCACCTCCGCCACCTGCGCGTAGGCATCGAGGTTCGGCGCCCCCGGCAGCCAGACGGGCGGCACCTGCATCGTCTCCTGCGGCGTCTTCAGGCTCGTGAGCACCATCCAGGCCAGCGGGAAGGCCGCGATCACCGCCACCACGATGATCACCAGCACCAGCAATGCGCTGGCCGGTCTCAGCTTGTAGCGCGGCCGTTCGAGGGCGCGGCGATCGGCAACTGCAGTGGTTATGGCGGCGCTCATGCGGCTTTCGCCTCCCGCGAGCGGGCAAAGGCGAACAGCAGCGCAATCGCCACGATCAGCGCCAGCATCAGCGTCACCGCCATGGCCGAGCCGAGCCCGCCCTGCGCGCGTTCGATGCCGACGCGACGGATATGATAGGTCAGCACATTGGTGGCATTCACCGGCCCGCCCTGGGTGATCAGCGCCACCGGCTCGAACACCTGCACGGCGTTGATGATGGCGATCACCGACGAGAACAAGAGCGTGTTGCCGAGGAGGGGCAGGGTGATGGCAAAGAACCGCTGCACCGGGTTCGCCCCATCGATCTTCGCCGCCTCGTAGATCGAATCCGGGATCTGCGTCAGCCCCGCCACCGCCAGCACGGTGAAATACCCCACCTGCTGCCACACGTTCAAAATCACGATCGAGAACAGCGCCGTCTGCGGCGCGCTCAGCCAGGTCTGCGGCCCGATGCCGACCCAGCCGAGGATCTGGTTCAGCGGCCCCTCGGTCGGCGAGTAGAGCTTCGAGAACACCAGCGCCACCGCGATCATCGGCACCATGTAGGTGGAAAACAGCACGGTCCTGAGGAACACCCCGCCCGGCGCGATCTTCTGGTGCACCAAGAGCCCCAGCATCACCGACAGCGGCAGGATGATCGCCACCGACGCCACCGTGTAGAGCGCCGTATTCACCAGCGCCGCCTTGAAGTCGCGCCCCACCGAGTTGTTGGCGAAGATATCGATGAAGTTCTGCACCCCGACAAACGTCGCCGTCTCAAACCCGGTCTGCGTCGACCACTCCTGAAAACTCAGCCAGATCGTCAGCAGCATCGGAATGATGATGAATACCGCCAGCAGCCCGGTCGCAGGCGCGAGCATGAAAACCGCCGATCGGTGTTGGGTGTTGGTCATGTTCTGCTGGTCATCGAGGACTGTGCGTGGGCCACCCCCACCCTCATTCCCTCCCCACAAGGGGGAGGGAGGCGGGGTAGCACCATCGGTTCTATCGTCTCCCTCCCCCTTGTGGGGAGGGATCAAGGGTGGGGGTGGCCACACGCTCCAAAGCGTACGGCCACCCACCGACTACTTCGCGTTACGCTCGAGAATCTCCGTCGCATCAGCCTGCGCCGTCGCCTGTGCATCAGCCGCCGACAGCTGCCCGAACTGCACCGCTTCCAGCGTCTTCTGCAGCGATTCCGAGAACTCCTGCCCGCCCAGCACCACCGGGAACCCCTTGGCGTTGGCCAGCGTCTCGGTATAGCCCTTGAGGAACGCATCCCCAGCGAGCTTCTCGGCAAACGCCGCCCCATCCGAAGTCCGCGACGGCAAAATCCCCATCGACATCAGGATATCGCCCATCGCCGACGCGCCGTTCGGACCCGATTCCGGCCCGTTGAGCCAGTTGAGGAAGTCCCACGCCGCCGCCTGCTCCTCGGCCGAGGCCTTGGCGTTCACCACCGTCATCCACGAATACGAGATCGACCGCGGCACATCACCCGACGGCCCCACCGGGATCGGCGCCGTGGCGACATCGGCAAACGCATCGCCCATGCCGGCCTTCAGCGCCGATTCCCACCAGTTCGCCATGATGATCATGCCGGTCTTGCCGGAAACGAAACTGTCGAGGAACGGCCCCGTGGTGTTGGCGTCGGCCGTCGCCATCGCCGGGTCGGAATAGCCCGATTTGATCAGCTTCTCGTAGAGCTCGAAGGTCTGCTTCGCCGCCTCGCTGTCGAGCACCGGCTTGCCGTCGACCACGAGGTCCCCGCCATTCGAAACCAAGAGCGACGAGAACGGGTGCAGCACGCCTGCCGCCCACGAGTTGATGAGCCCAAAGCCCTGCTGGCCCTTCGCCTTGTCGGTCAGCTTCTCGGCCGCCGCGAGGAATTCGTCCCAGGTCTTGGGCGCCTCGGCGATCCCGGCTTCGGCGAACAGCTTCTTGTTGTAGTTGAGCGCATAGACGTCGATCTCGTTCGGAATGCCATACAGCACGCCGCCGATCGAAGCCGCGCCGATCACCCCCGCCGGCCAGTTGGCCTTGGTGTCCGCCGCAATCGCATCGGGAACCGCCGCCACCAGTTGGTCTTTGGCGAGGTCGGGCAGCCAAGCATCATAAATGCCGGCAATCGTCGCCCCGCCGGCGCCGCCGCCCGAAGTGCGCAGCGTCGTCAACAAGTCGCCGAACGGCACGGCGCGCACGGTGATCTTGGTGTCGGGGTGGGCCGAAGTGTAGGTCGCGGCCGCCGCTTCCAGCTTGGCCACCGTGTCCGGCGCCCAGTGGGTGAGGAACGACACATCCGCGGCCGAAACCAGCGCGGTGCTTGAAAGCAGGATGGCAACGGTGCCCGCGGCACGCGTCAAAGCCTGGAACAGCTGCATATTCGAATTCTCCCTGTACGCGCCAGGCATGCCTCCGCCCGGCTGACGTTATAGAGTTATGACGTTATAACGACATTGGTCAAGAGGGGCTCATGGCCGCGATGAACGCTACGCATCGTTGTTCATCAGCGCCGCCCGGGAGAGTGCCGAACTCCGTGATCTACCGTCGCCGCGTCCGGAAACGGTGCGCTCTTTTCTCATTTGCACACGCGTCATGAAGTGAGGCGCGATCTCGCCGAGGAGCTCGATGCGGCACCTCCCCCTCTGACGGGGGAGGATGGGTGGGGTGAGTGGAGCCACAATCGTGAGGCCGGGCAAGGCGTTGCGAGAATCTTGCGCCGATCTATCCCCCCACTCCCCACCCATGCGATTCTCCCCTCGTCCGCTGCACCGAAGCGAGATCATGACGAGTGGTTGGTGCGGAGGAGACCGGGTGGGCTGCGGGTCGCTGCAGTTCAGGCGGAAACCATCACGGCAAGGACCGGTTCGCCGGTCAAGCCGCTATCACGCGAGGGTTGCTCGATGCGGAGTGGCCCAAGGGACGAAGCCTGGCACGCATGAGCCGGGCGGGAG